>NC_014207.1:305987-611974 GCF_000093025.1 Methylotenera versatilis 301
GATAAAGAAAAATCGGGTATTTTTTTGCATATTTTAGGTAGTAATCGTTTCTTAATTTAGATTTTAATTTTTATGTATTTTATCTACTTGAGACCAATCAAAATAGGGTCCAGGATCTGTTTTGCGTATGGGTGCAATATCAGAATGTCCCACTATAGCTTGAATCGGGTAAGCGTTAGTCAGGCTTGCTATCAATTCTTTAAGTGTAAGGTACTGCGCTGGCTCAAATGCTTCAAAGTCTGAACCTTCAAGCTCTATTCCGACCGAGAAATCGTTACAACGTTCCCGACCATCCCAGTTTGATACACCCGCATGCCAAGCACGGTCTAGGCAAGATACAAACTGTACGAGTTTGCCATCACGTCGAATAAGAAAGTGTGACGATACTTTACGTGTGTATATTTCTGCGTAGTAAGGATGTTCGTTCGGATTAAGGCAATTAGTAAATAATTCAATAATGCCGTTACCACCATACTGGCTGGGCGGTAGGCTAATGTTGTGAATGACGATTAAGCTGATTTCGCTCTCAGGTCTAATGTCAAAGTTAGGCGATGCGATATATTGCGCGTTAGTCGCCATACCAGCTTCGTTGATTGCATAATATTTCATAGTTCTTAATTTTATGCGAAATTTAGTTAGAAATTGAAGTATTCCGATAAAATGTCGGCACAAACAAATATTTACTCCAAATTTTGCAATAGTTAGGGAAGAGTCAGATGGTATTTTTAGAGTTATTCGTCATGCTGATCGTGATTTTAATCGCGGCAGAGGTATTCACCAACGCGCTAGAACACTTGGGCGAAAAGCTTGGTATTTCTGAAGGCGTGACGGGCTCTATCTTTGCTGCAGTTGGCACTGCGTTGCCCGAAACCATGGTGCCTTTACTTGCTTTGTTGGCAGGTACACAAAATGTCGCGACCAACGAAGAAATTGGCGTAGGTTCAATTTTAGGCGCACCTTTGATGCTAGCGACTTTATCCATTTCACTCATGGCGATTTCGGTATGGAAGCGTCGCGGCACGCAAGGTCACTTAAGACCAGAGCGCACTGGCTTAACACGTGACCTTAACTTTTTTATTGCGGCATTTACTTTTGCAGCAGTTGCCATGTACGTGCCTCACACCTTAACAACGGTGCGTTATGGCTTGGGTGCTTGCATGGTATTGATTTATGTTATTTACGTGATGATGACGATTAATGCTTCAAAAGCCTTGGTGGAAGACGGCCATGCGACAGAAGCAGGCGGCGACATGTTCTTATGTAAAACGGGTTTGCCAAATAATATGGTAGTGGTGGTTATTCAGTTGTTGTTAGGACTGGGCTTGTTGATTGCGGGCGCTAAAGGCTTTATTCACGGTGTTGAGGCAGCCTCTCACATCATGGGTATTTCAGCATTGTTACTGTCTTTACTGATTATTCCGATTGCTACAGAATTACCTGAAAAAGTGAACAGTATTTTATGGATACGCAAAGGCAAAGATACTTTGGCATTCGGTAATATTACTGGCGCCATGGTATTTCAAGGTACTTTGCTACCTGCGATTGGTATTATGCTAACGCCTTGGGAGCCGCGCAAAGAAGTGGTGTTAGGTATTGCCATGACCTTGCTTGCGTCAATCTGGTTGCGATATTTAGTTGCTAAAGGCGGTATCAGAGTTTGGCATTTGCTGGTGAATGGTGCGATGTATGTGACTTATTTGGTGCTAGTGTTAAGTTAAAAGTATTAGCCTAAACTGCTTATTAGATTGATGCCTAGTTAGACTGACGCTTAACTAGGCATCATCGTTTTCAAAGTCTGGGTCTAAATCACTTTCTTTAGCCAAGCCCAGCTTAGATAACCTGTAACGCAAAGTGCGAAAGCTTACGCCAAGCAACTTCGCCGCCGCTGTCTTGTTGTTATTAGTTTTCTCTAATGCCTTAACGATCGCTTTTTTCTCAACGTCTTCAAGGTAATCAGGTAAATTGAGGTCTAATGGTTTTTCGCCATTAAACGTTGAGTTCTTCTGCGTGTTTAATCCTGAGCTCGTAGCGCCATAGCTGCTCTCATAGCTTAAATCTTCAATGGTAATTATTTTGCCATCACTCATGGCCAAAGCTCGCTCCAGCATGTTCTCTAACTCGCGCACATTGCCAGGAAACTGCATTTTTGAGATATAGGCCTGCGCGTCGCTATCTAATTCAGGCATGCTGATTTTTTGGTAGGCGCATAGTTTTGCGAGTAATAAATTTGCTAGTAAGGGAATATCAGTTGGACGGTCGCGCAAAGAAGGCATTTTAAGTTGAATAACGTTTAGGCGGTAATACAAATCCTGCCTGAACAGCCCTGCATCCATCATTTCAGCTAGGTTTTTATGAGTGGCGCTGATAATGCGTACATCCACGGCCTCTTCATTGGTGCCGCCTACCATACGCACTTTTTTCTCTTGAATAGCACGCAGGAGTTTAACCTGCATCGCCAGCGGTAAGTCAGCGACTTCATCTAAAAATAAAGTCCCGCCATTCGCCGCTTGAAACATACCTTCTTTATCTTGGCTTGCGCCTGTAAAAGAACCTTTTTTGTAGCCGAAAAATTCGCTTTCCATCAAGTTTTCTGGAATCGCGCCGCAGTTCACCGCAATAAAAGCACCGTCACCCCTAGAGCTGTTCTTGTGGATGAGTTTTGCTGCAAGTTCTTTACCGCTGCCAGACTCGCCGCTAATATAAACCGGCGCTTGGCTACGCGCAAGCTTGGTGATCATTGCACGTACATGCACCATAGGCTCAGAATCACCGACCATCTCAAGTGCATCGCCTTTGCTGGTACTGGCTTGCGATGTGAGCTTGAGTGCGAACTCGATCACTGGGCGTAATTGCTTGAGTGAAATAGGCTTACTTAGATAATCAAAAGCACCAGCTTTAAGTGCAGATACTGCATTTTCAGCGCTGGCATGGGCGGTGATGACTGCAACTGGTAAGCCTGGGTGAAATTCATTGATGTAATTGACTAAATCCAGCCCAGTCCCGCCCGGCATTTGCATGTCTGTTAAGCACAGTGCGTATTGACGTTGTGTGAGTAAAGATTTGGCTTCTTGAATATTACTCGCACTATAAGTATCAATATCCATGCGCTCTAGGGTCATTGTGAGTAATTCACGGATATCAGTTTCGTCGTCAACGATTAAGCAGGTCAGTTTTTTTGTCATGCGCTATTATGCCTTTTTTAGCTGCAAAATAAAGACACTGCCGCTAGCAAGTGCTTGGTATTTCAGTTTTGCGCCATTGGCTTCAGCTAACTCACGTGAAATATAAAGCCCTAAACCATTCCCAGTATTTTTAGTGGTAAAAAACGGTTCGAATAATCTAGATTGATCCTGTTCGGCTACGCCATCACCATCATCAATAATTTGTATGCTCAAGCCTGATTTACTGAATTCAGAACAAATAATTTTTAGGCTACCTGCTTGTTTTTGACTATGCTCCCAGCCATTTTTACATAAATTCCATAAAATTTGCGTTAGATGGCGCTTGTCAAAAGAGAGCGTTTTTTGTGATAGATTATCCAGCTGAAATTGTGTGTCCAATACTTTCTCCACTGCACAAAATTGTGCATGGAAGCTGCTGAGGAAGTCACTTATTTCAAAGAGCTCTTGCTGCGTGCGGTCGCGTCTATTTAGTTCAAGCACATCTTTGATAATTTGGTCGATACGCCCAATATTATCAGCCACAATTTCGAGTAGTCGTTCAGTCGATTTAGAGTTATTTTCATCCTCTTGTAGTAATTGGTTCGCATGACTGATTGCGCTTAATGGGTTGCGAATTTCATGTGCGATATTGGCAGTTAATCTGCCTAGAGCCGCCAGTTTAGCTTGTTGCGCTGCCGTTTGAATTTGGCTCAAATCTTGAATGAAAATTACCGCGCCAGCATTCCTGTCTGATAAAGGCGAGTCTTTCTGTTGATTGATAGGCATAAACCTGAGCTTTAACTCACGGTTGCTGATGGAAATATTCGAGTTGTTCTTTTCGTCCGCGCCATTGACCCAATCATTAAACATTGTCGCAATCTCAGGCGCTTGCTTGGTTAAGGTGAAATTAGCTTCGTTATCTTGTGCTAAGGAAAGTAGTGCGGTGGCTTGCAAATTACTGTGGCGAATATTTAAGTCTTCATCCACCACAATAACGCCATCCTGCATCTCTTGTGTAATGAGGGCATTAACTTGCGACAAGTTTTCAATATCAATGCCGCGCGCAGAAGCAAGTGCTTCACTGTGCTGCATACGTTTCGCTAGACTATAAGCCAGCCATGCTGTCGCAAAGCAACTTAAGCCTAGCATCACTGGCTGTGTATAGGTTGCCGCAGATAAATTATCTTCGAGTATTTGGTAGCTCTGCTCAAGCAATAAGCCAATAGTGGCGATGGCAGCATAGAATAATGACAACCTACCATTGCTGGCTAAACTGGCGATAACTATAATAATGACAAGTAAAAGCCCTAGCCCGCTAGTGATGCCGCCAGCAGCAAGCATAAATAAAATAATAAAAACAATATCAGCCGTGATTTGAAATGGTAAGGAAAGCCGATACACGTCAGACTTTAGTGGACTAATGAGTAAAATGAAGATGCTAAAGATAAAGTAGGCAATCGACAGTTTGAATGTGAGTATGGCGTAGCCGCCTTGCCATATTGAATCTTTACCCAGGTAAAGATAAGAAACAATAAAAACTAAACTTAAAACAAAGCGAAATATGTTGAGTATGTTGATTGCATGGCGCTGAAGCGATAGGTCAATAGAGTCGGCAAGACTTTGTTTGACGTTAGAATCTAACACTTCTGAATTTAATTTCTTGGGGTTCAATTTAAATAGTGATAGTGATGATGAGCTATTTAGGGATGTGAGCTTTACTGCAGTAAAACTCACCATTGACCAGAAATGCTTCTGACCTCGGTAAATGTACCGCACATGAAGCACATTGCACCATGTTTTCTATTTCCTGCTCTTTTACAGGCGTATCTTTCTTGATATTTTTATCGTCATTGTTTGCGCCAGCTTTGTTGCGCTTAAAAGCTACGATCAGTAAATAAATGATTACGCCTAAAAAAATCAGTCGCCACATAAGATTTTGCACCTGTTAAATAATTGATACGATTGTAACCAAAGCTTGGTCTAGTTCAAAATGTAAACCTGATATACTTTCGCTAATGACTGCGTCAACAACTTATAATATATCAATCAACCGTAAGCGCAATGGCAACAACTAGAGAACTTTCAGATTTCCTTGCGTCGGTAGAACGTCGTGCTTTTAAGCAGACGGCTTATGCCGTGCGTGATGATCATGCTGCGCTAGATATTGTACAAGACGCGATGATGAAGCTTGCAGAAAAGTATGGTGATAAGCCAGCAGCAGAACTGCCGATGCTGTTTCAACGCATTTTGCAAAACACTATGCGAGATTTTTGGCGCAGGCAAAAAGTTAGAAATTTATGGACTACTTTATTATCTTCATTTGGCGGCAGCGAAGATGGTGAAGATCGTGATCCATTAGAGACGATAGATGTAGAAGATGACAGCGATGAGCCCGCTGCACAGTTGGAACGTAGCCAAACCATCAAGTTGATAGAAGCGGCATTAGAAAAACTACCTGCGCGTCAACGAGAAGCCTTCGTGCTGCGTTATTGGGAGGAGATGGATGTTGCTGAAACGGCAAAAGTCATGGGTTGCTCAGACGGAAGCGTTAAAACGCACTGTTCTCGGGCAGTTCACTCATTGGCGATAGAATTGAAGAAACAAGGTCTAGAAAAATTAGGTCTATCAAGTTTAATGTTAACCAGCGAAGGCTCAAAAGGCTAGGAGGTGAGCTATGGATACTCAAAAAGATATGCAAAACAGTCAAGTAAATGAAAATCTAGTGAATGCCAATCTTATAGAAGATGAGCAGGTAGCTAAACTCGCGGCAAACTTGCTGAATGATAACTCACAACATTTGAATGCGGTTACTTTACAGCGCTTATCAGAAGCACGTGAGTTAGCGGTCAGTAAATTAGAGGCCAGCCAAGGCGTCAATCGAAGTGATCATGTTTTGCAATGGGTAGGGCATGGCTTTGGTGGATATTTTGGGCAGCATCGTTTGATGTCTGCTGCCATTATTGTTGGAGCCATGTTGCTTACATTTTTTGCCGCACAAAAATTTAATGCAGATAATAATTTAGAAAATAGTGATGCATTTTTGTTGGCGTCTGAATTGCCACCAGAAGCATTTGCAGATAAGGGGTTTGATACATGGTTAGTTTCCAAGCGAGATTAAAACTCGTCTCAGTATTTTCAGCTGCATTGTTAGTCAGTGGATTGATATTTAACCATGTGGTCTTAGCCGATGATACTAACGTGACTTGGGCGCAATTGAATGATGGGCAGCGACAAATCTTAAATCCTTTAGCCTCTGAGTGGGATACTTTGCGTCCTTGGCAGCGTGAAAAAATGTTGGATATTGCCCGTGATTACCCCAAAATGAGTCCAAGCAAACAAGATTTAGTGCGGAAGCGGCTCACCAACTGGAGTCGTATGACGCCGTATGAACGCGAGAATGCAAGAAAAAGTCATCAGCAATTTCAGTCTTTGCCCACGGATAAAAAAAATGAATTGCGTCAAAAATGGTTGGAATACCAAAAACTGCCAGAGTCAGAAAGAGCCAGATTGCGCGCTGATTCACCAGATACCTACAAGGATGCAGATTTAAATTGATTGATAAGTTAACTATTACCTATGCAAAATGAGCAAGTAACACAAACAACAGCCCCAAGTTTATTTAAGCTTGGGGCTTGTCTTATTTACGAGGCGTTAGTCGTGATTGCGCTATCGTTAGCGGTCACAACTATTTTTGTTTTATCACTAGGTGAGGCGACAACAGGGGTTAAACGATATTTGCTACAGCTATTTTTATGGCTGACTGTGGGGGTGTATTTTGTTTGGTGTTGGCAGAAAAAAGGTCAGACGCTTGCCATGCAAACTTGGCAGTTAAAGTTGCTCAATCAAGAAGCGCAGCTGTTGCCATTAAAAGCGGCGATTCTGCGGTATATTCTAGCCAGTCTAAGTCTGATGGTATTCGGTATAGGCTTTTTCTGGGCCATAGTAGATCGTGATAGGCTATTTTTGCATGATAGGCTGCTCAAAAATAAAATTATCTACGCTCCACGTAAAACAGCATTGCCACACCCGCCATCAGAAACATGATGGTAGGCATAATGGCGCTAAATAGTGGCGGCCAGTCATTGAGTAATCCTAAATGTGCAAATACGCGGTTGAGTATTTGATACATGACCCCCAGCATAATGCCAACAAAAATCTTGGTACTAGCCCCCGCCGCGCGTTGTTGAACAAAACCAAAGGGCAGAGCTAGAACCACCATCACCATGCATGCTAAGGGATAAATCATTTTCGCCCAGAGTGCCACCTCGTAACGCGTCGTCTTTTGTTTGTTGATACTTAAATGGTTGATATAAGTATATAAATTCCATGCAGACATTTTTTCTGGCATGATAAGTAATACATTGAGCAATTCTGGTCGAATCAAAGAGTGCCATGTTGCCTCTAAAGACTGGCTTACTTTCACAGAGTCTTTGTCGAAACTGGTGTCTGTAACATCCTTGAGTTTCCAAGACTCATGTTTAAACTCCCCCGCTTTAGCATTACGCGTAGAGATAAGCTTTGCATTTTTATCAAAGTCAAAGATGTGGATATTGAGCAATGTTGCATCTGGCAGCACTTCTTCAACGTTGATAAAGCTATTACCATCTTTTACCCAAAGACCAGACCTGAACTCTTGAGCAACAACAGAGTCAGTGGCTTTGATACGCATGCGCTGAGCCGTTTTTTCGCTAAATGGTGTGACAAGTTCACCTATTAAAAAAGTGATGATGGTAAATATAGCGCCTATTTTTAATAGCAAAACTGCAATATCAAAAATAGATAAGCCGCTCACTCTTAACACTACCAACTCAGAATAACGCGCGAGCTGCCCCAAGCTGTACATGCAACCTACTAGCACTGCTACAGGCATCACATCGTAAACATGGCCGGGTGCGCTGAGTAATACGAATAATAAAATTTTACCAAGGCCATAGCTACCTTTGCCTAAAGCATCTAACTCTTGAATTAAATCGAAGAAAGAGAACATGGCAATAAGTGCCAGCATGACCATGAGCACATTGCTCACAATCTCTTTGAGTAAATATTTATTTAGAATTTTCATATGAAATCTAGATCACTATTTTCGGATCTAACGTTTAGCTTTCTTTGGCAGTTTTAACCATGAAGGCCGAGGAATGCTGGGTAAAATCGGTAGCTGCAAAGCGCGTCTATAAAACATATAAAAAACCAAGGTGCCGAAGACTAAATGGATAGGCCATAGCCCTATAATTCCACTCACTTTACCTTGCGCAATCCAGGCCTGAATGATATTGAGTAAATTGTTGTAGATAATATAAATCACGATAGCCAGTGCAAAATTTGCTGAGCGTCCTGCACGAGGATCTAATGCGCTTAAAGGGATGGCTAGCAGAGCAAGTATCAGCGCAGAAACCGGCATAGCAAGGCGCCATTGCAATTCAGCAATATTATTATTACTTTTATTCATGATTAAATCACGACTGGAAATCGATTGCGTTGAAGGTGGCTCACGCTTTGCCTCGCTTGCTTCCACGCGAATGGCGTACTTCTCAAACTCTGTTGTTGAGTATTCAGATGTGCCGCGAGCTCCTTCGTAACGATGGCCGTGCTCCATTAGCAAAAAGTTATCGCCATTTTTCTCGACCAGCCGGCTACCTTGTGCCGCGACAATAATCCCTAATTTTTGATGTTGAATCGATTGAACAAAGATGTTTTTAACAATGTTGCCCAACTCATCAAAACTCTCTATAAAGAATACGCGATCTGCATGCGCAGATTCTTTAAACACGCCAGGACTAATGGCAGCTAAGTCATCACGGCTTTCAAGCTGCACACGAAAATCCTCTACTTTGTTGGTGGCCCAAGGGGTTACAAATAGACTTAAAAAAGCAATAATTACCACAATAGGAGTGGCAAATACTAGTATTGGGCGTATCCAGCTAGTGATACTAAGACCCGCACTAAACCAAATCACCATTTCGGAGTCTCTATACCAGCGAGATAGTGTCAGTAGTATCGCTAAAAATAGACTCAGGGATAACAATAAAGGCATAAACCGAATGATGTTGAAGCCTAATATGGTAGTGATGGCATCGTTAGGTAGAACGCCTTTTGCCGCCAGTTGAACCAAGTAACCCGCGCGTTGCGCGATGACAATCCCTATTAAAATAAGAAAAGTACCACTGGCGGTAGCGATGAGTTCGTGTAAGAGTGAACGCCTAAAAAGCATATGATTTATTGGTAACTATATATTTACAACTATGAATTGCGTGTAAAACACGCGATAATTTAACTTAATAATATAAAAAGGGTGAAGCGATGAAATCCAGCACTATGGAATTTAGCATAAAAAGCGACAATCCGCTAAAGCTGCAGAGCGATTGCGTGATTATAGGCGTTTATGAAGATAAAAAACTGTCAGATGCTGCTCAATCTGTCGATACAGCGTCCGCTGGTTACCTTTCAAATATTCTAAAACGTGGTGATTTTGATGGTAAAGCTGACACCACTTTAATATTGCATAACGTGCCTGGTACAGCCAGTGAGCGCGTTTTATTGGTAGGCTTAGGCAAAGAGTCTGATTTTGCTGAAAAACAATATTGCAAGGCGGCTCGTGCGTCAATGAAAGCTTTAGCCCATGGCGGCGCCAGTAAAGCCACTACTTTCTTAGTAGAGTTACCTGTAAAGCAATTAACAACCAAACAAAAAACAGCACATCTTGTTGAAGCAAGCCTTGATGCAACTTATAAGTTTGATGCGATTAAGAAGAAAAAAGAAGAATCTAAGAAAGGCTTAGCTACACTGAATATTAATGTAGCCGCTGGCGATGTAAAAGAAGCTAAAGCTGGTCTGGCCGATGGCTTGGCATTGGCTTCAGGTGTGAGCTTTGCAAAAGATTTAGGTAACTTGCCACCAAATGTTTGTACACCTAGCTACTTGGCAGAGCAAGCGCAGTCATTGGGTAAAAAACATGATTTCAAGGTTAAAGTTTTAGAGCGTGAAGAGCTTGAAAATTTAGGCATGGGTTCATTTTTAGCTGTGTCACAAGGTAGTGAAGAGCCACCTAAATTTATTATCATGCAACACTTAAAAGGTAAAAAAGACCAAAAACCAGTTGTGCTAGTGGGTAAAGGTATTACCTTTGATACTGGCGGTATTTCATTGAAACCAGGTTCTGAAATGGATGAGATGAAATACGATATGTGCGGCGCGGCAAGTGTGCTCGGTACGTTCAAAACCATTGCAGAAATGGACTTGCCTTTGAATGTAATAGGCGTTATTCCTACCTGTGAAAATATGCCAGATGGTCGCGCAACAAGGCCTGGGGATGTGTTAACCAGTATGTCTGGACTCACTATTGAAGTATTGAATACCGATGCAGAGGGCCGCCTGATTTTATGCGATGCGCTGACCTATGCTGAACGCTTTGAACCAAGCGCCGTGATTGATATTGCAACGTTGACAGGTGCCTGTGTGATTGCTTTGGGGCATCATGCAAGTGGTTTATTTAGCAATAATGACGACTTAGCAAAAGAACTATTGCAGGCTGGTGAAAAAGCATTAGACCGCGCATGGCACATGCCGATGTGGGATGACTACCAACCTTTGCTCGATAGTAATTTTGCTGATATGGCTAATATTGGCGGTCGTGCAGCTGGTAGTATTACCGCGGCCTGTTTCTTATCTCGATTTGCAAAAAAATATGATTGGGCACATTTGGATATTGCTGGCACTGCTTGGAAGTCGGGCAAAGAAAAAGGGGGGACTGGTCGTCCAGTGCCACTATTAACCGCATTTTTAGTGAATAGAGCGAATAGCTCGAAAAAATAGCACACGTCATGACTCGTGTTGAATTCTATTTTAATGTGCCTGATAAGTTTGCAAAAACTGTAGAGCTGTGTGAAAAGGCGCTTGCTAAAGGGCGCCAACTCACTATTTATACGCAAAACGATGCCATGAGTAGTGAGATGCAAAACCTACTATGGTCGCATTCAGCCAGCAGTTTTTTGGCAAATAGCCATGTGAATGAAGCGCATAGTCAATTCTCGCCTATTGTGATAGATGCGCAAGGTGAAAACTTATTACAAGATGATGTGTTAATTAATCTGCAAACGGCGCAGCCGCTTTTTTTTAGTAGATTTAGATACTTGGTCGAATTAGTCGGTAGCGATGAGGCTGATAAAGCTGCTGCTAGAGTGCGTTTTAGATTTTATAAAGATCGTGGCTATGATATAAAATCAACGGATGCGGCAGCTATTTAAGCCGTAGTTCCGGTCACAGTTGATGAGTGCTCAATCTAATTTTCATTAGGCTTAATTATGCAAGAAGAAGATATTCCCTTATTAACAGAAGTGCACGTCAAATCTGCACAATCTATTAAGCCGATCAATATCACTGCAGACTTGATTGCAGAGCTGACTGCGCAAATTAGGCCGCAATTAAAGCTGCAGCTTGAGGAAGAAATTGAACATGCCGTCATACAGAAGTTTAAAAAACGCATGCATGATGATTTACTTCACGAGTCAGCAGAGATACAAAAAGCGAGTCAGAATTTTCTTGCTGATGCGCTGAAAGAGCAGTATGAATTGCAATCGCAACTGCTAGAAGATAAATCTAATGCGATTCAAGAGTTGGCTAGTACTAGATTAACACAGCATATCAACGAAGAACTCAACACCTCGCAGCAGGCTAGCCATGCCAGCTTGATGGAAACTATTCATACCGCTATTGTTCAGGCACAACAAACTTCGGTTGAACAAATCAAAGATTCAGTAGCGCAGGAAGTTAGTCACGCCGTGGCAAGCGCGCAGCAGGCGGTTATGGAGAATAGTGCTGTGTATGTGGATAAAGTGAGAGCAGACTTAGCCACAGAAATTCCTAAAATGATGCATGCAAATGCAGACATTATCAAAGCTGACTTAGCTAATATTTTAAGTGAAATGCAGGCTAGAGGTTTGGACGAAATGCAAGCCAAACTTAGCCAAGTAATGCCCATGATGGAGCAAGCCGTTACTAAGCAGTTTGAAGCAAACTTAGCCAATTTAGAAAGTAATGCGCTTGAAAGCGCTACTCAAGTTTTGCAATCAAGTGCTAACTTAGCCAAATCTGACTTGGAAAGCGCGTTGGGTCAGATGCATGAAAATGGGATGGCCGAGGTGCAGGCTAAGCTCGCCGCTGCATTGCCAGCTATGGAGCAGGTACTGACGAACCGGGTGCAGGAAACTTTAAAAACTTTGGAAACTGCAACGATTGAAAATACAACTCAGGTAGCGACTAACTTGAAGTCGGATTTAGATAACGCTCTAGTGCAAATGCAAGCGCAGGGCATTGCCGAAGTGCAAGCGAAACTCATTGGTGCGTTACCTATGTTGCAAGACTCGTTAACGGAAAAGTTGCAGACAACTTTATCTGGGCTAGAAACCAAAACAGTAGAAGATGCCAGCCATGCATTACAAGATAAAATAACGCGCCTGCATGAAGACATTTTAACTGAGCATCAGAATAATCTGGCGCGTGAATTGTCAACGATTTATCAAGGCCTGACTGCGCAATCGCATACTGAGCTCACGATTTATTTGGATGCGTTGCAATTGAAATCTAAACAGCAGCTGGATAAAGAAGTCAGCGAAGCTTTTCCATTGCTATATCAAGGCTTGGCTAGTGAGTTAACCGCAAGCATAAAACAAGATTTTGTGGGAATGGCAGATGCAAGCAAGCAAGAATTCAAGCAAACGCTAAATGCAGAATTGCCTGAAGTTGAGCAAGCGTTAGCCAATAAGGTTCAGGAAATACTGAGTGTTGAAGTGCCAAGAATCGAGCAGCTAGTCAGCGCAAACATTAAGGCTGAAATAGAAAAGCTATTAGATTCCGTACGCTTGATTTTTAGTAAGTAGGCTTTGCTTGGTAGGATTACTAAAGTCCTTAAGCAACGCCGTCAAGTAAAGCTTGGTATGCCTCGGCAGATAACAGGGTCTTGCTCACATCATCGTCACTCGGCTTATATTTAAATATCCATGCTTGATATGGTTTTTCATTGATTAACTCTGGTGAGTTAATCAACTCTTGATTGATTTCAATCACTTCACCATTAACCAAAGCGTGTAAATCCGAACCTGTTTTTACTGATTCAACGAGGCCGCAAGGTTGTCCTGCCACTAGCTTAGTGCCAATTGCAGGGGCTTCTATAAACACAATATCCCCCAGTAAATCCTGCGCGTAGTCTGTAATGCCAGCCTCCCATGCGCCATCAGTCGATGCTTTAGTCCATAAATGTTCGTTGCTGTATAGAATAGTCTTTGGAATTTGCATTTTGGGTGCTCTGAAAATAACTGCTTAATGATGAATAAGCCTGTGATTATATTGTTAATTATAGAATTATGAAAATGAAATTCATGCATAATGAACCCTTAAATTAAGAGTATTATCAAAGATAAACATTTTTAATGACAAAGCTAAAGTTTTTATATAGAATTATCTCGTAACTCTATGACGTAAAAGAAACTAATTTATTTATGCGCAAACTTATACTACTTTATACCGCCTTGACACTAAGCTTGTCGCCCATGCTTTCGTACGCGGCTGCAAAAAAAACGCATAAGCATGTGGTATCTCACATCAAAGTGTCGCATACCAAATATCAAAAAAATAAAGCCGGCAACTATGACCTTGCAAAATATAAGCTGAATAGAAATGTCGCTGGTGTTAAAAAATCAAGAGTACACGTTCAGAAAGTAAGCATGTCGGTGCCACGGGCCTACGACGGTAGTGGACCATTAGAGCTAGCTTCATCTAAAGCCTTAGTGATTAATCAGCTGACTGGTGAAATCATCTACGCAAAAAATACCAATCAATCTACGCCCATCGCCTCTGTCACTAAGTTGATGACGGCAATGGTGATGTTAGACGCACATTTACCGATGGACGATTTGTTGTTTATCGGTGATGAAGATGTTGATTATCTAAAACGCACACATTCTAGATTAAATGTAGGTACTCAGCTTACTCGTGGCGAGCTTTTGCAGCTTGCTCTGATGTCGTCAGAGAATCGTGCGGCTTCTGCATTAGCGCGTAATTACCCAGGTGGTATTGGCGCATTCATGGTGGCGATGAATCGTAAAGCTGAAGTATTGGGTATGAAATCTACACGTTTCTATGATGCTACAGGCTTAGATAGCAACAATGTTTCTACCGCAGAAGATTTAGTGAAAATGGTGAATGCTGCATACCATTACCCTGAAATTCGTCAAGTAACTACAACAGCTTCACAAGAAATTACATTGTATGGTCGTGAAAATCCAATTAACTTTGTGAATACTAATTCACTAGTACGCGGTAGTGATTGGGTGATAGGTTTGTCTAAAACTGGCTTTATCAATGAAGCCGGGCGCTGCTTAGTGATGCAAGCAGAAATCTCTGGTCAGCCTATGATTATTGTTTTGTTGGATTCAGCAGGCAAGCAGTCACGTATTGGTGATGCTAATAGAATTCGTAAATGGATAGAGTATAACGATACTGGCTCATTGGGCGAGAATGTTAGCGGTTAAACAAGAAATACGAGCAATAAAAAAGCGGCTAAAAAGCCGCTTTTTTATTGCCGAAAACTAGTTAGCTCCTAGATTATTGAGCCTAAGATTATTGGTCTAAGGCTATTGAACGGCAGCTTTTTTAGCAGCAGGTTTCTTCGTTGCGGTCTTAGTTGCCGCTGGTTTTTTAGCCGTGGCTTTAGCTGCAGCGGGTTTTTTTGCAGGTGCTTTTTTCGCAGTTGGCTTTTTCGTAGTCGTCTTTTTGGCTGGCGCTTCTTTTTGCGCTTTAGCCATCAATAATTCCAAAGCTTCATCCAAAGTTAGCGATTCAGGTTCTACGCTTTTTGGCAGCGTTGCACGAATCTTGCCGTGTTGCACATAAGGACCGTAGCGACCTGCAAACACTTCAATCTGACCATCTTCAGTTGGATGGTTGCCTAAAGTGGCTAATGGCGCTGGGCCAGTATGAGCTGCCGCTAATAAGGCTACTGCGCCATCTAGATCAATGGTAAATACGCTGTCAGTTTTTGGGATCGATTTGAATTTAGCATCGTGATTCACGTAAGGCCCAAAACGACCAATATTAGCCACAATCTTTTTATTCGTGACTGGATGTAAACCAAGGTCACGTGGTAAAGATAGCACCATTTTCGCGGTTTCTAAATTCATATCCGCTAGTGAGATTTCTTTAGGTACGCTGACGCGTTTTGGTTTCTTTTTGTCACCTTCAACGGCTAAACCCAGTTGTAAATAAGGGCCGTATGGGCCATTCATCAGCATGATTTCTTTGCCAGATTCATCATCGTTACCAATGATGATTGGATCGCTACCAACTTGTGCTGCGCCATTTAAGCTGCGTTTGTAATCACATTTAGGTTCGTCGTTATAGCCTGTACAACCGATAAATGTGCCAAAACGGCTAAGTTGTTTTTGTAGCGGCTTGCCACATTTAGGACAAGCTTCATCAATCAACTCATTACCTGGGCGCTCAACATCTGCTTTGCTGAGTAATTGTTGGTTGAAACCTTGCCAAAATTCCGCCATAAGCGGTAACCACTCACGCTCCCCCTCGGCAACGCTATCAAGCGCATCTTCGAGGTTGGCGGTGAAGCCGTAATCCACATATTTGGTGAAGTGCTCTGTGAGAAACTTATTCACCACACGTCCAACATCAGTCGGCGTAAAGCGTTTTTTGTCTAATAATACATATTCACGGTCTTGAAGCGTACTAATGATGCTTGCGTAAGTAGAAGGGCGACCAATACCGTACTCTTCTAAAATCTTGACTAAGCTCGCCTCACCATAACGCGGTGGTGGCTCGGTGAAATGCTGGTCACCGTAGATTTTTTCAACGGTCAGCACTTCGCCAGTTTCAAGGTGTGGAAGTTTGCTTTCGCCTTCCTCTTCCTCATCGTCAGTACCTTCCATGTAAACCGCGATAAAACCTGGAAATACTAGGGTTTGACCAGAAGCACGGAATAAATTGGCATCAGAACCTACGCTTAAATCTACGCTCACTGCATCAAATTTAGCAGGCGCCATTTGGCAAGCCAATGCGCGTTTCCAAATCATTTCATACAGTTTAAATTGCTCGTCTGTTAAGTATTGGCGAACGCTAGCAGGTGTACGGCTAATGTCGGTTGGGCGAATCGCCTCATGGGCTTCTTGCGCACTTTTTGATTTAGTCTTGTATTGAATGGCAGCTTTTGGCAAGTACTCTGCATCAAAATTCTTTTTCACGTAATCACGAATCTGCGCAATGGCCTCAGCTGCAATGCTGAATGAGTCGGTACGCATGTAAGTAATCAAACCCACAGTACCGCTGCCTACGTCCATACCTTCATAAAGCTGCTGCGCGACACGCATGGCACGTGAAGTCGTAAAGCCTAATTTACGCACGGCTTCTTGTTGCAGCGTGGATGTTGTGAATGGTGCAGCAGGGCTGCGGCTACGTTGTTTCTTTTCAACACGTGAAACGGTTGTTTTACCTGCGCTGGCGAGTAATAATTTGCCAACAATGTCAGATTGTTGGTCATGGTTAATCACCGTGAATTGCTCAACTTTTTGATTGTTGAGCTGTATTAGTTTCGCCGTGAAGCCATGACTATGTTTTAAAGCATCTAAATGAATAGACCAGTACTCTTGTGATTTAAACGCTTCAATCTCAAGCTCACGCTCAACAATTAAGCGTAGCGCGGGGCTTTGTACTCGTCCTGCAGATAGTCCACGACGGATTTTTTTCCACAATAGCGGTGATAAATTAAAGCCTACCAAGTAATCTAAAGCACGGCGAGCTTGCTGTGCGTTGACCATAGGCATAGAGATGTCGCGCGGCTCGGCGATGGCGTGTTCAACTGCACTTTTGGTGATTTCATGAAACACGACACGTTTCATGACTTTATTTTTAAGTAAGTTCTTAGACTTTAAAATTTCGGCAATATGCCATGAAATCGCTTCACCTTCGCGGTCCGGATCGGTTGCGAGATAGATGCTATCAGCACTTTTCACAGCCTTGGCAATTGCGTCTACATGTTTACTGTTACGCTCAATAATGTCGTATTTCATGGCGAAATCATTGGCGGTATCAACCGCACCATTTTTCGGAATCAAGTCGCGCACATGTCCGTAAGAGGCAAGCACTTCAAAGTCGCTACCAAGATATTTCTTGAGCGTTTTTGCTTTGGAAGGAGATTCAACAATTAACAGTTTGGACATGCATGCCTAGAAGAATGAGTGATTAAATGGGCTGAATTATAGAATTGCTAAGCTTACAACTCGGATAATAGCAAGGTAAATGGCTATAAGACAACAACTTACCGCACATACTACGCAAATTTATCGAATAATATGTAACATTATGTGTTTCGAATAAATTCGATTCGTGTGCCATCAGTGCTATTTAAGCTTAGCGCTTCACTTTCCTTAGCGATGTCGCCGAAAAGCGGATCTTCGTCTTCTGGCTTGGCTTGGCTTAAGCCTTTAAAGTCATATAAATCAAAATCAGCCAAGTGTGAAGGCTCTACGTTGCCAATCGCACGGAAAATATTGTTAATACGACCTGGTTGTTCGCGTTCCCAAGCTTGCAACATATCTTTTACTTTTTGACGTTGTAAATTTTCTTGACTGCCGCATAAATCGCATGGAATGATAGGGAACTCCATTTGGCGCGCGTAGCTGGCAATGTCTTTTTCGCTGCAATAGGCTAGTGGGCGAATCACGATATTTTGTTTGTCATTGGTTGAAAGCTTAGGCGGCATGGCTTTTAATTTCGCGCCAAAGAACATATTAAGGAATAGTGTTTCTACAATATCATCACGGTGGTGTCCAAGCGCAATTTTATTGGCGCCGAGTTTTTTTGCCGTGGTGTAAATAATGCCGCGACGCAAACGTGAGCATAGGCTACAAGTCGTTGCACCTTCAGGGATCTTCTCTTTTACTATTGAGTAAGTATCCGCTTCTACAATACGGTAATCAATGCCAAGCTTTTCAAAGTAAGCAGGCAAAATGTCAGCAGGGAAGCCAGGCTGCTTTTGATCCAAATTCATGGCAATGAGTTTGAAGTTAATCGGCGCACGCTCTTGCAGCGCTAGCAGTATCATCAGCATGGCGTGAGAATCCTTACCGCCACTCATGCACACCAGCACGGTATCGCCTTCTTCTATCATGTTGTAATCGCCAATCGCTTTGCCCGTGGCGCTAATCAGGCTATTGCGTAGCTTGATGAAGTTATTGGAATGGTTTGCTGGTAAGTGGTTAATCATATGTGCTCATTAATCTCTGCTATTCATCATGATTATAACGTAAGGCAGGCATTAGTTTCCTACCCTGTTTTACATTTTAAGCCGCAGCCCATACTTGTAATTTAACAATGCTTTACAATTTTTTTGAATAAAACCATACATATATCTTATAGAGTTTGTAATTTTTGGTAGTCATTGCGCATTTACCACCCATGGCTGGCTTCATGTTGGATTGGTTTAACGAGTAAGCCTTGTTTATTCAAAGGGGCAGTTAATGAAAATCATGGTTGATTGGAAAGCCTATTTAAGCTTAGGAGTTTTGTTCGTACTATTTTTGCCTTTAGCCAGTGAATTGGGTGTGCGCGAAATCTGGTGTTTTTCAATTTTCAGTTACGGCGTACTAGGCACTTATTGGGGAGTAAGGTTCAATAAACCTGAAGTGCTTAGCCCATGGATTTATTTAGTGCTTGCCCTAACTTTGCAGTTTGTAGGTGCTCTTATTCAAGCCAATAGTGATGCTAGCGGAGTATTTGGAGCTGGCTTGTCAGCAGCTGATGGTTTTTTGTTATTGGGGCATTTATGCTTCGCTGTCTCGTTGTGGCAATTTGCCAGCCAGCAACATCGAAAATTCCCAAAGCATGGCTTTTTTCAGGGCTGGATTATGGCAACCAGCTTGATATTAATTGGCTGGCAGTTTCTATTCTTACCTACCATTGTCCAATATGGGTTCTCTATTCATCTTCCACAAACCTTCAGGATGATTTATCCGACAATGTCCTATGTAGAAATTGGCATACTGTTTTGGATGTGGGTAAGCAGCGAAGCTAATCAATCTAAAGCATTCATTTTTCTTGCAATGGCCACAATATTTTTTGCCGCTGGAGAGTCTTATTTTCACGGTACGAGCCGTAGTTTAGCCGTACCTAATAATTTAAATTTAATCTTATGGCTGTTAGCCTATATCAATTATGGTGCACTGGCTTTGCATCCAGAAATGAAGAAATTAGGAATCCCTAAGCTGAGCGAAGAAAGTAGCCATGCCAATAATGTATTAACGTTGCTTTTGCCTTTGGTATTGTTATTGCCTCTCACACTACTGGTTATTTATTTTAAGGCGTTGCATCCAGCCACGATAGGTATTCTAGTTGGATTCTTTTTAGTCATCCTGCTTGGCTGGTACCAGCTTAGAGTATCCATGCAGAATATCATTCATATGACGCAGCAATTAGAAACGCAAAATAGAACAGACTATCTAACAGGTATTCCGAATCGAAATCATATTGAACATGTGGTTGGCGCAAACATTGATAATGTGAGTAAGCTTTATGGCCGAGGATATAACGGTTTACTCATTATTGATGTAGATGGCTTTAAAGCGATTAATAATACTTTTGGATTTAGTACTGGGGATTATATTCTCAAGACTATTGCAGAAAATCTTTATGTGGATAGTCTTAAGAAAGGTTACCACTTTGCAAGAATCGATGGTGATGAATTCACATTATTGATGTGTAACATTAAAAATAGACAGGATATTCAAGCGCAAGCTTGGCATGTTCATCGATTGTTAGATAAGCCTATGAGCATCAATGGTATTCCGATTAAGATGGCCTTTAGTATAGGTATTTCGATAAGTTCGGCGTTCGAAAAATCAAGCTTTACCACTATGCTAAAAGAAAGCGAGCGCGCGTTAATGTGGGCAAAGAAAAGCCAATCTCAAGTAGAGGAGTATGATAAAAATAAAGATCTTGAAGAAGATCGAAGTTGGGTTTTGACTGATTTTCGTAGAGCTGTTGCTGAGCATCAGCTAATAGTGTATTACCAACCTAAACTTCATATCAATAGTCAGAAAGTAACAGGGGTGGAGGCACTGATTAGGTGGCAACATCCAGAGCGCGGTTTATTAACTCCAGACAAATTCATGCAACAAATTGAGGAAACAGATTTAATTCACAGTCTATTTACTTTGGTCCTAAATGACACAACCAAACAATGGCGCATTTGGAAAGCGCAAGACTTAGAGATTTGTATTGCATTAAATGTGACGGCTAGGGATTTGATGAATTATGATTTAGCCAATGAAATTCGGGTTGCGTTGATACAAAATAATATGCTGGCCATGTATATGGAAATTGAGCTCACCGAGTCAAGTGCGCTTTCCAATCCAGCTTACGCCAAAAAAGCGCTGACAAATTTAATGGATTTAGGCGTTAAAATTAGTATTGATGACTACGGAACTGGTTATAGCTCATTGCTGCATTTGCAGCAGCTACCGCTACATTATCTTAAAATCGACCAGCAATTTATTAGAGAAGTACTCAACGATAAATACAGTGAAACGATAGTCCGCTCCACAATTGAATTGGCGAAGAATTTAAACCTAGAAGTCATCGCCGAGGGGGTTGAGAATGTGGAGGTGTATCAACAACTCAAACATTTAGGCTGTTATGCGGCGCAGGGCACTTTACTTTCCAAAGCGATTCCAGCAGATAGCGTGATTGGCGTAATTAAGGCGATTGAGTCGGCTGCTTTTTGAGCCACTAGAGAATGATTTTACTCGCTAATTGACTAGCTCTGTGATGAGAGAATAAGCATTAGCCCTACAAGTTTAAACTTCGTCCGCCATCCACAGCCAACACATGACCGGTAATAAAAGGCGCATCTGTCACCAGAAATTTTACCGCTTTCGCTACGTCTTCTGCTTCACCTACTCGCTTAAGTAAGGTTTGGTTGATAACGCGTTGACGATACACCTCATTAAACTGCGGGTTGTTTTCAGGCCATTGTACAGGGCCGGGCGCGACTGCATTGACCCGCACTTCAGGGCTTAATTCATGCGCTAAGGATTTGGTCAGTGTCACTAAACCAGCCTTCGCCACACTGTAAACAATGTAGCCTTTTTTCGGGCGTTCTACGTGCATATCGGTAATGTTGACAATGCAGCCATGGTTTTTGCGTAGTTCTGGCGCAGCAGCTTGAGATAAAAACAGTGGTGCTTTTAAATTGCTACCCATTAAGTCTTGCCATTTAGTTTCATCAATCTCGCCAATTTCGGTGGGATAGTAAGTGGACGCATTATTGATTAGCACGTCTAAGCGGCCAAAGTGGCTAATGGTTTCGCTAATTAAATTAGGCAAGCTGGCGATATTCAATAAGTCGCCTTGAATGATTGCTACAGAATTTGGGCGTTGTAAACTTAATTCAGCTTGCAAGGCGCGTGCTTCTTTGATTGAGTTTTTGTAATGAATCATCAAGTTAAAACCTTCCGCATGCAGGCTACGACATATTGCCGCGCCTACGCGTTTTGCTCCGCCAGTAATGAGTACCACTTTATTTATGTGTTTTGTAACCACGCATTAATCCAATCTTAATTGTTAGCCATTATAATCTAAGTCTATGAATACATTGCCCACACCTTCAGTTGAAGCCCAAGAACATAGCCAGCAACTTATCACGCTGATTCAAAAGACCATCAATGCACAAAAAGGTTGGATAAGTTTTGCAGAATTTATGCATTTGGCGCTCTATGCGCCTGGCTTAGGTTATTACAGCGCGGGCAGCCAAAAGTTCGGTGACAGCAAAAAAGGTGGAGGAGATTTTGTGACCGCGCCACAAATCTCGCCGTTGTTTGCGCAAACAATTTCTAATCAAATCGCACAGGTGCTAGATATAACGCACGGCAATATTCTGGAGTTAGGCGCTGGTACAGGGAAATTAGCCGCTGATATTTTATTGACTATGGCGGAGTTGGGTTCAGTTCCAGCCAAATATTTTATCCTAGAAGTAAGTGACCACTTGCGCCAAGTGCAGCTGGAAACCTTGCAGAGTAAATTGCCGCAAAATTTAGTGCAGCGGGTGGAATGGTTAACTGAACTGCCTTCAAACTTTAACGGCGTGATTATTGGTAACGAAGTGCTAGATGCTATTCCAGTGCATATGGTTAACGTTAAGAATGATGGCATATATGAACACGGTATAGTTGTTGAGGATGGCGAATTCGTCTGGCAAGATAAGATTTCGAGTGAGCCAAGTATGCTAGATGCTGTCAGCAAGCTCAATTTGCCAGAAGGCTACGTGACAGAGATCTGCCCAGCGGCAAGCGGCTTGATTACTAGCCTTGCGCATAGCCTGCAGCAAGGCATCATTTTGATGATTGATTATGGATTCGCTGCTCGTGAGTATTATCATCCGCAACGTAATCAAGGCACGCTCATGTGCCATTATCAGCACTATGCACATAGCGACCCTTTAATTAATATCGGTTTACAGGACATCACGGCGCATGTTGATTTCACCAGTATTGCCCATGCAGGTGTGAATCATGGCTTAGCGTTGAGTGGCTTTTGCAGTCAGGCGCAGTTTTTAATGAACTGCGGTATCTTAGAGTTGATGTCGCAAGTGTCACCGCATGACATGGCGCGCTATGCGCCACTTGCAGCCGCTGCACAAAAATTATTATCTCCCGCAGAAATGGGTGACTTATTTAAGGTAGTAGCCTTCAGTAAAAATATTGACGAACCCTTGATAGGTTTTGTCTCAGGCGATAAATCTCATACACTTTAATGAATGAGCATTGATATAATGCGCACTATGACAAAATTAAACCAACCCGAAGAATCTCCAGTTTTAGATGCTGCCGTAAATGCAGATAAAGTAGCCTTAAAAGGTCGTCGCATACGCAGCTTTGTGTTGCGTCAAGGTCGCGTTACCAAAGGGCAAGCGCACGCTTTAGAAGTTGGCCGGCCGAAATTTGGCATTGATTACGTGCCAGAAATCATCGATTTAAACGCAAAATTTAATCGCACAGATAGTAAAAAAATCTTAGAAATCGGCTTTGGCATGGGTGAAACCACAGCAAAGATCGCACAAACTTTGCCTGAATGTGACTTTCTTGCTGCTGAAGTACATACGCCAGGAGTTGGCGCCCTGCTTAAGTTAATTGAAGAGTTAGCGCTTACTAACATTCGAATTGTTCAGCATGATGTAGTTGATGTACTGCAAAATATGTTGGCTGATGCCAGCTTAGACGGCGTACATATTTTCTTCCCCGACCCTTGGCATAAAGCACGTCACCACAAACGTCGTTTGATTCAAGCAGGCTTTGTGAAATTACTGTGCAACAAGCTTAAAGTAGGCGGTTATTTACATGTAGCAACCGATTGGCAAGAATACGCGGAGTGGGTGTTGGACGTATTAAATGCAGAGCCGCAATTACAAAACACTGCAGAAAGCTATGCTGAAAAACCTAGTTATAGGCCACTCACTAAGTTTGAAAACCGTGGCATAAAACTAGGGCACGGCGTTTGGGATATGGTGTTTAAGCGTCAATAAAACCCACTGACTTGAGTTCTTTAGTCTCGATAATGCTGCGCGTTATCGAGGTATACATAAGTTAAACAGCTTATTCAGGGTCTTTATCATCTACAAGGTTAAACGACTTACGCACCAAATCCTCAGGCGTTTCCGCAAACAGCCACTTGCCAATCACGGCTTCCGCTTCTTCGACACCTTGTTTTTTCAGGCTAGAGAACAACTGAATCGTGCATTCGCTATGATAATGATTGCCCCATGTTTCGACCAGTTCTTTGCGCACTCTGTTAAGCGTAAGTGAGGCTTCACCGCGCGATAATTTATCAGATTTGGTTAATAATACATGCACTGGTTTGCCACTCGGACAAAACCAATTCAACATTTGGCGGTCTAGAGGAGTTAGCGGATGACGGCTATCCATCACCAACACTAAGCCACCTAAACTTGAGCGCTCACCTAAATAGCGAGCCAGTACGTTTTGCCAGTGTGCGCGCATGGCTTCTGGTACTTTGGCATAACCGTAACCTGGCAAGTCGACCAAATGTCTGTCATTGCCTAAAGTGAAAAAGTTAATCAGCTGAGTGCGGCCGGGTTGCTTGCTGACAAAAGCTAGGCGATTGTGATTGGCAAGCGTGTTAAGCGCGCTTGATTTGCCAGCATTTGAGCGACCTGCAAAAGCGACTTCAATACCACTGGCTGGTGGTAAATCGCGTAAATGATGTGCTGAAATAAAAAAAGCAGCATTTTGAAACAAGGGCATGAAAATCCAATTCTTTTGGGTAAAACTTAAACGTCATTTTCGTAAATACAGCACTGCTTATACCTCGCTATTTGGTGCTAAGCGAGGATAAGCTAAATGTTATATTGAGCGACGTGATAAACAATAGTGAAAAATGCTATCACGAATAGGTGATTTTCGCTAAAATAGCGCGTTAATTGATTGAATAATTTAGATTAGTCGCAGAAGTCCACTGGAAATCTGAGCGACATGCAGTAAGTTTTGCGTAAGTATTTTTGATAATTGGGAGCGGTAATGCAATTTCGTCATCTTTTAAGCTTAAATTCAGTAAGAGTTAATTTAACTGGTTTAATGGTAAGTGCTTTATTTAGTTTGTCTGCACATGCTGCAGCCACCGCAGAAAAGCCAGCTGAAGCTGCGCCAACGACCACTAAAACTGCTGAACAGATTGTTGGCGCTGTGTGTTCTGCTTGCCATGGCGTTGATGGCAACAGCGTCATTACAGCCAATCCTAAATTGGCAGGTCAGCATCCTGAGTACTTGGTTAAACAATTAACGGAATTTAAATCAGGTAAACGTGCTAATGCAGTGATGTCTGGCATGGCGTCGGCATTGAGTGACGAGGATATGAAAAATCTGGCAGCTTATTTTTCAAATCAAAAACTCAAGCTTGCAGCGGCTAAATCTAACGGCGCTGGTTCATTAGGTGAAAAAATCTATCGTGGCGGTATTGCTGCGACTGGCGTACCCGCTTGTGCGGCGTGTCATGGTGCAACTGGTTCAGGTTTACCTAAACAATTTCCACGCTTAGGTGGTCAACATACAGATTACGTATTAACGCAATTAAGAACTTTCAGAACAGGTGAGCGTGCGAATGCGCCTATGATGATGACTATTGCTACAAAAATGACAGATGCAGAAATGGCTGCAGTGGCTGATTATGTTCAAGGTTTACGTTAGTCAATAATAATATTTCTCCAAGCGCGGAGAGGTTTAGTAAGGGGTTCATCAAAGTGATGAGCCCTTTTTTATTTCCATCTCAACTTCTCAAGCGGTAAGCGTTTTATCTTCTTCCACCATTTCTAATCTAAAGCGCACTTCACCATCCTGATTGTCTACTAGACTTAATTCGTACCCCGCATTCCTCGCCTGCTGCGCGGCATGGAAGAGTCCAACGCCCAAACCATTCTTTGAGCTTATGTGTGCTTTAAACAAACGATCAACGACATTTTTAGGTACTGCAGAGCCTGTATCTGTCACCTCTAAACAAAAATGGGCACTCGGCATCAAGCTGACTTTGATGATTGTATTTGCCTCTAATTTCGCCTTCTCTAAAGCATTATGCAACAAGTTATCCACCACGCTATCTAACACATCTGGGTCAATATCGGTCTTGGGCATGTTAATCGGTGCTTCAAACGATATTTGTAGATTATTATTTAGCTGTTTAAAGCCTTTCCACCAGTTGGCCACTTTTTCTTGGCTCTTTTTCTCGGTACTAGGGAGTTCAAGTTTGGTCAAAGTGCTAGCTAAACGCTGGCTTAGTCGTGGAATTTGTTTTTTCACTAACTCGATTAACCTAGCGTCATCGCTACCATCATCACTGCTTTGTGCAGCAGCGGCAGATAATGTGCCCATGGATTGCAGTATGTTTTTAATATCATGTGTCAAGCGCGAGCCAGTTTCATACAGAGACTGCATGTAAGTGTTTTGCACAATCATTTCTTCACGACGTTTCGCTTCATAGAATTCGCCCAAAATCTGGGTGAGTAATTGCACATGCAGATACATGGCGGGGCTGAATTGCCAGCGTGAATAAAGTGTTAAATGTAGCTGATGAAAAGTAAAAGTAGAAATAAACGGCGTAGCCTCTCCAATTTGATCTTTCGAGCCTTCGGCTTCCCACATCAAGCCACTTACCCAGTTAAGCTCAACCAGTTCGCGCATAGCTGCTTGCAAGAATTTTTCAGCAGTGGATTCATATTCCGCATATTTTGCAATTTGCCTTATCCAATGCTCAAACGGCAGGCCAATGCTGAGTAAGTAACGAGACATCAATAGCTCTAAACCAGAAAAAGACGAGCTTGGATTCCATAGCCAGCTTAAAACAACCAAAGTGGCGGCTAAACTCATGACTACGACAATGAGTAATTTAATGTAATGAATTTTCCAAATCACCCCAATTGCAAAGCTGCCGAGGATGACAATGGAGGACAGTAAGAAAATCAATAAGGTATAGAAGAAATCGATATTGGCGGATTGTGCCTTGGATTTATGTTTGGCCGATAAGAATAAAATCGCCAGCGGCAGTAACGGCAAAAAATAGGTGAGCATGAAGGCCGCGGCAGCTAAATCATCATTAGACTTAAGCAGTTTAGGCACTACCCACAACAGTAAAATGGCCAGCAAGTAGGTCGATGCCAATATATTAGGCAGCCTATCGCGCGAAGTTTCTTCTGAAAAAATACGTCCGCCGATTAACGCAAATAAACTGGCTATCCAAAAAGCAATCACCCACCAGTTGATAAAAAGCATACCTACCGCAGCACCAATTACAATCAGAAAAGCGGCCTGCCATGATAGAGTTTTGCTTTGCCGCATCACAGGTTGCCACATTAAAAAACAGCCGTAATGACATAAAAATAGCGCTCTATGCAGGTCGATGGAGTCACCCCAAATTAACAAGGCATGTAATGATAGAATCATTAAAGCCATTAATCGATCCGAATCGTTAAATAGTTGGTGTGCTAATTTGAGACCTGGTCTGAGTGATATTTGCATATAATGGCTCAATGATTGATTGAAATTATCCGGCTGACTGATATTGTATGCCGATTTTTAGTAATTTAATCATACTGAAAAGCGTTAAGAATTGGACACACCTGTTAGATTTTCGACGGCTGATCGATGATTTTTCAACAAATTGTGACTGAAATTAACCAAAATACTAGTAAAATATGCTAAACGCGGCTGGTATGATATTTGCATGTATCTGGCTGAGAGATGAGCATTTTATTTGAGTTAGAATGACTTATATAACTTTAATAGTTCGGGGAACTAAATGAAAAAACAAGCAGGTTTTACATTAATTGAGCTGGCGATCGTACTTGTGATCATCGGCTTACTGCTAGGCGGTGTATTAAAAGGTCAAGAACTGATTAATAGTGCCAAGGTTAAAAACTTGGCAAATGATTTTAGAACAATTCCAGTTTACATTTATGGCTACCAAGATAAATTTAAGGCGTTACCAGGCGATGATAAAGCCGCCAAAACACACCTCGGTGATGCCACAGTAAAAGAGGGTAATGGTGACGGCGCTCTTGGCGGTAGCTGGTTTGATGCCAGCGCAGATAATGCTTCTGAAGCTTATCAATTTTGGCGTCATGTACGCTTAGCGAATTTGGCACCAGGTGTAACTGATGTTACTAATCCTGATTGGCGCCCGACTAATGCAGATGGTAATCCTATAGGTATTATGGCTGGTACAAATGTAGCCGCAAGTTCTGCGATGAAAGATGGTGCTGGAAATGCGATTAAGGGTTCTTATGTTATCTGCTCTCAAGGAGTTTTAGGTAAATACGTGATTCAGCTAGATGTAACTATGGATGATGGTAATTCGTCAACAGGTTCAATGTTAGCTTCAAAAACCAATGCGCCTGCTTTGGGCTTGAGTGCCGACACTGGTGTTATTGATCCTGCAGCTTCCTATATAGTTTGCTACGGTATTTAATGCATAGCATTGCTAACCTTAAGCCCACTTCGGTGGGCTTTTTTATTGCATATATTTTATCCATACAAGCTAGCTAGTCAATTTAACTGCTTGCTTACGCGCCAAATTGTTTTAGAATGGTGACTTCAAAAAAAACTCAACAAAAACAGACGTACAATTTAGCTGCAAATGACCAACAATATCGTAGAAATTGATAATCTTTCCTTTGGGTACAAAGGGCGATTGCTGCATAAAGGCATCAATATGGTGTTTCCACGCGGTAAGGTTGTGGCGATTATGGGCGGTAGCGGTAGCGGTAAAACTACTTTATTACGACTGATTGGCGGCCAAATCAAGCCTTCAAAAGGTGAAGTGCGCGTTCATGGTGATGTGGTACACAAACAAGACCGCGATGGCATATTTAAATTGCGTCGTAAGATGGGTATGCTGTTTCAACAAGGTGCGTTGTTTACTGATTTATCCGTGTATGAGAATGTTGCGTTTCCTATGCGTGAATTAACGGATTTGCCAGATTCTATGATTCACGATTTGGTGTTGATGAAGCTCAATGCAGTAGGCTTACGCGGTGCGCATACACTGATGCCTGCAGAGCTTTCAGGTGGCATGGCGCGACGTGTAGCTTTGGCGCGTGCTATTGCTTTAGACCCTGCAATCATGATGTACGATGAGCCATTTGCTGGATTAGATCCAATTTCCATGGGCGTGATCTGCAGCTTGATTCGTAGTTTAAATGATGCGTTAGGCGCGACTTCGATAATCGTTTCGCACGATGTTAAAGAAACATTTCTAATTGCGGATTACGTTTATTTTGTAGCGAACGGTGTGGTGACGGCTGAAGGTACGCCAGATGATTTAATGAAATCAACCTTGCCATTTGTACATCAGTTTGTGCACGGTGATAAAGATGGTCCTGTACCATTCCATTACCCAGCGGGTAATTATCAAGCTGAATTAATGAAACAAAAATAGCCTTAAGTAAACTCATGCCAGCAAGCTTACATTAAATGACCAAATCAAATCCTCTCGTTAGCATTATTAAAACCTTGCAAGGTATAGGCCATCGCATGGTTGAGCGTATTTGGCGCTTAGGTGCGGGGGCTAGGTTGTTCTTTTTAACTATTGTGTACTCAGGTGAAAGCTTTAAGCGTTTTCATCTCACCATGCGTGAGATTTACTCAACGGGCGTAATGTCTCTGTTGATTATCATCGTTTCAGCCTTTTTTGTAGGAATGGTGCTGGCCTTGCAAGGCTACAACACTTTACAAAAATATGGTTCATCTGAAGCAATCGGCGTTTTGGTTTCACTGTCACTGGTGCGCGAGCTTGGGCCTGTTGTCACTGCTTTGTTATTTGCAGGGCGTGCTGGTACAGCGATTACGGCTGAAATCGGTTTAATGAAAACTACTGAGCAACTTTCAGCGATGGAAATGATGGCGGTGAATCCGATAGCGCGTGTGGTTGCACCAAGATTCTGGGCAGGTGTAATTTCTATGCCTATTTTGGCGACATTGTTTTCTATGGTTGGTATATTAGGTGGCTATATCGTTGCGGTGCCATTGATCGGTGTGGATGAAGGTGCCTTCTGGTCACAAATGCAGGCAAGTGTGGATTTCCAATCGGATATTGTGAACGGCATTATTAAAAGCCTCGTGTTTGGCGTAGCTTGCACCATGATTGCTTTGTTTGAAGGTTTTGATGCCCCACCAACTGCAGAGGGTGTGAGTCGAGCAACAACTCGTACAGTGGTGATTTCATCATTGACCGTATTGGGTTTAGATTTTGTTTTAACATCTTTTATGCTGGTGATATAGCGCTAAAAGTGTAGTGAAAAATTGAGGGGATGCTAAGTGGATAGAACTAAAATTGATTTATGGGTGGGGATTTTTGTGGCATTGGGTGTTGCCGCCTTACTAGGCCTTGCTATGAAAGTTGGCAATTTAACCTCTGGTAAAATTGGCGAAACTTATAGTGTGACAGCAGCTTTTGAAAATGTAGGAAGCTTAAAACCACATGCACCAGTGAAGAGTGCAGGTGTTGCAGTTGGACGCGTGGATAGTATTGCCTTTAACAGCAAAACTTACGAAGCCATCGTAACAATTAAAATCGATAAACGTTATAATTTCCCTAAAGATACGTTTGCCAATATTTATACAGCTGGTTTGTTAGGCGAGCAGTATGTAGGTTTGGAGGCTGGTGGCGACGAGGATGTGTTAAAAAATGGTGATAAAATTGCCAAAACACAAGATGCGGTTGTGCTGGAAAAAATGATTAGCCAATTCTTATTTAGTAAAGCCTCTGAGACGGATAAGGATGCGAAGTCATCAACTTCAACAAGTGCATCAGAAGTTAAGCCGGCAGGGGCTAAGTCAACCGAATTAGGTGATGCGCCGTTCTAGTGAGCTGTGCTGAGATATTCTGTTGAAGCACATTAGCTTAATAATTTAAATTCAATATCGAATCAAAAAAGGATTCAAATGAAATCAGTTTCAAAATTTTTAGTAGGTATCAGTTTTCTTGCCAGCTTATATTCAGGCGTAGCAAGTGCGGATGTTGCACCAGATGTGTTAGTGAAGCAAACCGCTGATGATGTATTGGCTATCATTAAAAACGATAAAGAAATCCAAGCTGGAAATCAGCAAAAGTTATACGCAGTGGCAGAAGAGAAGATTTTGCCTAACTTTGATTTTGATCGCGTGTGTCGTATGGTGCTTGGTAAAAACTGGAAAACTGCTACGCCTGAGCAACAAGCAAGTTTTCAGAAAGAGTTCCGTAGCTTATTGTTACGTACTTATTCTGTAGCATTGGGTAAATATAAAGATCAAGTCATTGAATATAAGCCTATGCGTACTGAGCCAGACGCAAAAAATGTGACCGTAAAAACTCAGATTCTGCAATCAGGTGGCCAGCCGATCGCTGTGGATTACAGCTTGGTAAAAAGTGGGGCTAGCTGGAAAGTCTACGATATTGTGATTGAAAACGTGAGTTTGGTGACTAATTATCGCAGCCAATTTAGTAACGAAATTCGTCAAAATGGTATCGATAGCTTGAATACAAAGTTGGCTGATAAAAATAAAAGTGCTGGTCTTAAATAAGCTTAAAGTCTAAATATGGCTGAATTGGTACAATTTAATGTTGCTGAACGTATCACCGAGATTGCGAATAAGTGGCATGTCTATGGTAACGTGTTGGTGGATAACGCAAATCTGATATTAAACCATAGTGCTACATTTAAAATGAACGGTGAAATTGAAGTTGATTTTTCCGGGGTCGATAATGTAGATACGTCTGCTTTGAGTTTAATGTTAGAGTGGCAACGTCGTGCCGTTGCGGCAAGTTGCAAAATAAAATTTACGAACTTACCAGCGAACCTATCTAGTTTGGCAGATTTATACGGTATACAAGATTTTATTCCGCTAAGCTTTCATTAAGACTACGTTTCTTTAGTTCTATGTTAAGTGCTTATTTTAATGCTTACTTGTTGTAATTTTCAAAAGCATCACCATATAGTAGTCAATCATTACGGCTTGTTCATGAACAAGCCGTAATTCATTTAATAGATGGTTAAAAAATCTCAAATTAACTTAACTTATAAGTTGTGATCCAAGTCAAAGATGAAACCAGCAATTCAAATTAATGGCGTACATAAGAGTTTTGGCGGCTTACAAGCCCTAAAAGGCGTCGATTTAACCATTGCCCAAGGCGAGTTTTTTGCATTGCTTGGGCCAAATGGCGCAGGTAAATCAACCTTAATCAGTATTCTGGCTGGCTTAATCAAACCGAGTGCGGGTAATATTTCTGTCATGGGTTTTGATGTGGTCAATCAATATCAGCAAGCTCGGCAATTGCTTGGCATTGTGCCGCAAGAGTTAGTGTTTGATCCATTTTTTAATGTACGTGAAATGCTGCGATTTCAAGCGGGCTATTTCGGACGTGGGCCGGAAAATGATGCATGGGTTGATGAGATTCTCGAAGGTCTAGGATTGACCGAAAAAGCGCATGTCAATATGCGTAAGCTTTCTGGCGGCATGAAGCGTCGTGCGTTGATTGCGCAAGCTTTGGCGCATAAACCGCCAGTGATAGTGCTGGATGAGCCGACTGCAGGCGTAGATGTTGAACTTCGCCAAATGATGTGGGAATTTATCAAAAAGCTGAACCGTGAAGGCCATACCATTGTTCTCACCACGCACTATTTAGAAGAAGCTGAAACCTTGTGCAGCCGCGTGGGCATGATGAAGCAAGGTGAAATCGTAGCCTTAGATAGCACCGCTAATTTGCTGAATAAGTTTGCTGGTAAGCAGTTGCGCTTGACGCTAGGCAATGTGAGTTTGCCTGCCAATATTCAAGTTTTATTGCGTAATCAAGAAAATGGAATCTACACTTTTGCCTTAAGCGACATGACGCAAATCGAATTGGTGTTATCGTCATTGCGTGCTGCGGAAATTAAGGTGTTGGATATGCAATTGAATGAAGCCGATTTGGAGGATGTGTTCATGTCCTTGGTCGGTGTGTCATCTGTGAGTAAATCATGATTAACAATTCATACTTAAGCTCTTTTCGAGGCCCGTGGACGCTCTTGAAGAAAGAGTTGCTCCGTTTTTGGCGTGTTGCGTTTCAAACGGTAGCTGCACCTGTTATTACGGCTTTGCTATATCTGCTTATTTTTTCTCATGCGCTGGAAAGTCATGTGCATGTTTATGATGGCGTACCTTACACCTCATTCTTGGTGCCGGGTTTAATCATGATGTCCGTGCTGCAAAACGCCTTTGCGAATAGCTCTTCTAGCCTAATTCAATCAAAAGTGATGGGCAATCTTGTCTTTGTGTTGCTAACGCCACTCACGCATTTACAGTTTTTTATCGCATTCTTGTTTGCGGCGATTATTCGCGGCTTAGTAGTGGGCTTAGGTATTTATTTAGTCGCTATGTGGTTTGTGGATATACACGTGACTAATTTCTGGATGGTATTTGCTTTCGCCTTGCTGGGAAGCGCGCTGCTCGGTACGTTTGGCATCATTGCTGGCATATGGGCTGATCGATTTGATCAAATGGCAGCATTCCAAAACTTTATTATCATGCCTTTATCGTTTCTATCCGGCGTGTTTTACTCCATACATTCGCTACCACCTTTTTGGCAAAAGTTGTCACAACTGAATCCATTCTTCTACATGATAGACGGGTTTAGATACGGTTTCTTTGGTAAAGGTGATGTGTCACCACTAATTAGCTTGTCTATTGTTGGCGCTTCTTTCTTAGTGTTAGCAATGATTACGCTAAAAATGTTAAAATCAGGCTATAAATTAAGAGCTTAAGAATTAAGGAAACAATTAAATTGCTAAGTGCACAACAGTTAGAGGCTTACATCACGCAAAATCTGGCCTGCGAATATATTAAAGTACTAGGCGATGATGGCACGCATTTTGAGTCAGTTATCGTGAGCAGTGCCTTTGTCGGTAAAAGTATGGTGCAACAGCATCAGCTCGTTTACACAGCGCTGGGCGATAGAATGCGCTCAGAAATTCATGCGCTTTCGATGAAAACATATACGCCAGAACAATGGAATAAGCAGTCTGCTTAAACAGACGCAGCAAGCTTGCAAATGGTAAGCAGGCAATTAAAGACAAATAAATTAAATACAAAGTAATGGAGAAGCAAATGGACGCACAGGCAAGAATTAAAGAAACAGTAAGCACCAACCCAGTAGTGCTTTACATGAAAGGTAACCCTAAATTTCCGCAATGTGGTTTTTCAAACTTGGCGACGCAAATTTTAGATGCATGCCAAGCAAAATATATTTCAGTGGATGTATTGCAAGACCAAGAAGTGCGTGAAGGCATCAAGCAATTCGCTAATTGGCCAACTATTCCACAGCTTTACATCAATGGCGAGTTTGTCGGTGGTTCAGACATCATGCGTGCTATGTACGAGAGTGGTGAACTTCAAACGATGCTAAATGCGGTTAAATAATTGGAAAAGCTAATCATACAAGGCGGTAGTCGCCTCAATGGTGAAGTCACCATCTCTGGCGCAAAAAATGCCGCTTTGCCAATTTTATGCGCATCACTATTAGCTGAGACGCCGTTGCATTTAAGTAGTATTGCAGCGCTAAAAGACATCGACACGACTATAAAACTGCTCGATATGATGGGCGTTAAAATTACACGCAATACTAGCGAAGTGACTTTAGATGCCAGTGACGTGACTTCTTTTGAAGCCACTTACGAAATGGTGAAAACCATGCGTGCATCAATTTTGGTGTTAGGTCCGTTATTGGCGCGCTTTGGTACTGCGCGTGTCTCATTGCCGGGCGGATGTGCAATTGGTTCACGCCCAGTTGATTTGCACATCAAAGGCTTGCAAGCCATGGGTGCTGCGATTCATATTACACATGGGTATATTCAAGCGAGTACTTTGCATTTACCTAATCGTCGTTTGCAAGGCGCGCGTTACTATATGGACATGGTCACTGTGACCGGTACGGAAAATCTCATGATGGCTGCGGCATTAGCAGAAGGCACAACCGTGTTGGAGAATGCTGCTAAAGAGCCTGAGGTGGTCGACTTAGCGGAGATGCTCATTAAAATGGGCGCAAAAATCACGGGAGCTGGTACTGATGTCATCACGATTGTAGGCGTTGAGAAGCTGAATGGCACAACACATAACGTTGTGTGTGACCGTATCGAAGCAGGTACTTATATGGTAGCTGCTGCGATGACAGGTGGCGAGGTTAAGTTACTCAATGCGCGTGCTGACTTGCTAGATGCTGTCATTGAAAAACTGCGCGACGCGGGTGCAACTGTCACGAGTGATGCAAACAGCATTACCGTAAAAAGTGATGGTAAGCTTAAAGCAGTGAATATCCGCACAGCACCACACCCAGCTTTTCCAACAGATATGCAAGCGCAGTTTATGGCGCTTAATGTTATAGCTGAAGGCGTTTCAAAAGTGACTGAAACCATTTTTGAAAATCGTTTTATGCACGTACAAGAAATGCAACGTATGGGCGCAGATATTAGTATTGATGGCAATACAGCGCTAGTCAAAGGCATTGAGTTCTTAGATGGCGCCACGGTCATGGCAACAGACTTGCGCGCTTCTGCAAGTTTAGTGCTAGCAGGCTTGGTTGCACGTGGGGAGACGGTCATTGAACGCATTTACCATCTAGACCGCGGTTACGAACACTTAGAAGCCAAATTAAATGCGCTAGGCGCGAACGTAAAAAGAGTTTAAACATGATTACCATTGCCCTCTCAAAAGGTCGTATCTTTGAAGAAACCACGCCTCTCTTGGCAGCGGCGGGTATACATCCAGCAGAAGATCCTGAGTCATCACGCAAACTAATTATCGGCACCAATCGTGAAGATGTACGTTTGATTATTGTTCGTGCGAGTGATGTCCCGACTTATGTGCAATATGGCGCTGCTGATTTAGGTATTGCAGGTAAAGATGTGCTTGATGAGCATGGTGGCGATGGCATGTATCAGCCGATTGACCTGCAAATTGCTAAGTGCAAAATGATGGTAGCAGTGCGTGAAGACTTTGATTATTTCGCGTCGATTCGAAGTGGTGCGCGTTTAAAAGTAGTGACTAAATATGTCAAAACCGCGCGTGAACACTTTGCGGCAAAAGGCATGCATGTGGATTTGATTAAGCTTTACGGCTCAATGGAACTAGGTCCTTTGGTCGGTTTGGCGGATGTGATTGTCGATTTAGTCAGTACAGGTGGAACTTTACGTGCAAATAACCTCAAAGCTGTAGAGGAAGTTGGCGATATCAGCTCAAGACTTGTTGTAAATCAAGCTTCGCTTAAGTTGAATAGAGGTAAAATTCAACCCATCATGGATGCGTTTACAAACGCAATTGCATCCAGAGCTTAGATTAAGCACATTAGATTTAGATTAAATATAGGTCAATAGTATGAAAATAAGACGTTTTTCTACCACAGATGTAGATTTCGATAGTAATTTAAAAGCCTTACTAGCCTTTGAAACTGCGCAAGATGACAGTATTGATATCGTAGTTGCCGATATTCTTAAAGACGTTAAAAAGCGCGGTGATGCTGCAGTTTTGGAGTACACCAACCGCTTTGATAAAACGAGTGCGAGCAGCTTAGCTGAGTTGGAAATTAGCCAAGCTGAGCTAACTGCTGCATTGAATGGTTTGCCAGTAGATCAACGTGAGGCTCTAAAAACTGCCGCAGACCGTGTGCGTACTTACCACGAAAAGCAACTGATGTCTTCTTGGAGTTATACCGAAGCTGACGGTACTTTACTTGGTCAACAAGTGACTTCGTTAGACCGTGTAGGTTTATATGTGCCAGGAGGCAAAGCGGCTTATCCATCATCTGTGTTGATGAATGCAATTCCCGCCAAAGTAGCGGGTGTTAAAGAACTTATCATGGTCGTACCTACGCCAAATGGCGAGCGCAATCAGTTGGTCTTAGCCGCTGCTGCGATTTCTGGTGTAGATCGCGTATTTTGCCTAGGTGGCGCGCAAGCAGTGGGAGCTTTGGCTTACGGTACTGAAACTGTGCCACAAGTGGATAAAGTAGTTGGACCAGGTAATGCCTACGTAGCCGCCGCTAAACGTCGCGTATTCGGTGTTGTAGGCATCGATATGGTGGCAGGGCCTTCTGAGATTTTAGTGATTTGCGATGGCAAAACCAATCCAGATTGGGTGGCGATGGATTTATTTAGCCAAGCTGAACATGACGAACTAGCGCAAGCGATTCTATTAAGCCCAGATGCTGACTTTTTAGATAAGGTGAACGCCAGTATTTTGAAGTTAGTTGAAGGTATGCCGCGTAAAGATATTATTCGTACGTCATTGACAGATCGTGGCGCTTTGATTCAAGTGCGTGATTTAGAAGAGGCTGCAGAAATCTGTAACTACATTGCACCTGAGCATTTGGAATTATCTATGGATGAGCCGCTAGCATTCAGCAAAACCATCAAGCATGCAGGTGCCATATTTATGGGTCGCAACACATGTGAGGCGCTCGGTGATTACTGCGCAGGACCAAACCATGTATTGCCAACTTCACGTACAGCACGCTTCTCATCACCATTAGGTGTATATGATTTCCAAAAGCGCTCAAGCTTAATTATGGTGTCGGCTGAAGGCGCTCAAACGTTAGGAAAAGTAGCCGCAACCTTGGCTTATGGAGAAGGCTTGCAAGCACATGCCAGATCAGCTGAATATAGGTTAAAAAGCTAAGCCCATATGAGTAAATTTTGGAGCGATGTCGTACATAAGCTTACGCCTTATGTACCAGGTGAGCAGCCTAAGTTAGATAACCTAGTGAAACTCAATACCAATGAGAATCCTTATGGCCCTAGCCCTAAGGTGATCGCTGCGCTTAAGCTGGAAGCGGCAGATTCCTTGCGTTTATATCCAGACCCTAATTCAGATGCGCTCAAAGCGGCAATTGCTGAAGTGCATCATTTGCAGGCTAAGCAAGTGTTTGTCGGTAATGGTTCAGATGAAGTCTTAGCGCATGTGTTTCAAGCGCTGTTAAAACATAGTCGACCATTGTTGTTTCCAGACATTACCTACAGCTTCTACCCAGTATATTGCGGTTTGTATGACATTGAATATCAAACAATCCCTTTGGCGGAAGATTTTTCAATCAACATTGACGATTACGATCAGCCAAACGGAGGCATCATATTTCCAAATCCGAATGCGCCTACAGGTGTTCCTCTATCGTTAGCGACCATTGAGAAGCTGCTGAAAAAGAATACGCAGTCAGTTGTGGTGATTGATGAAGCGTACGTGGATTTTGGTACCGAGTCAGCGGTGAGCTTGATTAATACTTACCCTAATTTGTTGGTGACACATACTTTATCTAAAGCACGTTCATTGGCTGGCTTGCGTGTTGGATATGCCTTAGGCCATCCAGACTTAATCGAAGCATTGATCCGCGTGAAGGATAGTTTTAATTCTTATCCTATAGACCGCTTTGCTTCTGCTGGCGCTATTGCTGCTATGCAAGATACGGCATATTTTGAAGAAACGTGCAGCAAAGTCATTGCAACACGTGTAGCGCTGATTAAAGATTTAACCCAGCTGGGTTTCGATGTGCTGCCATCAGGTGCAAACTTTATTTTTGCTAAGCATCAAGTAAAAGATGGTGCAGAGCTGACGGCCTTGCTCCGTCAGAAAAATGTTATTGTGCGCCATTTTAAATCACCAAGTCGGGTTGCACCTTACTTGCGCATCACAATCGGAACTGAAGCTCAGTCAACAGCCCTCATCGACACACTGACAGAAATACTTTTAGCTGCTTAGGTAAACAAAAAAAACTAATTTAATCAATATTATTCGCTATATTTCAGTGATGAAATGCTACAAAATCACTAAAACATTAAAAATAAGCAAAAAAAGTTTTTAATTTCACATTAAGTGCGTGTTATTATCGCGAAATGTGTGTTTTTCTACACAATAAAAAATTAACTCACTTTGTATTTTTAATCTAAATAAGTCACTTATGATTTATTTTTAGTTGGAGGATGTAGCATGGCTCAAACCCAAATGGCATTAGATTCATTAGATTTCGACGGTACCGTCGCTTTAGCAACCAAAGTTGCTCCACACGTAGATATTTTGGAAATTGGTACACCTTGCATTAAGCATAACGGTATCAAATTGTTGGAAGTTTTACGCGCTAAGTTCCCAAACAATAAAATTTTGGTTGACTTGAAAACAATGGATGCTGGTTTCTATGAAGCTGAGCCATTCTACAAAGCGGGTGCTGACATCTGTACAGTTCTAGGTACTGCTGATATCGGTACAATCAAAGGCGTAATCGATGTTGCTAACAAATACGGCAAAAAAGCTCAAGTTGACTTGATCAACGTTGCTGATAAAAAAGCACGTACTATTGAAGTGGCTAAATTAGGCGCACACATCATTGGCGTTCACACTGGTTTAGATCAACAAGCTGCTGGTCAAACACCATTCAATGACTTAGGTATGGTTGCTGCTTTAAACCTGGGCGTTGACATTTCAGTTGCTGGTGGCGTTAAAGCTGCTACGACGCAACAAGTTAAAGATGCTGGCGCAACTATCATTGTTGCTGGTGCTGCTATCTACGGTGCTGCTGATCCTGCTGCTGCTGCTGCTGAAATTACCGCAATCGCTCACGGCGGTGCTGCTAGTGCTGGCGGTGCTAAGAAATTCTTACCATGGATCATTGGCGCTGCTGTTTTAGTATTGTTATTTACTTTACTAGGTGGCAAAAAACCAGAAGCTACTGAAGCTCCTGTTGTTGAAGCTCCTGCTGCAACAGCACCTGCTGCTGAAGCGGCACCTGCACCAGCGGCTGAAGTTACTGCTCCTGCAGAAGCTGCTGCACCAGCTCCAGAAGCGGCTCCAGCTGCGGAAGCTGCACCAGAAGCTGCTAAATAATTATTTGTTACTAAGTGATTAAAATGTAACTAAGTAGTTAGCTTAAGCTGATGAATATGAAGCCTAGTTAAGATATTGTTATCTTGCTAGGCTTTGTTGTTTCTTAGGCTTGTGTGGTCATAATCTAACAAATATAAAATGTTGTTAGCTTTAATGTATTCAAAAAAACCAATAGCATCTGGTTTAGGTTAAAATATTTACTTATCAATTTATATGCACTTTAGCTTAAGTGATTCAATATGCGCTCTGCAGAAGTAGTTAGAAATACCTTAGAAACACAAATCACAGTCGCCATTAATTTAGATGGTACTGGCGTTTCACAATTCAGTACTGGTTTAGGCTTTCTCGACCACATGTTAGACCAAATCGCCCGTCATGGCATGATGGATATTAGCGTAAACGCTAAAGGTGATTTGCACATAGATGCTCATCATACGGTTGAAGACATTGGCATTACCCTTGGGCAAGCTTTTACTAAGGCAATAGGCGATAAAAAAGGCATACGTCGCTATGGTCATGCTTATGTGCCGTTGGATGAGGCTTTGTCACGTGTAGTGCTCGATATTTCTGGACGACCAGGTTTAGAATTTGGTTGTGTGTTTACACGCGCTTCAATTGGCGAATTCGATGTTGATTTAATTCATGAGTTCTTCCAAGGCTTTGTGAATCATGCCAATGTTACTTTGCATATTGATAATCTTAAAGGTCATAACGCCCATCATCAAGCCGAAACGATTTTTAAAGCGTTTGGCCGTGCATTGCGCGTAGCAGTTGAGCTAGATTCACGCATGGCAGGCATTATGCCATCCACCAAAGGAAGTTTATAAAACTAAAGCCCTTGTAACGCTTTAGCGGCAACCCCATGAAAATTGTAGTATGAAAAAAATTGATATAGCAGTGGTTGATTATGGCATGGGCAATTTGCGCTCAGTGTCTAAAGCATTAGAGCATGTCGCACCCAACAAAAACGTACTGGTGACTAGCAACCCTGCTGATATAGAAAATGCCGATCGCATTGTGTTTCCAGGTCAAGGCGCGATGCCGGATTGTATCCGTGAATTAGATGCTCGTGGTCTGCGTAGTTCAGTCATGCATGCTGCAAGTAACAAGCCATTTCTAGGGATTTGCATTGGCTTGCAAATGCTGTTTGAACATTCTGAAGAAGGCGACGCAGCTGGATTAGGTTTGTTTAAGGGTAATGTGAAACGCTTTGCAACAGTTGATATGCATGACGAGAACGGCGAAAAGTTAAAAGTGCCACATATGGGTTGGAATCAGGTTTATCAAAACCGTAACCAACAATCAGCAACGCATGCGCTATGGAATAACATAGAAGACGGTGCGCGTTTTTACTATGTGCACAGTTATTATGTGCAGCCTGATGATACAAGCATCATCGGTGGTTACAGCGAGTATCCCAAACAGTTTACTAGCGCGATAGCGCAGGATAATTTGTTCGCAGTGCAGTTTCACCCAGAAAAAAGTGCAACGGCAGGCTTGCAAATGTTAAGCAATTTCGTAAACTGGTTACCTTAAATAAATGTAACTCTGAAGTTATTTTTACAATATTTTTTAATCGCTTAATTTCAATTATTATCAAATAAATCAATATCAAATCATTATGTTAATTATCCCAGCAATTGATCTTAAAGATGGCCACTGTGTAAGACTAAAACAAGGCTTAATGGAAGAGTCCACCGTATTTTCTGAAGACCCAGGTGCCATGGCACGCCATTGGGTAGACAGTGGTGGTAAACGCTTACATTTGGTCGATTTAAATGGTGCATTTGCAGGTAAGCCTGTCAATGAAGCCGCGATTAAATCTATTGTTCGCGCAGTTGGAGGTGAAATTCCTATTCAACTCGGTGGCGGTATTCGCGACCTTGAAACCATAGAGCGCTATTTAGATAACGGCATTGACTATGTGATTATCGGCACCGCGGCGGTAAAGAACCCAGGTTTCTTGCATGAGGCTTGTGATGCGTTTCCTGGTCAGATTATCGTCGGCTTAGATGCAAAAGAAGGCAAAGTTGCTGTGGATGGGTGGTCAAAATTGACAGGGCATGATGTGATTGATTTAGCGAAAAAATTCGAAGGTTATGGCGTCAGTTCAATCGTCTATACCGACATAGGTCGTGATGGCATGCTAACCGGCGTCAATATTGAGGCGACTGTTGCTTTAGCGCAAGCATTAACAATTCCAGTGATTGCTTCTGGCGGTGTGACTAACTTAGACGACGTGCGTAAACTTTGCGCAGTGGCTAGTGAAGGTATTATCGGTACGATTACTGGACGAGCAATTTATGAAGGTGCGCTTGATTTCGCTGCGGCGCAACAACTTGCGGATGAATTAAGTGCTCGCTAAACGCATTATTCCATGTCTAGATGTGACTAATGGGCGCGTAGTTAAAGGTATTAATTTCTTAGAGTTGCGCGATGCAGGTGATCCTGTTGAGATTGCTAAACGCTATGACGACCAAGGCGCCGATGAACTCACGTTTTTAGATATTACTGCCAGTTCTGATAACCGTGGATTGATTCTGCATATTATTGAAGAGGTCGCTTCTCAAGTTTTTATTCCATTAACAGTCGGCGGCGGCGTGCGTGAAGTTGAAGATGTGCGCAGATTGTTAAATGCGGGTGCAGATAAAGTCAGTATTAACACAACTGCAGTGCTTAACCCACAAATGGTGCAAGATGCGGCAAGTCGATTCGGTTCGCAATGTATCGTGGTTGCGATTGATGCTAAAAAAGTAGATAACCAGCCGTTTGAGTGGGAAGTGTTTACTCACGGCGGACGCAAGGCGACAGGTTTAGATGCGGTTAAATGGGCTGAGTACATGGCTAAACTGGGCGCTGGTGAGTTGTTAGTCACTAGTATGGACAGAGATGGCACAAAAATTGGCTTCAATAATCCATTGAATAAAGCCATTTCAAATGCGGTCGATGTACCGATTATTGCCTCTGGCGGCGTGGGCAATTTGCAGCACTTGGTTGATGGCGTAAAAGAAGGTGGCGCTGATGCTGTGCTGGCAGCGAGTATTTTTCACTATGGAGAATATACCGTTAAGCAAGCCAAAGAGTATATGCAGAGAAATGGTATTGAGGTAAGGCTTTGAGTTGGTTAGATGACATTAGCTGGGACGCAAATGGTCTTGTGCCTGTCATTGCGCAAGAGCACGACACAGGGCGCATACTTATGTTTGCATGGATGAATCGTGAGGCCTTGCAGCTGACCAATGACAGTAAGCAAGCAGTTTATTGGTCACGTTCACGCAATAAACTGTGGCGCAAGGGTGAAGAATCTGGTCATGTACAACGTGTGCATGAGATTCGCTTAGATTGTGATGAAGACGTCATTCTGATTAATGTAGAACAAGTCGGTGGTATTGCTTGTCATACAGGACGACATAACTGTTTTTTTAAAAAATTAGAGAATGGCGAGTGGCTTATAGATCAGCCTGTTATCAAAAGTCCGGATGAAATATATAAACATGAGTGACACTTTAAACCGATTGGCTGAATTGTTGGAGCAGCGTAAGAGCGCTGACCCACAAACTTCTTATGTGGCTAAACTGTATGCTAAAGGCATGGACAGCATACTCAAAAAAGTCGGCGAAGAGGCCGCTGAAACCATTATTGCGGCGAAGAATGGCGATAATGAGCATCTTATCTATGAAACTGCAGATTTATGGTTTCATACATTGGTGATGTTGGCGCAGGCGGGTTTAAAGCCTCAAGATATCTTGGATGAGCTGGCCAGGCGTGAAGGTCTCTCAGGCTTAGAAGAAAAAGCTTCTAGAGCGGAAGAAGGCGCAAAATAATGAGTGACGATTGCATCTTTTGTAAGATAGTCAACGGTACTATTCCAGCAAAGAAAATCTATGAAGATGAGGATGTCATTGCCTTTAATGACATTAACCCATCAGCTAGAGTGCATTTTTTGATTGTGCCTAAACTGCATATTGAAAGTCTGGCTAGTTGTGAAGCGCAGCATCAAGCTTTGCTTGGAAAAATGCTATTACTTGCGCCGAAACTTGCAAAAGAGCAAGGTTTGGCTGGTTTCAAAACGCTCATCAATACAGGTAAAGATGGCGGTCAGTTAGTATTTCATATTCATATACATGTGCTGGGTGGCGGTAATGCGCCACTTAAAGTTTAATTATATTTCTGGAGAATTATCATGGGTTCATTTAGCATTTGGCATTGGTTAATTGTATTGTTGATCGTGGTATTAGTATTCGGAACTAAAAAGCTTAAAAATATTGGTGGCGATGTAGGTGGCGCGGTCAATGAGTTCAAAAAAGCTATGCGTGATGACAAGGTCACCGATAACAAAGAGACTGGTAATACTATCGAAGCTGAAGTGACGAACAAAACTAAGCAATAACGGATATGTTTGATGTTTCCTTCTCAGAGTTAATCGTTATTGCTGTGGTGGCTCTGATCGTAATCGGTCCAGAGAAGCTGCCAAAGGTGGCTCGTACGCTAGGCGCGATTGCAGGTCGCATGCAGCGATATGTGGCGCAAGTGAAAGAGGAAGTGAATCGAGAAGTACGCTTTCAAGAGTTGCAACAGTTGCAGCAAGAGATTCAAGATACGGTCACTAAAACCAAAGAGACTATTGAATCAAGCGTGCAAGGTGGTATAGATGCAATTTCTAAGGATGTTTCTGAGTTCAAATTAGAAGCTACTAATCCGAAAACACCAGAGTTACAACCCACGGTTGTGAATTCTGCTGATATTAAATCTACGGATACAAAACCTAAAGTCAAAAGAACGCGCGCCAAAAAAATCTCAACTACAGAATAAACGCTAGTGACCCCTACAGATAACTTCATTTCACACTTAATTGAATTGCGCGACCGCTTATTGCGCATCGTGCTAGGTTTTATTCTTGTATTCATCGGATTTTTTCCGTTTGCAAACAAGATTTACGCGCTACTCGCAGCCCCTTTGCTAAGTAAGTTGCCGGCAGGTGGTCAAATGATTGCTACAGCGGTCACCACGCCATTCTTTGTGCCGATGAAAGTCGCGATGATGGCAGCATTTATTGTTTCACTGCCACATACCATGTATCAAGTTTGGGCATTTATAGCGCCTGGACTGTATTCGCATGAAAAGAAGTTCATGATTCCAATGATTATTGCTAGTAGCCTGCTGTTTTTAGCGGGCATGGCATTTGCATATTTTGTAGTGTTTCCGGTTGTGTTTGGGTTCATTGTAGGTTCAGCACCAAAAGGTGTTGCTGTAATGACCGATATTGGCAATTATTTAGATTTTGTCTTAACGCTGTTTTTTGCCTTTGGTTTGGCATTTCAAGTGCCGATTGCAGTGGTGATGACTGTGCGCTTTGGTTGGCTAACCGTCGCTCAGCTTAAAGAGGCGCGTGGTTACGTAGTGGTTGCCGCGTTTATCATCGGTGCGATATTTACTCCACCAGATATTATTTCTCAGTTTATGTTAGCGATGCCTATTTGGATGTTATTTGAACTTGGCTTAATTGTGGCGTCATTTACCAAGCAAACTCCAACGCAGAGCATACTGCCACCAACGTCATAAAGCTCCGTCAATAATCACAAGGTTTAGAGCCGCTTACTCTTTTTCTACTGCCGGTTTTGGTCGCTTACCAATCAATACCGCAATGTTCAGTCTTTGCTCTGCTCTCGCGATTTTGAATGTCGCTTTCTGGTTGGGCGGAAGGGCTGCAATTAAATTCAGCATATTACTTGTGTCTGCAATCGGTTTGTTGTCTATCGTTAATAGAACATCGCCAGCACGAAGTCCAGCTCTTTCGGCAGGACTATTTTTAAGCACTCCAGCGATTAACGCACCTTCCGCAGCTTTTAGTTTGAATGACTCCGCTAGCTCTGGGGTGATGTCTTGCGCCTCAATGCCGATCCAGCCTCTAGTCACATTGCCTTGGCTGACAATTTGATCCATTACTTGGCTCGCTAAAGTAGCCGGGATTGCGAAGCCGATACCCATAGAGCCGCCACTGCGAGAGTATATGGCACTGTTAATGCCCACTAAGTTACCCTCGGTATCTATCAATGCACCACCTGAGTTACCTGGGTTGATTGAGGCATCTGTTTGAATAAAGTTTTCAAAGGTATTGATGCCTAAATGGTTACGACCTAGCGCACTGATAATACCTTGCGTTACCGTTTGACCAACCCCAAATGGGTTGCCAATAGCTAAAACAACATCACCTACACTCAGTTTATCTGAGCTGGCAAAAGTGATTGCAGGTAAATTATCGGCTTCAATTTTAATTAAGGCTAAATCTGTATCAGGGTCTGTACCTACTACTTTGGCAGACATTTTACGGCCATCTGCAAGTGCGATTTCAATTTCGTCTGCTGAGGCTACTACATGATTATTCGTTAAAATTAAACCTTGTTCGCTAACGATAACTCCAGACCCTAGACTATTCTCAGGTTGAGTTTGAGTATCAGGATCATCCAATTGGTCGCCAAAAAACTGACGAAAAGCAGGATCATCCAAATATTTTTGATGAGGGTTGTCTGGCGCCTTTTTACTAGTGAAGATATTCACCACTGATGGCATCGCTTTTTTCACTGCTTGGCTATAAGACCCAACTAAACTGCCACCATTGATAGGCTCAGCCTGCTTTACCAACACCGTGCTATTAGGTTTTGCCAGCATATTTTCTAGTAAGCTAGGAAAGAAAAGCCGCAATACAAAAACCAGTGCCAAACAAACGGTGACTGTTTGAGCAAAAATGAGCCATAATTTTTTATGTAGTTGATTGTTCATTTTGGTGAGTGTAGTTGTGATATTTAGAGTAGTGGTAGAAAAGCCGCGTTCATTAAATGATCATTGTATAAATTTGAAGTTAATCTTGCGTTTGCTTGAGTAATGTCATGTACGCAATGTAATATCAGGCTATTCTAGCGAATATTCAAGGTGATGTGATAAAAAGGTCGTAAAAATGGTAAAACTGAATGAGTTACTTCATTATACCCAAGAACTCATGCAAGTTGAGCGCTTCAAAGATTACTGCCCTAATGGTCTGCAGGTAGAGGGGCGGTCAGAAGTTAATAAAATAGTGACAGGCGTGACAGCAAGCTTGGCGCTACTCGAAGCGGCTAAACAAGCTAACGCTGATTTGATTTTGGTGCACCATGGATATTTTTGGCGTAATGAAGATCCTAGAGTGGTCGGTATTAAGCGTAATCGTTTAGCTTTTTTGCTAAAAAATGACTTGAACTTAATGGCATATCATCTGCCACTCGATGCACATGCTGAGTTTGGCAACAACGTGCAGCTTGGTCAGGTGTTGGGCATAAGCTCTAGCGGCTTTGCTGGGGAATCTAAACTCATGGCTTATGGCGAGTTAGTTAAGCCTACCACGCTAGCTGCATTTGCGGCGCAAATTGAATCGACTTTGCAACGTGCGCCATTGGTCATTGGCGATCCACAAAAAATAGTGCAGAAAGTAGCTTGGTGTACGGGTGCTGCGCAGGGCTATATTGATACAGCCATTGAGCTTGGCGTAGATGTTTATATCAGCGGCGAAATTTCCGAGCAAACTACGCATCAATCAATTGAATCGGGTGTGTCATATATTTCAGCAGGGCATCATGTAACAGAACGTTATGGCGTACAAGCATTAGGCCAACATTTAGCTGAGAAATTTAATTTAATACACGAGTTTATAGATATAAAAAATCCAGTTTAGTTGTTTTATTTCAGTCACTTATAAAATAAAGCTTTAATTAACTTGTAAAGAATTGTATAATCGCAGCCTTTAATATTGCGTCATATTTTTGAGCTTCTAATTTTTTAAATGTAAAAAATATAGTTAAGCGGATTGATGTTGGCCCCCAAAAGGCAAGAATTCATAATCAGTAGCCGAGGAAATCATGTCAGACAATCACAGTGACAAGCATCAAGCTGGTTCGCAGTCGGAATCTAGTGCTTCAGTAGATCAAGAAAAGCGTAAATTTTTAATAGCAACATCTGCAGTAGGGGCGCTAGGTTGTGCTGCTGCCGCTGTACCGTTTATTGTCAGTATGACACCAAGCGAGCGTGCTAAAGCAGCTGGTGCACCAGTTGAGGTGGATATTAGTAAAATCGCCCCAGGTGAGATGATGACTACAGAGTGGCGTGGTAAGCCTGTGTGGATTATTAATCGTACTGACGAGATGACCGCTGAGCTGACAAAGCACAATGATAAGCTGTCAGATCCAAACTCTGACGTGACTTCACAGCAGCCTAGTTATTGCAAAAATCCAAGTAGGGCAATTAAGCCTAATTTGGCCGTGATTGTTGGTATTTGTACGCATTTGGGCTGTTCTCCGTCAGCGAAGTTGCAACCAAAAGGCGATATGGGTGACAGTTGGACTGGTGGCTTCTCATGCCCATGTCATGGATCTAAATTTGATTTGGCAGGACGCGTGTTAAAGGGTTCACCTGCGCCAATTAATTTGGTTGTGCCGCCATATAAATATTTAGCAGATAACACCTTGCTTATTGGTGTCGATATGGAAGAGAAAGCCTAATCATGACTAATAAAACTGAATCACAAAATAAATCAGTGTTTGCTAAAGCGCTTAGTAACGGTGTGAATTGGGTTGATGACCGTTTTCCGCTTACCAGCAACGTTAAGGCGCACTTGACTGAGTATTACGCGCCTAAAAACTTTAACTTCTGGTACTTTTTCGGCTCGCTGGCTATGTTGGTGCTGGTGTTGCAAATAGTAACAGGTATATTTTTGACTATGCATTACAAGCCTGATGCAGATTTAGCATTTGGCTCAGTGGAATACATCATGCGCGATGTGCCATGGGGTTGGCTCATTCGTTATATGCACTCTACAGGCGCTTCAATGTTCTTTGTCGTGGTTTATCTTCATATGTTCCGTGGCATTATTTATGGTTCATATCGTAATCCGCGCGAGCTTATTTGGCTATTTGGTGTGGCTATATTCTTATGTTTAATGGGTGAAGCGTTTTTCGGTTACCTATTACCATGGGGTCAGATGTCCTATTGGGGCGCGCAAGTCATTGTGAATCTGTTCTCTGCAATACCTTTTGTTGGTCCTGATGTGTCTCAGTGGTTGCGTGGTGACTTCTTGGTTTCAGATGCAACTTTAAATCGCTTCTTTGCTTTCCATGTAATTGCATTGCCAATGGTCTTGCTGGGCTTGGTTGTAGCGCACTTAATTGCCTTGCATGAAGTGGGTTCTAATAACCCAGATGGCGTTGAAATTAAGAAAAATAAGGATAAAACAACAGGTATTCCATTGGATGGTATTCCATTCCACCCTTACTACACTGTTAAAGATTTGGTGGGTGTGGTGATGTTTTTAATTGTGTTCTCAGCGATTATCTTTTTTGCACCTGAAATGGGTGGGTATTTCTTGGAAACTAATAACTTTGTTCCAGCAAACCCAATGGTAACACCGGCGCATATTGCACCTGTTTGGTATTTCACGCCTTACTACTCAATATTGCGTGCTGTTCCGCCTATATTTAACTCACAATTCCCAGGTGTGGCTGCAATGGGCTTATCTGTAATGGTGTTTGCATTATTGCCTTGGCTAGATAAGAGCCCGGTAAAGTCTATCCGCTATCGTGGGACGCTTTATAAAAAATGGTTGGCAGCATTCGTGGTTAGCTTTTTGGTGCTGGGCTACCTTGGTACTGAGCCTTCAAATATATGGGGTCAATTTGGGCCTGTGTTGGGTGGTGCTGATCGTGCAACAGTTGTTGCCCGTGTCTTTACTGTCATTTATTTTGCTTTCTTTGCCTTGATGCCTTTGTACACTAAAAAGGATAAAACTACAGCTGTACCAGAAAGGGTGACGGGCTAATATCATGAAACTTAAAAATATAATGAAAAAAGCTTTATTAGTTATAGCATTTTTACCATTAGTGGCTTTTGCTAACGAAGGTGCTCATTTAGATAAAGCACCAATCGATGCTTCAAATCATGAGTCATTGCAACGTGGTGCACGTACATTTGTTAACTATTGCTTAAATTGTCATAGTGCGAACTTTATGCGCTATAACCGATTGATGGAAATTGGTTTAACCGAGAGCCAAATTAAAGACAATTTGCTGTTCGCAGGTGAAAAAGTTGGCGATCAAATGAAGGTCTCTATGAATAAGGCGGACGCTAAGAAGTGGTTTGGTGTAGCGCCACCTGACTTGTCTGTTGAAGTGCGTGCTCGCGGTGCTGATTGGGTTTATAGCTATTTACGTGGTTTTTATCGTGATAGCACCAGCGCAACTGGATGGGGTAACTGTGTGTTTGACCCAAACACTTGTAAAGTAGCTATGCCGCACGTGCTCTACGAGTTGCAAGGCGAGCAGGAGATGAATCATGAAACACATCAACTTACACTTACAAAGCCTGGCCATATGTCGGTTGCTGAGTACGATGCTTTGGTTGGTGATTTAACAAACTATTTGGCTTATATGTCCGAGCCTGCAAAACAACAGCGCAATCATTTGGGCTGGTTTGTACTACTGTTTTTAGGGGTGTTGTTGGTGCTTACTTACAAACTCAAAAAAGCTTATTGGAAAGATATACATTAATATGATGACCTTATACTCAGGGACGACTGATCCCTACAGCCACCGTTGCCGCATTGTTTTGTTTGAAAAAGGCATGGATTTTCAAGTAATTGACGTTGACCTTGCAAACAAACCAGAAGATTTGGCAGTAATTAACCCGTATAACCAAGTGCCGGTTTTGGTTGAGCGTGATTTAGTATTATCAGAAGCTAATATTATCAATGAATATATTGATGAGCGCTTTCCTCATCCACAATTGATGCCGCCTGATCCAGTCATGCGCGCACGTGCAAGGTTGTTCTTATATAACTTTGAAAAAGAGCTGTTTGATCATATTAAAGACATTGAGTCTGGTGATGATGAGAAGGCAGATAAAGCACGTATTACTATTCGCGATAATTTGACGCAATTAGTGCCAATTTTCTCTAAACAAAATTATTTGTTAGGTGACGATTACTCAATGCTAGATGTTGCTGTAACGCCACTGTTATGGCGCTTAGGCCACTACGGTATTGATTTGCAAAACCAAGCTGCGCCAATATTAAAGTATGCAGAACGTCTATTCTCAAGACCATTGTATTCAGATGCAATGACACCTTCAGAAAAAGCGATGCGTAAGTAATGGTGCGTTAATTCAATGGCTGATTTCACCTCAACTAAACCTTATATGGTACGCGCTATACACGAATGGTGTATGGATAATGGCTGTACGCCGCATTTGCTGGTCGCGGTAGATAGTCACACCCGCGTACCTGTAGCGTATGTTAAAAATGGTGAAATTGTATTGAATGTGAACTATACGGCGACCAAAGATTTGCTGATCGATAATGAAGCTATTAGCTTTTCAGCAAGATTCGGCGGTGTTTCGCAAAACCTCTATGTACCTATGCATGCAGTAAAAGGTATTTTTGCACGTGAAAATGGTCAGGGAATGTTTTTTGAAATAGAGGACGCTTCACTTTATGCAGGTAAGGATGAGGCATCAGATGGCCAGGCAGAGCCTTCTGAAGATAAAAATGCAATAAAAAGTAAAAAACCTACATTAACTATCGTAAAGTAGGTTACTTTTTTTAAAATATCAGTATAATACGCAACTCAAATAAACGCCGGATTAGCTCAGTTGGTAGAGCAGCGCACTTGTAATGCGAAGGTCGTCAGTTCGATTCCGACATCCGGCACCAAATTCTTAAACATTTACCCTTTTATACAATTTGACAGCCAGTCGAATTTTCAGCATAATCGTGGGTTCGGTTTGGAGGGGTGGCCGAGTGGTTAAAGGCGACGGACTGTAAATCCGTTCTCTCAGAGTACGAAGGTTCGAATCCTTCCCCCTCCACCAAAGTTTGTAACACACCGATTTTGCAAAAGTAGTAGTTGTATAGTTTGAGCCTGTTGGCGCTGGTTAAGGTGGATGCGCGGGTGTAGCTCAGTTGGTAGAGCTTCAGTTTTCCAAACTGAATGTCGCGAGTTCGAGTCTCGTCGCCCGCTCCAAAGACTGGGTACGCAGAACAAGCGCCCATGTGGCTCAGTGGTAGAGCACTCCCTTGGTAAGGGAGAGGTCGCGGGTCCGATTCCCGCCATGGGCACCAAATGATGTGTTAAAGGTTGGTTGTTGTATCAACTTGATTTAAGTAAGTTTTAATTTGAACAAGTTTTATTAATTTTAATAAAACTTATAGTTAATAAAATATTGTAAAGGACTGAAGCAATGGCAAAAGGTAAATTTGAGCGGACCAAGCCGCACGTTAACGTAGGCACAATTGGCCACGTTGACCATGGTAAAACAACACTAACGGCAGCGATTACAACAATCCTGTCTAAAAAATTCGGTGGCGAAGCAAAAGCCTACGATCAAATTGACGCAGCACCAGAAGAAAAAGCACGTGGTATTACGATTAATACTGCCCACGTTGAATACGAAACAGCTAACCGCCACTACGCACACGTAGACTGTCCAGGCCACGCCGACTATGTTAAAAACATGATCACCGGCGCAGCACAAATGGACGGCGCGATCTTAGTATGTTCAGCAGCTGACGGTCCTATGCCACAAACACGTGAACACATCCTATTAGCACGTCAAGTTGGCGTACCTTATATCGTTGTTTACCTAAACAAAGCAGACTTAGTAGACGATGCTGAATTATTAGAACTCGTTGAAATGGAAGTGCGTGACTTGCTCAGCAAATACGACTTCCCAGGTGACGATACACCAATCATCACAGGCTCAGCACGTGCAGCATTAGAAGGCGACCAAACAGAAATCGGCGAGCCATCAATCTTCCGTCTTGCAGATGCATTAGACAACTACATCCCAATGCCAGAACGCGCAATTGACGGTACATTCTTAATGCCGGTTGAAGATGTATTCTCAATCTCTGGTCGTGGTACTGTAGTAACTGGTCGTATTGAACGCGGCATCATCAAAGTCGGTGAAGAAATTGAAATTGTTGGTCTAAAACCAACCGTAAAAACAACCTGTACTGGTGTTGAAATGTTCCGTAAATTACTAGACCAAGGTATGGCTGGTGATAACGTAGGTGTATTACTACGTGGTACAAAACGTGAAGACATCGAACGTGGTCAAGTATTAGCTAAATCAGGCTCAATCAAACCACACACAAAATTCACAGCAGAAATCTACGTGCTAGGTAAAGATGAAGGTGGTCGTCACACACCATTCTTCCAAGGTTACCGTCCACAATTCTACTTCCGTACTACAGACGTAACGGGCGCAGTAGAATTGCCAGCAGGAACAGAAATGGTCATGCCAGGTGATAACGTATCAATCACAGTGACATTGATCTCACCAATCGCGATGGAAGAAGGCTTGCGCTTCGCTATTCGTGAAGGTGGTCGTACTGTGGGTGCTGGTGTGGTGGCTAAGATTATTGAGTAATAAAAAGTTTTAAATAAAAAGCTACGCTAACAACCCAGCGTGGCTTTTTAAGTTGTGAGGCGTTAAGCCTAAACTACAGGCCAATAGCTCAATTGGTAGAGTATCGGTCTCCAAAACCGAGGGTTGGGGGTTCGACACCCTCTTGGCCTGCCAAATTTGAAGTGATGTTTTAGACATTATTTAAGTAACGCTAATTAAGTGAATTATGATCAACAAAATTAAGTTGTTGGTGGCATTTTTGCTACTCGCTGCAGGCATTGCAGGATTTTACCTGTTGGCAGACAAAGCTACCGTGTTGCGTATACTTGCGGTGCTTGCTGGCTTAGGTGCTTCTGTTGCGGTGCTGTGGACAACGCCTATTGGTCAGCAGTCGCTTGTGTTTATCGGTGAGGCTGTAGCTGAGGCGCGTAAAGTGGTGTGGCCGACACGTAAAGAAACAACGCAAACTACTATGGTGGTCTTTGTGTTGGTGGTGATCATGGCTGCATTCTTAGCGGTGGTTGATATCGGATTTGCATTTATGGTGCAGTGGTTAATGGGACGGGGCGCGTAATGAGTATGAAATGGTACGCGGTACAAGCTTTCTCAGGTTTTGAGAAGTCAGTGCAAAAGGGACTGGAAGAGCGCATCGTTCGCACTGGTCTGCAAGAGCAATTTGGTCAGATTCTAGTTCCAATCGAAGAAGTGATTGAGATGAAGGCTGGTCAAAAAACCATTTCTGAGCGCAAGCTTTATCCTGGTTATGTTTTAGTGCAAATGGCTATGACTGACGAAAGTTGGCATTTGGTTAAAAGTACGCCACGCGTAACAGCATTTATTGGTGGTAGCGCACAAAAGCCTACTCCAATCAAAGACAAAGAAGTAGATATCATCTTGCAGCGCATTGATGATAGTAAAAGTAATCCTACGCAAAAACTCACCTTTGAAAAAGGCGAGTCAGTACGCATTGTTGACGGTCCATTTAAAGATTTTTCTGGCAACGTTGAAGATGTTAACTACGAGAAGAGTAAGTTACATGTGTCTGTTGTGATTTTTGGACGCTCTACACCAGTTGAACTTGAGTTCAGTCAAATCGAAAAAGAAGTTTAGTAAGTCGTTGTATTTAAGTAGTTATGTTTAACGGGGAGCTAAAGTAATTTGGCGATATTACCCATTTTAGGAGTTATACCATGGCAAAGAAAGTCATTGGCTACATCAAACTGCAGATTCCTGCAGGTAAAGCCAACCCAAGTCCACCAGTCGGTCCAGCATTGGGTCAACGCGGTTTGAATATTATGGAATTCTGTAAGGCATTTAATGCTGCAACGCAAGGCGTAGAGCCAGGCTTGCCAATTCCAGTAGTGATTACAGCATTTGCTGATAAGAGCTTCACATTTGTGATGAAAACGCCTCCGGCGACTATTCTTATCAAAAAAGCGGCGAACATCACTAAAGGTTCACCACGTCCGCATACTGATAAAGTGGGCAAAATTACTCGTAAACAAGCTGAAGAAATTGCTACAACAAAAATGCCTGACTTAACAGCGTCAGATATGGATGCTGCAGTACGTACTATTGCAGGTAGTGCACGTAGTATGGGTATTGAAGTGGAGGGCGTATAACATGGCTAAAAGAATTGATGCACTACGTGCAAAAGTAGACCGTAACAAACTTTATCCAGTGACTGATGGTTTAACTATCGTTAAAGAAAATGCAACTGCAAAATTCAATGAATCAATTGATGCTGTTGTGAATCTAGGTATTGATGCTCGTAAATCTGACCAATTGGTTCGTGGTGCTTTAGTGTTGCCTAACGGAACAGGTAAAACAACACGCGTTGCAGTTTTTGCGCAAGGTGCACAAGCTGAAGCGGCTAAAGCTGCTGGTGCTGATATCGTTGGTTTTGAAGATTTGGCTGAGCAAGTTAAAGCTGGTGTAATGGATTTTGATATTGTTATTGCAACGCCAGATGCAATGCGTATCGTTGGTGCTTTAGGTCAAATCTTAGGCCCACGTGGTTTAATGCCAAATCCAAAAGTAGGTACTGTAACTCCTGATGCTGCTACTGCTGTTAAAAACGCAAAAGCTGGTCAAGTGCAATACCGTACAGATAAAGGCGGTATTATCCATTGCACAATCGGTCGCGCTTCTTTCACGGTTGAGCAATTACAAGGCAACTTGTTAGCTTTGGTGGATGCTTTAAATAAAGCAAAACCAGCTTCAACAAAAGGTGTTTACCTTAAGAAGCTATCTATCTCTAGCACTATGGGTGCTGGTGTACGTGTAGATCAAGCAAGTTTAGTAGCGTAATAAAGAATGATGATTGGGGCTTGCAAGCCCCAATCGCAAAGGGCTTTGGGCTCATTGATAAGTCTGAGTTTTATTAATCAATGAGGTTATCAAAGACCGTAGGTGTCCGAAAAGACTTAATGTCAGCGGTTTCTCGGTGGGTGAAGAAGTGAAATTTACTTTAACCTCTGCTTTGAATTTGCTAAACCCTACGCAGATGGCGTATCCCTAAACAGGAAAAATATCTCCCAGTGAATGGTCGCCGTAAAATGGTTTTTAGTGTTTTTAATACTAAAAGCAGATTCTGTTTTAGTAATAATTTATTGTTAGAACAGAGATTTTAACGGAAGGAGAAGACCTTGAGTCTAAATCTTACAGAGAAAAAAGCAGTAGTTGCTGAAGTAAGCGCGCAAGTTGCGGAAGCTCAAGCAATTGTTCTTGCTGAATATCGTGGTATGGGCGTGGCTGACATGACTGTATTACGCTCAGATGCTAGAAAATCAGGCGTGTATCTACGTGTGTTGAAAAACTCACTAGTGCGCCGTGCAGTTGAAGGCACAGCATTTTCAGCATTAGCAGATAGCATGATTGGCCCGTTGGTGTTTGGTATTTCATCAGACCCAGTTGCTGCGGCTAAAGTGTTGAACAATTTTGCAAAAACTAACGACAAGTTCGTGATTAAAGCGGGTGCAATTCCGAATCAGTTGATGGATGTTGCTGGCGTACAAGCCTTAGCGTCTACACTAAGTCGCGAAGAGTTGCTTGCTAAGTTTGCTCGTACGCTCAACGAAGTGCCAACCAAATTCGCTCGCGCGATGGCGGCAATTCGTGATGCTAAAGAAGCAGCTTAATTCATTTAACTACATTATTTATTTATAGGGAATATTCAAATGGCAATTACAAATGCAGATATTTTAGATGCAGTAGGCAAGATGTCAGTTTTAGATTTGACAGCATTTATTAAAGAAATCGAAGAAAAATTTGGCGTATCAGCAGCTGCCGTAGCAGTAGCAGCTGGCGCTGGCGCTGGTGCACCAGCTGCAGCAGCTGCAGAGCAAACTGAGTTCACAGTTATGATTTTAACTGCTGGCGAACAAAAAGTTAGCGCAATTAAAGCAGTTCGTGAAATCACTGGTTTAGGCTTGAAAGAAGCTAAAGACCTAGTTGATGGCGCACCTAAAGCAGTTAAAGAAGGTGTTTCAAAAGCTGATGCTGATGCAGCATTGAAAAAATTGATTGAAGCTGGCGCGACTGGCGAACTTAAGTAATTAGTTCGTTTTAGTGTTATTTAGGCTGACGGGAGACCGTCAGCCTTCGCCGTTTATAGCGGCGTAAAAAATGTAACAAAATGTAATTAAATTTCGTACTTAACATGAAGTTAGAAATAAAAATACTTTCAACGTTTTAGATTCAACTCTAGAACAAGTATTTTAATTTCTGCCCTCAAACATTAGGAGATGCAATGAGCTATTCCTTCACCGAAAAGAAACGCCTTCGTAAAAGTTTCGCCAAGCGCGAAAGTGTTCAAGAAATTCCATACTTACTTGCAATGCAGTTAGAGTCATACAAAGCATTCTTGCAAGCAGAAATCCCAGCAGATAAGCGTACAGAAGATGGTTTGCAATCTACTTTCGCTTCAGTTTTCCCTATCATCAGCCATTCAGGTAATGCGCGTTTAGATTACGTTAGCTATCAATTAGGCGCTGAGCCTTTTGATGTAAAAGAGTGTCAACAGCGTGGTTTAACTTACGCTGCACCTTTGCGCGTAAAAGTTCGTTTGACCATTATGGACAAAGAAGCTTCTAAGCCAACAGTTAAAGAAGTGAAAGAGCAAGAAGTTTACATGGGCGAATTGCCTTTGATGACGGAAAATGGCTCATTTGTGATTAACGGTACTGAGCGTGTGATTGTTTCTCAATTACATCGTAGCCCAGGCGTGTTCTTTGAGCATGATCGTGGTAAAACACATAGCTCAGGTAAATTGCTATTCTCAGCACGTATCATTCCTTACCGTGGCTCGTGGTTAGATTTCGAGTTTGATCCTAAAGATTACTTGTATTTCCGTATCGATCGTCGCCGTAAAATGCCAGTGACCATTTTGCTTAAAGCACTTGGTTATACGCCAGAGCAAATCATCGCTACATTCTTTGACTTCGATACTTTCCACGTCAGTGCAAAAGGTGTTGAGTTCACATTAGTGCCTGATCGTCTACGTGGCGAAGTGGCTAAATTTGACATCGTAGCTAAAGATGGTGAAGTATTAGTTGCAAAAGACAAGCGTATTACCGTAAAACATATCCGTGATATGGAAAAAGCTGGCGTGAGCAAAATTGCTGTGCCACAAGACTTTATTCTAGGTCGTGCGATTGGTAAAAATATTGTTGATAAAGAAACTGGCGAAATCGTTGCGAATGCCAATGATGAAATTACAGAATCATTGTTAGAGAAATTAATTGACGCAAAAGTAGGCGAAATTAATACCCTTTATTCTAATGACTTAGATCACGGCGACTATATCTCTCAAACATTACGTATTGATGAAATTCCTGATCAATATAGTGCACGTGTTGCGATTTACCGCATGATGCGCCCAGGCGAGCCGCCAACTGAAGATTCAGTAGAAGCGCTATTTAATGGTTTATTCTTCAATGAAGATCGTTATGATTTGTCACGCGTAGGTCGTATGAAGTTTAATCGTCGTGCATTCCCTGAAAAAGCGGAAGATCGTCAATCAAACTGGATGCGTAAGTTCTACGAGACGGTAGGTCCACGTGGTGCTGAAGGTGCGTACATTCTTTCAAATGACGATATCCTTGCTGTTATTGGCGTTTTGCTAGAGTTACGCAATGGCCGTGGCGAAATCGATGATATTGACCATTTAGGTAATCGTCGTATTCGTTCAGTAGGCGAGTTGGCAGAAAATCAATTCCGTACAGGTCTAGTTCGTGTAGAGCGCGCTGTTAAAGAGCGTTTGTCACAAGCTGAATCAGACAACTTGATGCCGCATGACTTGATTAACGCTAAACCAGTATCTAGCGCAATTCGTGAATTCTTTGGCTCAAGCCAATTGTCACAGTTTATGGATCAAACCAATCCATTGTCTGAAATTACGCATAAACGCCGTATCTCAGCACTTGGCCCTGGTGGTTTGACACGTGAACGCGCAGGTTTCGAAGTGCGTGACGTTCACTCAACCCACTATGGTCGTATGTGTCCGATTGAAACACCTGAAGGTCCAAACATTGGTTTGATTAACTCATTGGCTTTGTATGCACGTACTAATGAATACGGTTTCTTAGAAACACCGTATCGTCGTGTAGAAGGCAATAAAGTGTCTGACACTATTGACTATCTTTCAGCCATTGAAGAAAGCCAGTACATGATCGCGCAAGCGAACACAGACTTAGATGCTAAGAACATGTTTGTTGAAGACTTGGTCTCATCACGTCATCACAACGAGTTCACCATGACGCAGCCAGATCGCGTTCAATATATGGACGTTGCGCCTGGTCAAATTGTATCTGTTGCGGCTTCATTGATTCCATTCTTGGAACACGATGATGCGAACCGCGCATTGATGGGTGCCAACATGCAACGTCAAGCAGTGCCTTGTCTACGTGCTGAAAAAGCCGTGGTTGGTACAGGTATTGAGCGTACTGTAGCGGTCGACTCTGGTACGACAGTGCAAGCGCGTCGTGGCGGTTTGGTAGATTACGTTGATTCTGGTCGTATCGTGGTTCGTGTAAACGATGATGAAGCAAAAGATGGTGAAGTTGGTGTAGATATTTACAACTTAACTAAATATACACGGTCAAACCAGAACACAAACATTAACCAACGTCCATTGGTTCGCGTAGGCGATAAATTGGCACGCGGTGATGTGATTGCCGATGGTGCTTCAACGGATATGGGTGAGTTGGCTTTAGGTCAAAACATGTTAGTTGGCTTTATGCCTTGGAATGGTTATAACTACGAAGACTCGATTTTGATTTCAGAGCGCGTAGTTGCAGATGACCGCTACACTTCAATTCACATTGAAGAGCTAACTGTTGTTGCTCGCGATACGAAACTTGGTGCTGAAGAAATCACACAAGATATTTCAAACCTAAGCGAGCGTATGTTAGGTCGTTTGGATGAAGTGGGTATTATTTATATCGGTGCTGATGTTGAGGCGGGCGATGTTCTAGTTGGTAAAGTGACTCCAAAAGGTGAAACACAACTGACGCCAGAAGAGAAATTGTTACGCGCTATTTTCGGTGAAAAAGCTTCTGATGTTAAAGATACTTCATTGCGCGTGCCATCAGGCATGAGCGGTACAGTGATTGACGTACAAGTGTTTACACGTGAAGGTTTAGAGCGTGATTCACGTGCGCAACAAATTATTGATGATCAGTTAACTCATTACAAACAAGACTTAGCCGACCAAATGCGTATTGTTGAAGACGATGCATTCGGACGTATTCGTCGCTTGATTGAAGGTAAAACTGCAACTGGTGGTCCTAATAAACTGAAAAAAGGCGATGTGCTAACTGCTGAGTATTTAGCTTCAGTAGGTCGCTATGACTGGTTTGATATTCGCTTAACTGACGAAGAAACAGCACGTCAATTAGAGCAATTGAAAGACAGTTTGGCTCAAGCACGTGTTAACTTTGACAGCAAATTTGAAGAGAAAAAACGTAAATTAACGCAAGGTGATGAGTTGCCAGCTGGCGTACAGAAAATGGTTAAAGTGTATTTAGCTGTTAAACGTCGCATTCAGCCTGGTGATAAAATGGCCGGTCGTCACGGTAACAAGGGTGTTATTTCAAAAATCTGTCCAATCGAAGATATGCCGCACATGGCGGATGGTACACCTATGGACATCGTGTTGAACCCACTAGGTGTTCCTTCACGTATGAACATCGGTCAGATTCTAGAAGTTCACTTGGGCTGGGCTGCTAAAGGTCTAGGTTTGCGTATTGATGAAATGTTACGCGAAGAAGCTAAAGTAGCTGATATCCGTAAGTTCCTTGAGCAAATCTACAACGACAGCACAGGTAAAAAAGAAGATATCAATTCGTTTACTGACACTGAAGTATTAGAACTTGCACGTAACCTAACAAACGGCGTGCCTTTCGCAACGCCAGTATTTGATGGTGCAGCAGAATCTGATATTAAAGCGATGCTAGATTTAGCTTACCCCGATGATGCAGCGCGTACTAAACAGTTGAAATTCCATGCTGGTAAGACGCAAGTGACGTTATTCGATGGTCGCACAGGTGATGCATTTGAACGTCCAGTCACTGTTGGTTATATGCACGTATTGAAATTGCATCACTTGGTTGATGACAAAATGCATGCACGTTCAACAGGTCCTTACTCATTAGTCACGCAACAACCATTGGGCGGTAAAGCACAATTTGGTGGTCAGCGTTTCGGTGAGATGGAGGTTTGGGCGCTTGAAGCTTATGGTGCTTCATATACATTACAAGAAATGCTGACAGTGAAGTCTGATGACGTCACTGGTCGTACAAAAGTATATGAAAATATTGTTAAAGGCGAACACAAAATTGATGCTGGTATGCCGGAATCATTCAACGTGTTAGTGAAAGAAATTCGTTCACTTGCTATCGACATTGACCTAGACAGAAACTAAGGAGAACAGACTTGAAAGCTCTATTAGACTTATTTAAACAGGTAACGCAAGAAGAAGAGTTCGATGCTATTAAGATTGCACTCGCTTCACCTGAAAAAATCCGTTCATGGTCATATGGCGAAGTTAAAAAGCCAGAAACTATCAACTACCGTACATTCAAGCCTGAGCGTGATGGCTTGTTCTGTGCAAAAATCTTTGGCCCGATAAAAGACTACGAGTGTCTATGCGGTAAATATAAACGTCTAAAACATCGCGGCGTTATCTGCGAAAAATGTGGTGTTGAAGTTACTTTATCTAAAGTGCGTCGTGAGCGTATGGGTCACATTGATCTAGCCTCACCAGTAGCACACATTTGGTTCTTGAAATCACTACCAAGCCGTTTAGGTATGGTATTAGATATCGCTTTACGTGATATTGAACGCGTATTGTATTTCGAAGCATTCATCGTGGTTGATCCTGGCATGACGCCGCTTACACGCGGTCAGTTATTGACTGAAGATGACTACTTGGCAAAAGTTGAAGAATACGGCGACGAATTCAATGCTGTTATGGGTGCTGAAGCGGTGCGTGAGTTATTACGCACGATGGACATTGAGCGTGAAGTGACACAATTACGCCAAGACTTAGGCGCAACAGGCTCTGAAGCAAAAATCAAGAAAATTGCTAAACGCTTAAAAGTGTTAGAAGCATTCCAAAAATCTGGCATTAAACCAGAGTGGATGATTCTTGAAATCTTACCAGTATTGCCACCAGAATTACGTCCATTGGTACCATTGGATGGCGGTCGTTTTGCGACTTCAGATTTGAACGACTTATATCGTCGCGTGATTAACCGTAACAACCGTTTAAAACGCTTGTTAGAGTTAAAAGCACCTGAAATTATCGTACGTAATGAAAAGCGTATGTTGCAAGAAGCTGTGGACTCACTATTGGATAACGGTCGTCGCGGTAAAGTGATGACTGGTGCTAACAAGCGCCCATTGAAATCATTAGCTGATATGATTAAAGGTAAAGGCGGTCGTTTCCGTCAGAACTTGTTGGGTAAACGTGTGGATTACTCAGGTCGTTCAGTGATTGTGGTTGGTCCGCAACTGAAATTGCACCAATGTGGTTTGCCTAAGAAAATGGCTTTGGAATTGTTCAAACCATTCATTTTCCATAAATTGGAAGTGTTAGGTATTGCAACAACGATTAAAGCAGCGAAGAAAAAAGTTGAAGAAGAAGGACCAGAAGTTTGGGATATTCTCGAGGATGTAATCCGCGAGCATCCAGTTTTACTTAACCGTGCGCCAACATTGCACCGTTTAGGTATTCAAGCTTTTGAACCTATCTTGATCGAAGGTAAAGCAATCCAATTGCACCCATTAGTTTGTGCGGCATTCAACGCCGACTTCGATGGTGACCAAATGGCTGTTCACGTTCCATTGTCGCTAGAAGCGCAAATGGAAGCACGTACTTTGATGTTGGCTTCTAACAACGTATTGTCTCCAGCAAACGGTGAGCCAATTATCGTTCCATCACAAGATATCGTGTTGGGTCTTTACTACATGACGCGTGAAAGAGTAGCCGCTCGCGGTGAAGGCATGCGTTTTGCCGATGTTAAAGAAGTGCAACGTGTATTTGACCAAGGTTTGATTGATATTCACGCGAAAATTACCGTGCGTATTAAAGAGTACGAGTTAGATTTAGACGGTGTTAAAACTGAAAAAACTAACCGCTATGAAACTACTGTTGGCCGTGCATTATTGTCACAAATTCTGCCAGCTGGTTTAGCTTATAGTAACCTTGATAAAGCATTGAAAAAGAAAGAAATCTCTAAGTTAATCAATGCTTCATTCCGTAAAGTAGGCATCCGCGAAACAGTTATTTTTGCTGATAAACTAAAAGACGCAGGTTACTCATACGCAACTAAAGCTGGTATTTCTATTAGTATTAACGATATGTTAGTACCAAAAGAAAAAGGTGCGTTGATTGCTTCAGCAGAGTCAGAAGTGAAAGAGATTGAAGATCAGTATGTTTCAGGCTTGGTAACACAAGGTGAGCGTTACAATAAAGTAGTGGATATCTGGGGTCGTGCAAGTGATAAAGTTGCTGATGCCATGATGAAGCAACTTAAAGAAGAAGATGTATTAGACGCTGGTGGTAAGCAAATTAAAGACAAAGCAGGTAAAGTGCTACGTCAAGAATCATTTAATGCTATTTATATGATGGCCGACTCAGGTGCGCGTGGTTCTGCAGCTCAGATTCGTCAGTTAGCTGGTATGCGCGGCCTGATGGCGAAACCAGATGGTTCTATTATTGAAACGCCGATTAAAGCGAACTTCCGTGATGGTCTAAACGTATTGCAATACTTTATTTCAACCCACGGTGCTCGTAAAGGTCTAGCCGATACTGCGTTGAAAACAGCGAACTCTGGTTACTTAACACGTCGTCTAGTGGATGTAACACAAGATTTAGTCGTGACTGAAATTGACTGTGGTACAAGTGATGGTTTGGTAACTAAAGCCTTGGTAAAAGGCGGTGAAGTGATTGAGCCGTTGCACGATCGTATTTTAGGTCGTACGGCTGCACTTGATGTGGTTAACCCAGAAACGCAAGAAGTGATTTACCCAGCTGGTACATTATTGGGTGAAGATGAAGTTGAGCATCTTGATGCGCTTGGTATTGATGAAGTGAAAGTGCGTACTGCGCTTACCTGTGATACACGCTATGGTATCTGTGCTAAATGTTATGGACGTGACCTAGGTCGTGGTAAATTAATTAGCATGGGTGAGGCTGTGGGTGTGATCGCGGCGCAATCAATTGGTGAGCCTGGTACACAGTTGACCATGCGTACATTCCACATTGGTGGTGCGGCTTCACGTGCGGCTTCAGTGTCGCAAGTTGAAGGTAAGTCTAACGGTGTATTGAACTTCACTTCTACGATGCGTTACGTAACGAATGCGCGTAATGAGCAAGTGGTGATTTCACGTAATGGTGAAGTGATCATTGCTGATGAAAACGGTCGTGAGCGTGAGCGTCATAAAGTGCCATACGGTGCAACATTGCAAATTACTGATGGTAAAACAGTAAAAGCGGGTCAAGCGATCGCAACATGGGATCCACATACCCGTCCAATTATTACTGAGTACGCGGGTCAAATTAAATTTGAAAACGTGGAAGAAGGTATTACCGTTGCTAAGCAAATTGATGATGTGACTGGTTTGTCATCATTGGTGGTGATCGATCCTAAACAGCGTGCTGGCCAAACTAAAGGCCTACGTCCACAAGTTAAATTGTTGGATGTTAACGGTGTTGAAGTGAAAATTACTGGTAGTGAGCAGTCAGTGAATACTACATTCCAGTTGGGTTGTATTATTACTGTTAAAGATGGTCAAGAAGTAGGCGTTGGTGAAGTGATCGCGCGTATTCCACAAGAGTCATCTAAAACACGTGATATTACCGGGGGTCTTCCACGCGTAGCTGAGTTGTTTGAAGCGCGTTCACCAAAAGATGCAGGTATGTTAGCTGAAGTGACGGGTACTGTTTCATTCGGTAAAGATACTAAAGGTAAGCAACGTTTAGTGATTACTGATTTAGATGGCATCACCAGTGAGTTCTTGATTCCTAAAGATAAACACGTAACGGCACATGATGGCCAAGTGGTGACTAAGGGTGAGAGCATTGTTGATGGTCCAGCTGAGCCGCAAGATATTCTGCGTTTACAAGGCCGCGAAGCATTAGCACGTTATATCATCGACGAAGTGCAAGACGTTTATCGTTTGCAAGGTGTGAAGATTAATGACAAACATATTGAAGTGATTGTGCGCCAAATGTTACGCCGTGTACGCGTGACAGATGCAGGTGATACGAACTTCATTATGGGCGAGCAAGTAGAGCGCGCAGATTTGTTGCTAGAAAATGAACGCGTGATTCCATTAAATCTTCGTCCAGCTGAATTTGAATATGTATTGCTAGGTATCACTAAAGCATCATTATCAACAGATTCATTTATCTCTGCGGCTTCGTTCCAAGAAACAACGCGTGTGCTAACTGAAGCGGCTATTTTAGGTAAACGTGATGAATTGCGTGGCTTGAAAGAAAACGTCATTGTTGGACGCTTGATTCCAGCAGGTACAGGCTTGGCATATCATGATGCGCGTAAGCGTGCCGCGGCTGCAGGCAGTGCTCCAGCGAAAGAAATTCCAGCTGAAGCATTGTTTACAGAAGCTGAAGTTCCAGCAGTAGAAGTGGTAAGTGAAACGGCAGCAGAATAAAATCAAACAATTAAAGGCTTGACAATAAAAGTCAGGCTAAATAGAATGTTGGGTTTTTCAGGATAGCTAAATTGTCAGCGATGACATTGCTATCCTGATTTGTTTTGCAAAATTTTAAAAAGTAATATTTGAAGACATCAATTAGAGGTTATAGGCAATGCCAACCATCAATCAGTTAATACGCAAACCACGCGCTAAAGTGGTCACAAAAAGTAAAGTGCCAGCACTTGAATCATGCCCACAAAAACGTGGTGTTTGTACACGTGTTTACACAACAACACCTAAAAAGCCTAACTCAGCTTTGCGTAAAGTTGCAAAAGTACGTTTAACTAATGGCTACGAAGTGATTAGTTACATCGGTGGTGAAGGCCATAACTTGCAAGAGCATAGCGTGGTATTGCTACGCGGCGGTCGTGTAAAAGATCTGCCGGGTGTGCGTTACCATATGGTGCGTGGTAGTTTGGATACGGCTGGTGTTAAAGACCGTAAACAATCACGTTCTAAATACGGTGCTAAACGTCCTAAAGCGGGTAAAGCAGCGTAATTTATTACGAGTAATGTAATGCATTTAAGCGGCTGAAACGCCTTGCTAATGTAGTTGCTAGCAAAAACTAATTTAATAGAATAGAGAAAATAATGCCAAGACGTAGAGAAGTCCCCAAACGCAACATTCTTCCTGATCCAAAATTTGGAAGCCAAGAAGTGTCAAAATTTGTAAACGTATTGATGACGGGTGGTAAAAAATCTGTTGCTGAGCGTATTTTATACGGTGCGTTTGACCAAATTGCAGCTAAAACAGGTAAAGATGCTTTGGAGGTATTTACACTTGCATTAACAAACTTACGTCCATTAGTTGAAGTTAAGAGCCGTCGCGTCGGTGGTGCAAACTATCAAGTGCCGGTAGAAGTGCGTCCTAACCGTCGTAGTGCTTTGGCGATGCGTTGGATGCGCGATGCAGCGCGTAAACGTGGTGAGAAGTCAATGGGCTTGCGTTTAGCTGCTGAATTAACTGAAGCTTCTGAAGGTCGTGGTTCAGCAATGAAAAAACGTGAAGAAGTTCACCGTATGGCAGAAGCGAATAAAGCATTCTCACATTTCAGATTCTAATATTTGAATGTTGTTTGGTTGGCCTAAGTAAGTGCTTAGGCCATTTGCATCGCTCTTTAAGAATTTAAGCAATAATATTTAAGTAAAGGTAATAGCCGTGGCTCGTATAACCCCTATTGAACGCTATCGTAACATTGGTATTTCTGCGCACATTGATGCAGGTAAGACTACAACGACTGAACGTATCTTGTTTTACACAGGCGTAAACCACAAAATTGGTGAAGTGCACAATGGTGCTGCAACAATGGACTGGATGGAGCAAGAGCAGGAGCGCGGTATTACTATTACTTCAGCAGCAACTACTTGCTTCTGGAAGGGTATGGCTGGTCAATTTGATCAACACCGTATTAATATTATTGATACTCCAGGCCACGTTGACTTTACGATTGAAGTAGAGCGTTCAATGCGTGTGCTTGATGGTGCATGTATGGTGTATTGTGCTGTGGGTGGTGTTCAACCTCAGTCTGAAACAGTATGGCGCCAAGCAAATAAATACAAAGTGCCACGTTTAGCGTTCGTTAACAAAATGGACCGCGCTGGTGCTAACTTCTTTAAAGTGTACGATCAAATGCGTGCACGTCTAAAAGCGAATCCAATTCCTTTGCAAGTGCCAATCGGTGCTGAAGATAAATTCGAAGGCGTTGTTGATCTTATTAAGATGAAAGCTATCTACTGGGACGATGCTTCACAAGGTATGAAGTTTGACTACCGTGAAATTCCTGCAGACTTAAAAGCTGAATGTGATAAATGGCGTGAAAATATGGTGGAAGCGGCAGCGGAAGCTACAGAAGAGCTAATGAATAAATACCTTGAAGAAGGTGATTTGTCTGAAGCTGACATCATGGTTGGTTTGCGTATGCGTACTATTGCTTTTGAAATTGTGCCGATGGTATGTGGTTCAGCTTTCAAAAACAAAGGTGTTCAAGCGATGTTGGATAAAGTTGTTGAGTTGATGCCTGCTCCAACAGATATTCCGCCAACTAAAGCTGAAGATGGTGACGGTAATGAGATCCGTCTTAGAGCTTCTGATGATGAGAAATTCTCTGCATTAGCATTTAAAATTATGACTGATCCGTTCGTTGGTCAATTGATTTTCTTCCGCGTTTATTCTGGTGTAATTAACGCTGGTGATACTGTTTACAACCCAATTAAGGGTAAAAAAGAGCGTATCGGCCGTATCGTGCAAATGCATGCAAATACTCGTGAGCCTCTAACTGAGGTTCGTGCAGGTGATATTGCTGCGGCTATTGGTTTGAAAGAAGCGACTACAGGTGACACGTTATGTAGCTTGAATGATGAGATCATCTTAGAGCGCATGATATTCCCTGAGCCAGTGATTCACGTTGCTGTTGAGCCAAAAACAAAGGCTGACCAAGAAAAAATGGGTGTTGCTTTAAACCGTTTGGCGCAAGAAGATCCGTCTTTCCGCGTTAAAACAGATGAAGAAACTAACCAAACGATTATTTCTGGTATGGGTGAGTTGCATCTTGAGATTCTAGTTGATCGTATGCGTCGTGAATTTAACGTTGAAGCAAACGTTGGTGCACCGCAAGTGGCTTACCGTGAAGCGATCAAGAAAAAGGTTGAAGTTGAAGGTAAATTCGTTAAGCAATCTGGTGGTAAAGGTCAATATGGTCACGTATGGCTAATTCTTGAGCCAAATGAGCCAGGTAAAGGTTTCGAGTTTATCGATCAAATTAAAGGCGGCACAGTTCCACGCGAGTTTATTCCTGCAGTTGAAAAAGGTTTGCGCGAAACTATTCCATCAGGCGTTTTAGCTGGCTTCCCGGTTGTAGACGTAAAAGTGACATTATTTGATGGTTCATACCATGACGTTGACTCGAACGAAAACGCCTTTAAAATGGCGGCTTCAATCGGCTTCAAAGATGGTATGCGTAAAGCAGATCCGATCTTGCTAGAGCCTATGATGGCTGTAGAAGTTGAAACGCCAGAAGATTACATGGGTGACATCATGGGTGATTTGTCATCTCGTCGCGGTATGATCCAAGGTATGGAAGACAATGCAACAGGTAAGGTATTGCGCGCTGAAGTGCCGCTGGCTGAGATGTTTGGTTACTCAACTACTGTACGTTCATTGTCACAAGGCCGTGCAAGTTACAGTATGGAATTTAAGCACTACACAGAAGCACCAAGAAACGTGGCTGAAGCCATTATGAATAAGAAGTAATTAAAAACTATTCTTAATATATTAAATTTAAAGGAAAATTAAATGGCAAAAGGTAAATTTGAGCGGACCAAGCCGCACGTTAACGTAGGCACAATTGGCCACGTTGACCATGGTAAAACAACACTAACGGCAGCGATTACAACAATCCTGTCTAAAAAATTCGGTGGCGAAGCAAAAGCCTACGATCAAATTGACGCAGCACCAGAAGAAAAAGCACGTGGTATTACGATTAATACTGCCCACGTTGAATACGAAACAGCTAACCGCCACTACGCACACGTAGACTGTCCAGGCCACGCCGACTATGTTAAAAACATGATCACCGGCGCAGCACAAATGGACGGCGCGATCTTAGTATGTTCAGCAGCTGACGGTCCTATGCCACAAACACGTGAACACATCCTATTAGCACGTCAAGTTGGCGTACCTTATATCGTTGTTTACCTAAACAAAGCAGACTTAGTAGACGATGCTGAGTTATTAGAACTCGTTGAAATGGAAGTACGTGACTTGCTCAGCAAATACGACTTCCCAGGTGACGATACACCAATCATCACAGGCTCAGCACGTGCAGCATTAGAAGGCGACCAAACAGAAATCGGCGAGCCATCAATCTTCCGTCTTGCAGATGCATTAGACAACTACATCCCAATGCCAGAACGCGCAATTGACGGTACATTCTTAATGCCGGTTGAAGATGTATTCTCAATCTCTGGTCGTGGTACTGTAGTAACTGGTCGTATTGAACGCGGCATCATCAAAGTCGGTGAAGAAATTGAAATTGTTGGTCTAAAACCAACCGTAAAAACAACCTGTACTGGTGTTGAAATGTTCCGTAAATTACTAGACCAAGGTATGGCTGGTGATAACGTAGGTGTATTACTACGTGGTACAAAACGTGAAGACATCGAACGTGGTCAAGTATTAGCTAAATCAGGCTCAATCAAACCACACACAAAATTCACAGCAGAAATCTACGTGCTAGGTAAAGATGAAGGTGGTCGTCACACACCATTCTTCCAAGGTTACCGTCCACAATTCTACTTCCGTACTACAGACGTAACGGGCGCAGTAGAATTGCCAGCAGGAACAGAAATGGTCATGCCAGGTGATAACGTATCAATCACAGTGACATTGATCTCACCAATCGCGATGGAAGAAGGCTTGCGCTTCGCTATTCGTGAAGGTGGTCGTACTGTGGGTGCTGGTGTGGTGGCTAAGATTATTGAGTAGTTGTAATAAACAAGTAGTTTAATCAAACGGCAGAGTGAACTCTGCCGTTTCGCTCTTTGAAAAGTAGTAAATTAGAAAGGCAGTAAATAATGTCAACACAGAAAATTCGTATTCGTCTTAAAGCATTTGATTATCGTTTGATTGATCAGTCAGCTCAAGAAATCGTAGAAACTGCCAAACGTACTGGCGCTGTGGTAAAGGGTCCAGTGCCATTACCAACACGTATCGAACGTTTTGATATTTTACGTTCACCTCACGTAAATAAAACTTCACGTGATCAATTCGAGATTCGTACTCACCAACGTTTGATGGATATTGTTGATCCTACAGATAAAACAGTGGATGCATTAATGAAATTAGATTTGCCAGCTGGTGTTGATGTAGAAATCAAGCTGTAAGAATTTAAGTAGTAAAAAGTAGTTGTAATAAACTGGTTGTAAAAATATTGAGGGTTCGGTATAATCCGCCCTCTTTCACAGAAGTCGGTCAATTGTAATCGGCTTTTTAACTAAATAATAAGGATACGATCATGAGCTTAGGGCTTATTGGTCGCAAAGTGGGTATGACCCGCGTGTTTACTGAGGACGGCGCAAGCATCCCAGTAACCGTGTTGGAAGTTGTACCTAACCGCGTGACACAGATCAAGACGATCGCAAGCGATGGCTATACTGGCCTTCAAGTTGCTTACGGTACACGTCGTGCTAGCCGCATCAACAGTGCATTGACTGGGCATTATGCCAAGTCAGGTTCTGCTGCAGGCGCTGGTATACATGAATTCCCAGTGACTAGTGATGTTTTAGCTAATTACACTGCAGGTGCAAATATCACTGTTGATATTTTTCAGGCAGGTCAAATAGTTGACGTTACTGGTATTTCTTTAGGTAAAGGCTTTGCTGGTGCTATTAAGCGCCATCACTTTAAGTCAAACCGCGCATCTCACGGTAACTCTAAATCACATAACGTACCTGGTTCTATTGGTATGGCGCAAGATCCAGGTCGAGTATTCCCTGGTAAGCGTATGCCTGGTCACTTGGGTGCTACTAAAGTTACTACACAGAACCTAGAAATCGTTCGTGTTGATGCTGAGCGTAACCTGTTGTTGATTAAAGGTGCAATCCCTGGTTCTAAAGGCGGCGATGTTGTTGTTCGCCCGGCTATTAAAGCTAAGCTTCAGAAGGGGATGAAATAATGGAACTTAAATTACAAGACAAAAATGGTAAAGCTGTTAAAGCTGGCGTAACTGTATCTGATGATACTTTTGGTCGTGAATTTAACGAAGCTTTAGTGCATCAAGTGGTTGTTGCTTACATGGCTAATGCCCGTACAGCAACTCGTGCACAAAAAGGTCGTGGTAATGTTGCGCATACTACGCACAAGCCATACGCACAAAAAGGAACGGGTAACGCACGTGCTGGTATGACGTCTAGCCCAATCTGGCGTGGAGGCGGTCGCGCATTCCCAAGCTCACCACTTGAAAACTTCAGCCATAAAATTAACCGTAAAGCTTACCGTGCTGGTATGCAAACGATTTTATCTGAATTAGTGCGTCAAGAGCGTTTGAATGTGGTTGAGGAGTTTGTTGTAGCTACTCCTAAAACTAAAGCTTTTGCTGAGAAAATTAAAAATCTAGGTTTTGAAGGCGGCGTGTTGGTGCTGACTGATGGCTTTGATGAAAACTTATATTTATCTTCACGTAACCTGATTAACGTCATGGTGGTTGAAGCACAGTTTGCTGACCCAGTCAGTTTAGTGCGTTTCCCTAATGTTGTGGCTACAGTTGCTGCGGTGAAGAAACTTGAGGAGATGTTAGCATGATGACCGCTATGACTAAAACTCAAGATCGCTTGTTGCAAGTAATCTTAGCACCACAAATCACTGAAAAAGCAACTTACATTGCTGATAAACATCAGCAAATTGCTTTCATCGTACGTACTGATGCAACTAAACCAGAAATCAAAGCTGCAGTTGAGCTTGTTTTTAAAGTTGAAGTTGAGAAAGTTTCTACGATCAATGTTGGTGGTAAAACAAAGCGCGCTGGCAAAAGTATGGGCAAGCGTAAAGACTGGAAAAAAGCTTATGTAAGCTTGAAGCCAGGCCAAGAAATTAACTTCGCAGCGGCTGAATAAGGAGAGATGAGATGGCATTAGTTAAAGTCAAGCCAACGTCCCCGGGTCGTCGTGGTGTAGTAAAGGTGGTAACACCTGACCTTTATAAAGGTAAACCACACGCACCGCTGTTGGAGAGTCAAAGTAGAAACGCAGGCCGTAACAATAACGGCCGCATTACAGTTCGTCACCAAGGTGGTGGTCATAAACAGCATTACCGTTTAATCGACTTCCTTCGCAATAAAGCTGGTATTCCAGCGACAGTGGAGCATATTGAGTATGATCCAAACCGTACGGCACACATTGCTTTGCTTTGTTATGCTGATGGTGAGCGTCGTTACATTATTGCTCCACGTGGCGTAAGTGCTGGTATGCAGCTAATTAGTGGTTCTGAAGCGCCTATTAAAGTAGGTAACGCTATGCCACTACGCAACATTCCAGTGGGTAGCACAATTCATTGTATCGAATTGCAACCTGGTAAAGGTGCACAAATTGCCCGTTCAGCAGGTACATCAGTACAACTGCTAGCACGTGAAGGTGCTTATGCTCAATTGCGTTTACGTTCAGGTGAGGTTCGCCGCGTACATGTAGATTGCATGGCAACTTTAGGTGAAGTTGGTAATGAAGAGCATTCACTACGTTCAATCGGTAAAGCTGGTGCGATGCGCTGGCGTGGTGTTCGCCCAACCGTTCGCGGTGTGGTGATGAACCCGGTAGATCACCCGCACGGTGGTGGTGAAGGTCGTACAGCTGCAGGTATGAATCCAGTTAGCCCATGGGGTGTTAAAACTAAAGGTTATCGTACACGTAGCAGTAAACGTACAGATAATATGCGTATTAGTCGTCGTCCGAGAGGCGTAAGGTAATTTATGGCACGTTCACTTAAAAAAGGTCCATTTATTGATGGTCATTTGGCTAAAAAAGTAGAAGTTGCAGCTGCAGCGCGCGATCGTAAACCAATTAAGACTTGGTCACGTCGCTCTACAATTTTCCCAGATTTTATCGGTCTTACTATTGCAATTCATAATGGTAAGCAACACATTCCAGTGTTGATTTCTGAAAACATGGTAGGTCACAAGCTCGGTGAATTTGCGTTAACACGTACATTCAAAGGTCATGCAGCCGACAAAAAAGCTAAGAAGTAGGAGCTGAAGATGCAAGTATCTGCAATATTAAAAGGTGTTCATCTCTCTCCTCAAAAGGCTAGATTGGTGGCAGACCTTGTTCGTGGCAAGAAAGTAGATCACGCACTTAACATTCTTAATTTCACACCTAAAAAAGGTGCTGAGATCATTAAGAAAGTGGTTGAATCTGCAATTGCTAACGCGGAACATAACAATGGCGCTGATATCGACGAATTGAAAGTTACTTCAATTTACGTTGATAAAGGTATTGTGCTTAAACGTATTCGTCCACGTGCAAAAGGTCGCGCTGGTCGTATTACTAAACCAACCTGTCACATTCATGTGACAGTCGGTAACTAAGGGATAATCATGGGTCAGAAAATTCATCCAATTGGTTTCCGTCTGAGTGTCCAAAAAAACTGGTCCTCACGTTGGTATGCCAATAGCAAGAACTTCCCTGCAATGTTGCAAGGCGACATTAAAGTACGTGAGTTCTTAAACAAAAAATTAGCCAGTGCTGCGGTTAGCCGTATTTTGATTGAGCGTCCTGCAAAGAATGCAAAAATCACTATTTACAGTGCGCGTCCTGGTGTTGTAATCGGTAAAAAAGGTGAAGACATTGAGTCTTTGCGTGCAACTTTACAAGGCTTAATGGGCGTACCAGTTCATTTAAACATTGAAGAAGTGCGTAAGCCTGAAATTGATGCAACATTGATTGCACAATCTATTGCTCAACAACTTGAAAAACGTGTGATGTTCCGTCGTGCTATGAAGCGTGCAATGCAAAATGCAATGCGCCTTGGTGCACAAGGTATCAAAATCATGAGTTCAGGTCGTTTAAACGGTATCGAAATTGCTCGTACTGAATGGTATCGTGAAGGCCGTGTGCCATTACATACACTTCGTGCTGACATTGATTACGGTGTTGCTGAAGCTTCAACGACATACGGTATTATCGGTATTAAAGTTTGGGTATTCAAAGGTGAAATTTTCGCTGGTAACGTACAAGCACCTATCGGCGCTACTACAACTCCAGTTGCTGAGCCAGAGAAAAAAGTAAGAAAGCCGAGGGCTAAAGATGCTACAACCGTCTAGACAAAAATACCGTAAGATGCAAAAAGGCCGTAACAAAGGCATTGCAACTACGGGTAATAAAGTAAGTTTTGGTGATTTTGGTTTGAAAGCAGTAGGCCGTGGCCGTTTAACTGCACGTCAAATTGAAGCTGCTCGTCGCGTTATGACTCGTCACATTAAACGTGGTGGTCGTGTATGGATTCGCATATTCCCAGATCAACCAATTTCTAAAAAACCTGCTGAAGTACGTATGGGTAATGGTAAAGGTAGTACAGAGTACTACGTTGCTCAAATCCAACCAGGTAAAATGTTATACGAGATGGACGGAGTGAGCGAAGAGCTTGCACGTGAAGCGTTCCGTTTGGCTGCTGCAAAGTTGCCAATTGAAACGACATTCATGACTCGCCAAATCGGTAGTTAAGGATAAGGAAGCTAAAATGAAAGCAACCGATTTAAGAGCAAAAAGCGTTGAAGAGCTAAATGCAGAGTTGATTGAATTGCGCCGTGCGCAATTCTCACTTCGTATGCAAGTGGCAACTCAGCAATTATCTAAAGTAGATCAGCTAGGTAAAGTACGCAAAGATGTAGCGCGTGTGAAGCTTGTACTGGCTGAGAAAGCGAAACAGGCATAATCATGACTGAAACGACAAAAGTAGTACGTAGCTTAACTGGCCGCGTAACAAGCGACAAAATGGATAAAACAGTTACGGTGTTGGTTGAGCGTAAAGTTAAACATCCATTGATTGGTAAAGTTATTCGCCAATCTAAAAAGTTTCATGCACATGATGAAACTAACAGCTGTAAAGAAGGTGACATTGTAACGATTGTTGAAAGTCGTCCACTTTCTAAAACTAAAAACTGGGTTGTTAAATCAGCCTAATTTAAGTAAGGTTAATTAGCGTAATTATTGGTAATAGTAATTGCGCTAATTGATGATGCAAGTTATAATGTTTGGCTATTTAGGCGAGCGACTTTTTTATAAAAAATAAGTCATAAGCTCTCGCCCCAATACTGACCGGGTCTATCGGCCGTGTTAATTGAAAGATAAGTTTCAATTAAAAATGGCTGGTGTTGGTTTTAACGGATTAAGTTGGAGATTATTCTCATGATTCAAATGCAATCTCGGCTAGAAGTTGCCGATAACACTGGTGCGCGCTCTGTGCAATGCATCAAGGTGTTAGGTGGCTCTAAACGTCGCTACGCTGGAATAGGCGATATCATCAAAGTGAGCATCAAAGATGCTGCACCACGTGGTCGCGTAAAAAAAGGCGAAGTTTACAGCGCGGTAGTTGTGCGTACTGCTAAAGGTGTTCGTCGTCCAGACGGCTCTTTGGTTAAGTTCGATGGCAATGCTGCAGTACTGTTAAATAATAAGCTAGAACCGATTGGTACCCGTATATTCGGGCCAGTAACACGTGAATTACGTACTGAAAAATTCATGAAAATCGTTTCATTAGCGCCAGAAGTGTTGTAGGAGCTCACATGAACAAAATTCGCAAGGGTGATCAAGTCATCCTAAATACCGGTAAAGACAAAGGTAAGCAAGGTACAGTTATTGGTATTCTTGATTCAGGTCATGTTGTTGTTGAAGGTCTTAACTTGGTTAAGAAACACGCAAAAGCAAACCCGATGAAGGGTATCGCTGGCGGCATCATTGCTAAAGAAATGCCATTAGACATTTCTAACGTTGCTTTATTTAACAGTGCGACCCAAAAAGGTGATCGCGTAGGCTTCAAAACATTGGATGATGGTCGCAAAATTCGCGTATTCAAATCTAATGGCGAAGCAGTGGACGCATAGGAAGAATTATGGCGCGCTTAAAAGATTTTTATAAAGACTCAGTTGTTAAATCTATGACTGAGCAATTTGGTTACACTTCAGTAATGCAAGTGCCTCGCATTGATAAAATAACTCTTAATATGGGTGTTGGCGAAGCAGTTGCAGATAAAAAGGTAATGGAACACGCTGTTGGCGATATGGAGAAAATTGCAGGTCAGAAAGCAATTGTAACTAAAGCTAAAAAATCAGTGGCTGCATTTAAAATCCGTGATGACTATCCTGTAGGTTGTAAAGTAACTTTACGCCGTGAACGTATGTATGAGTTCTTGGATCGTTTGGTTACTGTAGCTATTCCACGTATTCGTGACTTCCGCGGTATTTCTGCGAAATCATTTGATGGTCGTGGTAACTACAACATGGGTGTTAAAGAGCAAATCATTTTCCCTGAAATTGAATACGATAAAATCGATGCAATTCGCGGAATGAATATCACTATTACAACTACTGCGAAAACGGATGAAGAGGCAAAAGCTTTGCTTGCTGCGTTTAGTTTTCCTTTCAGAGGTTAAGTCATGGCTAAAACCTGTATGACAGAGCGCGAAATCAAACGTCGCGCAACTGTAAGTAAATTCGCTGTAAAACGTGCTGCACTTGAAGCGGCAATGAATGATGTTACTGCTACTGCAGAAAGTCGCCTTGAAGCGCGCATGAAATTCCAAGCGCTTCCACGTAACTCAAGCCCAGTGCGTCTTCGTAATCGTTGTGCTTTAACTGGTCGCCCACGTGGTGTGTTTAGTAAATTCGGTATTGGGCGTAGTAAATTACGCGATTTAATGATGGCTGGCTTCGTTCCAGGCGTCACTAAAGCCAGCTGGTAATAGGAGGAATAGCTATGAGTATGAGTGATCCGATTGCCGACATGTTGACGCGTATTCGTAATGCGCAAATGGTTAACAAAGCGGTTGTTGCTATGCCTTCATCAAATGTTAAGACTGCTATTGCTAGCGTGCTTAAAGAAGAAGGTTACGTAGAAGATTTTGCAGTGCAAACTGAAGGTGGTAAAGCTACTTTAACTATTAGCTTGAAATATTATGCTGGTCGCCCAGTTATTGAGCGTATACAGCGTATTAGCAAGCCAGGTTTGCGTGTATATAAAGGGTCTCAAGAGATCCCTAAAGTAATGAATGGCCTTGGTGTGACAATTATGTCTACATCTAAGGGTGTAATGACAGATCGTAAAGCACAAGCGGCCGGTATCGGTGGCGAAGTGTTGTGCGTAGTGGCTTAAGGAGAAGCAAATGTCACGTGTTGCTAAAAATCCAGTCGCTATTCCAGCTAAAGTTGAAGTGGTATTAAGTGCTAATTCAATTGATGTTAGCGGTCCATTAGGTAAATTGTCTCATCCGCTAACAAGTGCGGTTGTGCTTAAGCGTGAAGGAGAAACAATTACGTTTCAAGCTTCTAGTGATGCACAACACTCACGTGCAATGTCAGGTACATTGCGTGCTTTAGTGGCAAATATGGTTAAAGGTGTTTCAGAGGGCTTTACACGTAAACTAACGCTAGTTGGTGTTGGTTACAAAGCTGCTGCACAAGGCGCTGTATTAAACTTAGAATTAGGTTATTCACACCCAATCAACCACAAAATGCCAGCTGGCGTGACTGTGGCAACTGCTACACCAACAGAAATTCTGTTAACAGGTGTTGATAAGCAGGTGATTGGCCAGGTTGCTGCACAGATTCGTGCTTACCGCGCTCCAGAGCCTTATAAAGGCAAGGGTGTTCGTTATGCTGATGAAGTTGTTGCAATTAAAGAAACCAAAAAGAAATAAGGCTTAAAAAATGAACAACGTAAATAATCGCTTGCGTCGTGCACGTAAAACCCGTGCCAAAATTGCAGAGCTAAAAGTTACACGTCTAAGTGTGCATCGTACTAATTTGCATACTTATGCTCAAATTATTGACGCTACTGGCGGTAAAGTAATTGTGAGTGCTTCAACGGTAGAAGCTGACGTTCGTAAAAACATTAAAAATGGCGGTAATGTTGAAGCAGCAGCTGCTATTGGTAAACTTATTGCTGAAAAAGCGGTTAAAGCTGGTGTTACTACCGTTGCTTTTGATCGTTCAGGCTATAAATATCACGGTCGTATTAAAGCGTTGGCTGATGCCGCTCGCGAAAACGGCTTATCCTTCTAATTGGTCTGATTGCTAAAGAGGTTAATGATGGCGAGAGAAATGGAACAGCAACAGCAGCAGACTGATGGTTTGCGCGAAAAAATGATTGCAGTTAATCGTGTAAGTAAAACGGTTAAAGGTGGTCGTATCATGAGTTTTGCAGCTCTTACAGTAGTTGGCGATGGCGATGGTGCTGTTGGTATGGGTAAAGGTAAAGCACGTGAAGTGCCGGTAGCTGTACAAAAAGCTATGGACGAAGCGCGTCGTGGTATGTTGAAAATTAATTTAACGAATGGTACTTTGCATCACGCCGTTACAGGTGTGCATGGCGCTGCTAAAGTGTTTATTCAACCAGCTTCAGAAGGTACTGGCATTATCGCTGGTGGCGCAATGCGCGCAATTTTTGAAGTAATGGGTGTGACTAACGTGGTCGCTAAGTGTATTGGTTCAACGAATCCTTACAACTTGGTTCGTGCTACATTAAATGGCCTAGAGTCAATGAATACACCAGCAGAAATCGCAGCTAAACGCGGTAAATCAGTTGAAGAAATTAGAGGCTAATCATGGCTAAAACACAAAAAGTTACGACACCTATCAAGGTGACGTTGGTTAAAAGTACAATTGGTCGTATTCAGGCGCATAAAGCTACCGTTACTGGTTTAGGTTTACGTCGTATGCACCATACTGTTGAGTTACAAGACACTCCAGCAATCCGCGGTATGATCAATACTGTGGGCTATCTCTTAAAGGTAGAAGGATAATGCAATTAAATACAATTAAGCCTGCTGAAGGCGCAAAGAAAGAACGTCGTCGCGTTGGTCGTGGTATCGGTTCTGGTTTTGGTAAAACAGCTGGTCGTGGTCATAAAGGTCAAAAATCACGTACTGGTGGATTCCACAAAGTCGGTTTTGAAGGCGGTCAAATGCCAATTCAACGTCGTTTACCAAAGCGTGGCTTCAAATCAATGACAAAAGCTAAAACTGCACACGTGCGTACTAGCGAATTAGCGTTGGTTCCAAATGAAGTGATTGATTTGTTGGCTTTGAAAGCAGCAAACATCGTTTCTGGCACGGTTAGAAGTGCAAAGTTGTTTTTATCTGGTGATGTAACTGCAAAATATAATATCCAAGGCTTATTGTTAACTAAAGGCGCTCGCGCCGCAGTTGAAGCAGCTGGTGGTAAAATTTTAGAAGCAGCATAAGAGTATCGCTTTGGCACAAGATAGTTTATTAAAGACAGCGTCAAAAATGGGCGAACTTAAGAGTCGCCTGCTTTTTGTATTAGGTGCATTAATCGTATATCGTTTAGGTGCTCATGTGCCTGTTCCTGGTATTGATCCTGTGGTTTTAGCTAAGCTTTTTGAATCACAAAGTGGCGGCATTTTAGGCATGTTTAACATGTTCTCAGGTGGTGCGCTTTCAAGATTCACAGTGTTCGCATTAGGTATTATGCCGTACATTTCTGCATCTATTATTATGCAGTTATTATCGGCAGTTTCGCCAAAATTAGAGCAATTGAAAAAAGAAGGTGAAGCTGGTCGTAGAACGATAACTAAATGGACTCGCTATGGAACAGTAGTTCTTGCCGCGTTTCAGGCTTTAGGTATTGCGATTGCACTTGAAGGTCAGCCTGGATTAGTGTTAGACCCTGGATTGGCGTTCAGACTGACTGCAGTGATTACTCTGGTTAGCGGCACGATGTTTATCATGTGGTTAGGTGAGCAAATAACTGAACGTGGAATTGGTAATGGTATTTCAATTATCATTTTCGCAGGTATTGTTGCTGGTTTACCAAAAGCTATTGGCTCTTCTGTAGAGATGGCTAATTCAGGCGGGTTTGGCGCAGCAGGACCTTTAATTCTATTCTTCTTGTTAGTTACTATAGTTTTGGTGACAGCATTGGTAGTGTTTGTAGAACGTGGTCAACGTAAGATTACTGTAAATTACGCTAAGCGTCAGGTTGGTAACAAAGTATATGGTGGACAAACTACGCATCTACCTTTGAAGTTAAATATGGCAGGTGTGATTCCTCCAATTTTTGCTTCTAGTATTATTTTGTTTCCAGCAACGTTGGCAAACTGGTTTAGTGGTAAAGAAAGTATGTATTGGTTGAAAGATATCTCGAATGCCTTGTCACCAGGGCAGCCAATTTATATTTTGTTCTTTACAGTAGCTATTGTGTTCTTTTGTTTCTTTTACACTGCATTGCAGTTTAATCCAAAAGACACAGCTGATAACCTAAAGAAAAGTGGTGCGTTTGTTCCTGGAATTCGTCCTGGTGACCAAACTGCAAAATACATCGATAGGATAATGGGTCGTTTAACGTTGATAGGTGCTATTTACATTACTTTAGTTTGTTTGTTACCAGAGTTTTTAAGATTGAAATTTAATACACCGTTTTATTTTGGTGGTACCTCGTTGTTAATTATTGTTGTTGTTACGATGGATTTTATGACGCAAGTTCAGTCACATCTGATGTCGAATCAATATGAAGGTCTGCTTAAAAAAGCCAACTTTAAAGGCAATACACAAAAGTAGTTAATAGTAATAATTTAGAACCTGTAGTTTAAGAAGTGATGGAGTTATAAATGAGAGTTCGTGCATCTGTAAAAGCATTATGCCGTAATTGTAAAGTTGTTCGTCGTCGTGGCGTTGTACGTATCATTTGTACAGACCCACGTCACAAACAACGTCAAGGTTAATAGAGTTTTATTAATCCAATTGGTGGTTGTTTAATATACCCGCTAATTAAGTTGGTCAATATTTTAATTGATCAGAAGATAAGCTAATTGATATAAATTGGTTTTACTGTTAAAATCGTCGGCTTTTTTAAAGCAATAGATTTTTAGGTAAACCTAAATTTGGAGTAAAGTATGGCGCGTATTGCAGGGGTAAACATCCCAAATAACAAACATGCTGACGTTGCATTAACTGCAATTTTTGGTATTGGACGTGTTACAGCACAAAAAATCTGTGCTGCAGCTGGCGTTTTAGCAACAACGAAAATGAAAGACTTAAATGACGCAGATGTAGATAAATTGCGTGACGAAGTTGCTAAAGAAAAAGTTGAAGGTGATTTACGTCGTGAAGTGTCTATGAACATCAAACGATTGATGGACTTAGGCTGCTATCGCGGCATTCGTCATCGCCGTGGTTTACCAGTTCGTGGGCAGCGCACAAAAACAAATGCGCGTACACGTAAAGGTCCAGTTAAAGCGATTAAACAAGCTAAGTAAGCTGTTAATTAGCTCAAAATTTTAGGTTTACAAATTTTAGTAAGATTTATTGGTAAGGATAGTGCAACATGGCAAAAGCTAATGTACGCGTAAGAAAAAAAGTTAAAAAGAATATTGCAGAGGGTATTGCCCACGTGCATGCATCTTTTAACAATACCATCATCACCATTACAGACCGTCAAGGTAATGCGCTGTCATGGGCAACTTCTGGTGGCCAAGGTTTTAAAGGCTCACGTAAGAGTACGCCTTTTGCTGCGCAGGTAGCTGCGGAGGTTGCTGGTAAATCAGCGCAAGAAAATGGTGTTAAGAATTTAGAAGTGCGTATTAAAGGCCCAGGCCCAGGTCGTGAATCTGCAGTGCGCGCACTTAATGCAGCTGGTTTTAAAATTACCAGCATTACTGATGTGACGCCAGTACCACACAACGGCTGCCGTCCACCTAAAAAACGCCGCATTTAAGTTGAGCTTAAGCTCACTTTAGTAGAGATAACAGGAGAATCCCTTGGCTAGAAATTTAGACCCTAAGTGCCGTCAATGTCGTCGTGAAGGCGAAAAGCTTTTTTTAAAAGCTGAAAAGTGCTTTACAGACAAATGTGCAATCGAAAAACGTAACTTCCCACCTGGTCAGCACGGTCAACGTCGCAACCAACGTCTATCAGACTATGGTGTTCAATTGCGTGAGAAACAAAAAGTACGTCGTATTTATGGCGTTCTTGAAGCTCAATTCCGTAGCTACTACGCTGAAGCTGATCGCCAAAAAGGTATTACAGGTGAAAACTTGTTACAACTTTTAGAGTGCCGTTTAGATAACGTTACCTACCGTATGGGTCTTGGTGGTTCACGCACTGAAGCGCGCCAAATTGTTCGTCACAACAGTATTTTAGTAAATGGTCGTCGTGTAAATATTCCTTCATACCAAGTTAAAGCTGGTGATGTAGTGAGTGTGGCTGAATCATCTAAAACACAGTTGCGCATCAAAGGTGCTTTAGAAGCAGCTGAGCAACGTGGCTTTCCAGCATGGATTGAAGTTGATGTTAAAGCGCTTAAAGGTACATTTAAGGCTAAACCACAACGTGATGAGTTACCACCAACAATCAATGAGTCATTGGTAGTTGAGCTTTACTCAAAATAATTAAGATTTAAATTGTTGTTTTAGGTGAGCCGTTTACGGCTCACCTAAATATTTACTCTACGAACTATATATTTGTAGAGATCAATACAAAAATTAAAAGGTATAACTATGCAAAACAGTCCTACCGAATACTTAAAACCACGTGTAGTAGATGTAGAGGTGTTATCTCCATTGCGTGCACGTGTAACGCTAGAGCCGATGGAACGTGGTTTTGGCTACACTTTAGGTAATGCTTTACGTCGTGTTTTATTGTCTTCAATCCCTGGCTTCGCTATTACAGAAGTTAAAATTGATGGCGTTGTACATGAGTATTCAACTTTAGATGGCGTTCAAGAAGATGTAGTAGATATCTTACTAAATCTTAAAGGCGTAGCATTAAAATTAAATACTAAATCAGAAACAATTTTAGTATTAAATAAATCTGTTGAAGGCGTTGTTACTGCAGGTGATTTTGAAACAGGTCATGATGCTGAAATCGTTAATCCTGATCATGTGATTGCTCACCTTACAAAAGGTGGTAAGCTGAATCTAGAGGTTAAAGTAGCAATGGGTCGTGGTTATCAACCAGTACCAGCGCGTCAAAAAGCAAATGAAGAAGATCGCGTGCTTGGTTTCATCATGGTTGATGCTTCATTCAGCCCGATCAATAAAGTGAGCTATCAAGTTGAAAGCGCACGTGTTGAGCAACGCACTGACTTAGATAAGTTAGTAATGGATGTTGAAACTAACGGCGTAATTGAACCAGAACAAGCTATTCGTGATGCTGCGCGTATCTTAATGGGTCAGTTGTCTGTATTTGCTGATTTAGAAGGCGCACCAAGTGAAGTTGAAGTGAAATCTGCGCCGCAGGTTGATCCAATTTTATTGCGTCCAGTAGATGATTTAGAATTAACTGTTCGCTCAGCAAACTGCTTAAAAGCTGAAAATATATTCTATATCGGTGATTTGATTCAACGTACTGAGAATGAGCTGTTAAAAGCGCCTAACTTAGGTCGTAAATCATTAAATGAAATTAAAGATGTACTCGCAACTCGCGGCCTAACATTAGGCATGAAACTAGAAAACTGGCCACCAGTTGGGCTTGAAAAAGCTTAATTGCCAGCATAAATAAAGAAACTTAAGGAATTACTATGCGTCACGGTAATAGCAATCGTAAATTAAATCGTACTAGCAGCCATCGTGCGGCTATGTTCCGCAATATGACAGCATCATTGCTACGTCATGAAGTGATTAAAACTACTTTGCCAAAAGCAAAAGAGTTGCGTAAATTTGCAGAACCTTTAATCACATTGGGTAAAACGCCTACTTTAGCCAATCGTCGTTTAGCGTTCAGTCGCTTACGTGATCGTGATATCGTTGGTAAACTATTCGGTGAATTGGGTCCACGTTACCTTGCACGTAATGGCGGTTACTTACGTGTGCTTAAATGTGGTTTCCGTAACGGCGACAATGCACCAATGGCTTTAGTTGAGCTAGTTGATCGTCCTGATACAGGCGCAGATGTAGTAGTTGCAGAGTAATTTTTGTAATTATTGATTTGTTAGTAAAAAAGCCAGCTTAAAGCTGGCTTTTTGCATATATGGAAACAGCTTTCATTTAGTGCTAAATTTTAGTTTCTCTTAGCAGTAGACTAATGTCATCTTCATTAAATGGCCAGCAAATTTCAACATCAGTATCTACTCGTTTCAATACTGGTATTTTTATTTCATAGAGTTCATACAAGTTGGCATTATCGGCTATCTCAACTGACTGAAAATTAAGGCCATGCTCGAGAGCCAGTTTTAACAGTAAAGCTTCAGCTTGCTCGCATAAATGACAGTGCGAAGTTGAATAAAGAATAAGATTTATAATCATTAATGCAACTCCATTTAACTATAAGAAAGTCGAATGGTAAATATTAGCATCGATTAGATTTCTACTGATTTTGTAATGAATAATTAAGCATCAATATCTAAAGTATTTGTGCAGCTTATTGTTAGTGCACTATTTGCGGCTAATTGAATTACTGCGTGTTAGAATTGGGATTAAATTGTTAGTAATCGATATGAATTAAAGGCAACTCAAATGAGTGAACTCGAAAGCATTCAAGAATCACGTGCTAAAGTTAAAGGCATGATAGAGAGACATAAGCTTGTTGAAGACCTAGTGCATCGTCAAGATATGCAGCGTCATGACTTGGTTGAGGGTATGGTTCACCAAAATAACCTATCAGAGCTGCGCCGACTTTTGGATAAACTAGAAACCCAAGCGATAGCAAGCATACTGGAATCATTGTCAACTGAGGATTGTAAGGTCATTTGGCCGCTTGTAAGTGAAGAGCGGAAAGAGGAGATTTTATTAGTGGTGTCGGATTCCGTTCGGGTTGAGTTGGTCTCTGAACCTAAGCCTACCAATCAGAGTATGGTGATACGTGTATTTGATTTACACGAAGGTAAGCTTAGACAGATTCCAATTTACAACAGGGAGGACTTGGTGCAGGCCAAACCAATCTGGGTTGACCTTGTGACACCTGAAGATGAGCAGCTTGCTTGGGCGAAAGAAATCTTTGGCGTTAATCTACCTAATCCAAAAGAGTTAACTGATTTAGAAACTAGCGCGCGTTTTTACGAAGAAGAAAACGGTGAAGTACATTTGCACTCGGCTTTTTTGCTTGAGCGTGAAAATGAGTCGCGAAATGTTGCCGTTGCATTCATCCTCAATAAAGGTACGCTCTTTTCAGTGCGTAGCGAGGAGCTTCCAGTATTTCGTTTGCAACGGTTGAGAGCGCGTGCTCAGGCAGGTTACGTTTCTGAAGCTAAAGATGTGTTACTAGATCTTTACGCTGCGGATGTTGAGTATTCAGCTAATGCCTTAGAGGATGAATACGTGCGTCTGGAAGAGGTCGGTAGGCAAGTTTTTAGGTCGCATATGACCAATGAGCAGGCAGCAAAAATTCTTACTGATATTTCTGTAGAGGAAGATCTAAACGGTCGCATACGACGCAATGTTCTTGATACACGAAATGCTTTGTCATTTTTAATGCGACGTAAGTTTCTATCAATAGCACAACATGAAGATGTGCGTGAAATTTTGCGAGATATTGAATCACTAGATGGACATACGACCTTCTTGTTTAATAAGATTAACTTTCAAATGGATGCTACCGTAGGTTTCTTGAATGTTAATCAGAATAAAGATCTTAAGCGCTTAACCGTGATTAGTGTAGTGATTATGCCGATTAATGTCTTAGCGGGCATTGGTGGGATGTCTGAATTCTCTATGATGACGCATGCTATTCCGTGGCCTATAGCATATAGCATATTTATTATTGTGATGATTGGGATAGGCATATTGACCTACATAGGATTGCGTCATTTAGAAAGTCGTAGAATAAAAAGCCATCGAATGGACAGCCATTAGCTTGATATCCTCTACTTAGAACACTTCCATTGTCACTAAATTTATATCAGATTCGAAACTCTTGAAATGAACCCAGAAATACATTTATTGTGGAAAGAAATGTTGGCGGATTTATCAACTACAGCGGCGCTGTGGGAGCTTACGATAATTGCCGTTGCATGCAGTATTGCTCTAGCTGTAAACGGTGCCTTGCGCGCTTACGTTATGCGTAATGCACCTGAGAAATGGAAGTTGGGCATCGGTGGTGCGAATCGCGTGTTGTTTCCATTATCTACGCTTATATTTGTTCAAATTGGCAAGATAATATTGTCGCATTGGCAGCATACTAGTTTGCTGCAATTAACGAGTACATTGTTATTTGCGATGGCTGTGATTAGGTTAGCTGTTTATGCAATACGCTACATAGTTGCGCCTGGCGGCTTGCTCAAAACCTTAGAAAATACGATATCGACTTCAATTTGGGTCGTACTTGCGCTACATCTAAGCGGGTTGCTGCCAGAAATGTTTCAGGTACTTGAAGACATTAAGTTTAAGATAGGCAAGCATCCCGTTGATTTGCTATTAGTTATGCAGGCAGTGTTGACTATTCTCGTAACTATTTTTATCGCGCTGTGGATTAGTCGGTTTATAGAAAATAAAGTCATGCGAGCTGAGCATGTAAGTGTCAACCTTCGCGTGGTCATGACAAAGTTATTGCGCATGCTTTTATTAACGATAGCGCTCTTAATTGCACTCTCAGCCGTGGGGCTAGATATTACCTTTCTCTCGGTTTTTGGTGGTGCATTAGGCGTGGGCTTGGGTTTAGGTTTACAGCGCATTGCCAGTAACTATGTGAGTGGCTTTATTATTCTGTTGGATAAATCCATGGAAATTGGTGATGTGATTACGGTCGATAAGCACTATGGTGTAATTAACGACTTGCGCTCTCGCTATATGATTCTAGCGAAACAGGATGGTACACATGTGATTATCCCCAATGAAGCACTGATAACAACTGCCGTTATTAATCACTCATTGATTGAGCATAAAGGTCGCGTACAAATTAACCTGAGTATTAGCTACAAGAGTAATTTGGAGCGTGCTATGGCGTTGATGCATGATGAGGCAATGCAGCAGGAGAGAGTGTTAATGAAACCTTCGCCAGATGTAATAGTGAAAGGATTTACCGAGAATGGTATTGATTTAAGCTTAACCGTGTGGGTAATGAATCCAGAGTCAGGTGGAAGCGCGTTGCAGTCTTCACTGTACTTGTCTATCTGGCGAACTTTTGAAGCCAATGGTATTGTTTTAGCTAAGTCGGATGCAGCTGCAAAGTTGGCCGAAATGTTGGCTTAGATGTAAATCAGTAAAATACATTAAGCCATAGATAATAAAAAACCCGCTATTAGTGGGTTTTTTATTAAACTAAACTAAATATATCTAAATACAGATATTATTTAAGTTTAGTTTCTTTGTACATAACGTGTTGACGCACTACTGGATCAAACTTCTTGATTTCCATTTTGCCTGGCATAGTACGTTTGTTTTTAGTAGTGGTATAAAAATGACCTGTACCAGCACTAGACTCTAATTTGATTTTTTCGCGCATGATATTCTATCCTTAGATTTTCTGGCCAGCTGCACGCATATCAGCAAGCACGGCATCAATACCGTTTTTGTCGATTGTACGTAACGCATTATTCGTAATGCGCATGCTTACCCAGCGATTTTCGCTCTCAACCCAAAATTTGCGGTTTTGCAAATTAGGTAAAAAACGACGTTTTGTTCTGTTGTTAGCGTGAGAAACATTGTTACCCACCATTGGCTTTTTGCCAGTTACCATACATACACGTGCCATGGTTAATCTCCAAACTTCTGCTTTTTTTGAAAGACCGCAATTATAGTATGAAAGCCAACTTATTCTCAAGAGAAATATCAGAAAAAATCAATAATATTCAAGATTTAACGGATATTTAAGCCTTAGCTATGATTAATGTTGAAATTCAGTCCTCAATGCGGCTAATTAATGTTTACCTGTGCTGCCAAATCCACCTTCGCCACGCTCACTTGCATCAAAATCATCTACCAGATGAAAGTCTGCTTGCAGAACAGGCACGATCACTAATTGAGCAATACGCTCCATAGGATTCAACTCAAAAGCTGTATTACCCCTATTCCAGCATGACACCATGAGTTGGCCTTGATAATCGGAATCAATCAAACCCACCAAGTTGCCTAAAACAATACCGTGTTTATGACCAAGCCCTGAGCGAGGCAAAATTAGCGCAGCATGATAAATATTGTCTAAATGAATCGCCATGCCAGTAGGGATGAGCGTAGTGTCGCCAGGTTGCAAGGTAATAGGAGCATCAATACATGCACGTAAATCTAAGCCAGCTGAGCCTTCTGTGGCGTAGGTAGGCATTTGTTCATGTAAGCGGTCATCTAGAATTTTTAAATCGACGATAATTTTCATGTGTTTCTCAATAAATACTGTAAATTTTCAATTTAGCATTAAACACTAAAAATTCTCTAAAATCACTAAGAAGGTTCATTTACTTTGCTCGCAAGACTCGTAATAAAAAAACCCGCCGAAGCGGGTTGGATTGCAAGTTACAACTACTTAGAATTTGTAGTTTGCATTTAAGCTAAGCAGGAAATTTCTATCAGATGCAGGTTCAAAGAAACGCAAGTTGCCATCATTAACACGTACAGAGCCAATGTAATTTTTATCAAATACATTTTCTACACGAAGAAATTCACTAAAGCTCCAACTAGCTAGCTTTTGCTCAAATCCTGCACGCACGTTAAAAATTGTGTACGAAGGCGCAGCATCAGTATTTGTGTCATTCACGTATGCCTTGCTGTTATGGCGGCCTTCAAAAGCCGTACTGAATCCTAATGGAGAGTACTTCCAAGCTAATTCACCATAAAGTTGTGTTTTGTATGTACCTGGAATGTAATTTCCTGACTTAATAGTTACTGGAGGCACTGTACTATTTGTGAAGTCTGAGTCAAATTTAGCATTCAGCAAAGCATAAGAGAAGTATGTTGAAATGTTATTGGCAAACTGGGAATCTACAGAAAGCTCCACTCCTGTACGTTTGGTGTCATTTGCGTTTGTGTAAACAGTTCTGCCATTTAGGCTATCGCTAATAACCAACTCATCTTTAGTAGTAATTCTAAACAGATTTAGATTAGCTTGGGTATTGTCGCTAATAAATGCTTTCGCACCAACTTCCATATTGCGGCTTTCACTAGGTTTTAAAGCTAAGTTAGGTGTGGAGTTTGTCCCCGTGGTGGTGAAGGCGGCTTCAACAAATGTTGGTGTCTCAAAGCCTCTACCGTAGTTCGCATAAAGGTTGAAGGTTGGAGTTACTTTCCAAACAACACCAATTACAGGAGTATTTTTTTGATATTCTACCGAACCGCTATTATTACCATTTGCACCTGCTCCAGTAATAAACTTATCTTTAACCTCTAGCTTTACATTGGTATGGCGAACTCCTGCATGCAAGTCAACATTATCTAATATGGACAATTTTCCTTGAATATATTCATCAAAGTTGCTGACAATGTTATCTTCGTCTCGGTTTAAAGTTTTTACAGGGAGTCCTGCGGATAGAATGTTAGTATCAAATCTTGCATCGCTTGATTTACCATAATTCAGACCAAAACTCAGACTGTAGGATTTATTAAAGACTTCACCTTTGTTATCCCAACGTAAATCTGTACCATAGAACTCTCTAGATATGACACTAGCCCGTGCATTAGTCCCAACTGCATTGGTAGCAAGGATTTGTTCATTTTCGCGAGAGCCAACATAGGCGGTTGCATTGATTGCATTATTTTCATTCAAACCATGTGTCAAATTAAATCCAACTTGAGTGTGGCTGCGTGATACACGAGTATCTGCTTTGACTGCTGCACTAGTTACGCCGGTTGGATTATCAAATGCGGAAGGGGTTTTCTCTGTTGGTGTGTTCACAGCAGTTCGCGGTAATCCACTTGGATCCTGAGCATTCTGGTCAAACCAATTAACTAATGTTGTTAGTTTGGTATCTTCATCCAAGTTAATTTTAAATTTAGCCGTTACAGCTTGTTTTTTACCTGCGCCGTGCTCGCGATAACCATCTGTTTCAAAGTTTGAGACATTGAGTAAATACTCAATGTTTTCAGAAGTCCCAGTGGTATTTAATACTTGGCGCTTAGTATTATCACTACCAAACATAACGCTTCCACCAATTTCTGCTGTTTTTGGGGCATCTTCAGTCAACAATTGAATTACGCCGCCAGAGGAGTTGCCGTAAAGTGCTGAAAATGGACCACGCATGACTTCAATACTTTTGATTGCAGATAAATCAACAACTCCTGGCTGACCTTGACCATCAGGCATGGTTAGAGGAATGCCATCAACATATACGCGAATGCCGCGAACGCCAAAGCTGGAACGTGAGCCGAAGCCTCTACTTGAGATCTGCGGATCTTGTGCTTGGTTGTTGCGGTTTTGTGCAGTAATACCAGGTACGCGAATCAAGCTTTCAGAAAGCAGCATTTGCAGCTGACCGTCTTGAATATCTTTTTTCTCTACAACGTCAATGGCGACTGGCAAGTCGAAGCTGTTTTGCTGAGTTCTAGTAGCGGTAACAACTACTGGTGCAAGTGATATGGTATCTTCAGCATAGACTTGTGGGGAAACGATCGCAGCAATTATTATAAATAGTGGTTTTTGATTGAATGGTTTTGATTTGAGCGATTTGGTTTTCATGGTGCAGTGCATTCATTTTTGGAAAGGCTGCATGATATATTGCCTTATAGATCAAAGCAATGAAGAAAACCATGACTTGCTTATGGCTAAATTACAGCATGTGAGCTATATGCTGTAATAGCAGTTTGGCAACTTCAGTTTTCGAGGCGCGTTGAATTGGGTGCGCACCATTTTTATCAATGAGTGTGACGCTATTTTCTTCGCTCCCCAGCGCTTCTTTAGCTAAATTTGCAACAATCAGTGGTAGTTTTTTCGCTTTACGTTTGGTTTCAGCGTATTCGAGTAAGTTTTCAGTTTCTGCGGCAAATCCTACGCAAAATGGCGCATTGGGTAGGCTGGCAACATCCGCCAATATGTCTTTATTCGGTGTGAGTTCTAGCGTGAGTGACGACGTGCTTTTTTTGATTTTTTCATGTTGCTGGGTCACTGGGCGGTAATCAGCCACGGCGGCTACGGCAATAAAAACATCCTGATTCATAATATTGCTCATGACTGCTTCATACATCGCCTGAGCGCTTTCGGCTTTAATGTTGGCCGCATTTGCTATTGGATTGAGTGCAGTTATTCCGCTGACAAGTGTGACGTCTGCACCCATATCAGACGCAGCTTGAGCAATGGCATAACCCATTTTCCCTGAGCTTAGATTGGTGATACCGCGCACTGGGTCTATCATTTCTAATGTGGCACCAGCGGTAATCAGCACACGTTTGCCAGCTAATAGCTTGGGGGTAAAGTGGGCGTTTACTAACATCAGTAAAGCTTCAGCTTCTAGCATTCTGCCTAAGCCGACTTCGCCGCAGGCTTGCTCTCCGCTATCTGGACCAAAAATACTAATGCCGTCTGCAGTCAATTGGTTGATATTGCGTTGCGTGGCTGGGTTTTCCCACATTTGTTTGTTCATAGCTGGTGCGACTAGCAAAGGGCAGTCTCTAGCCAAACATAGCGTAGAAAGCAAATCATCCGCACGGCCTTGTACAAGTTTCGCCAAAAAATCTGCACTGGCTGGGGCGACTAAAATAGCATCTGCCTCGCGGCTTAACTCTATGTGTGGCATGCCGTTACTAATGCTGCTATCCCACATGTCAATAAACACTGGCTTGCCAGACAACGCTTGCATGGTCACTGGTGTAATAAATTGGCAGGCGGCAGCGGTCATGACGACTTGTACATCGTAATTGGCTTTAACTAGCAAACGCACAAGTTCAGCCGCTTTGTATGCCGCGATGCCGCCAGTAATGCCGAGTACAAGCTTTGTTGAAACTATTCGTTTATTTATCTGCGTTGTCATGGTAGATTTTGCTTATGCTAAAAACAATAAAATTGCTCAAAATTTCAAATATAACTTCAAGTTTAACATGGGTGCTTGTGCTGTGTGCAAGTATGCTACTTGGCGTGAGTTCTGCTGAGGCGCGACGTATGAATCCAGCGCTGATGAATTCAGTTGAAAACCATGAGTTAAGTAATCAGCAAGCGCCTGCTGGCATTATGTGTAGAGATTGCACAAATCCAAATCCACCTACTGAAGTGCCTTCTGGCCGAGTGTGGCAGGCTGGAGTACGAGATATGGCGACTTGGAAACAGTTAAGTAAACCATTGCGTGATGCTGAATTTAGTAAGTTTGTGATAGATCTGAAAACCAATAAAATCTACTTTGTTGATAGCAATGTGTTTATGTTGCATGCCGATTTTGTAGTGGATTATTTGCAAAAAATACCGCGTACGGTAGCCAATATGAAAGCCTACAACCGTAATTACAGTACGAAAAAACCGCAGTTTATTTTGGGCTATTTAACACACTATCCTAAGCTAGACCCTCCTAAACCAGATGCGAGTGCGAAGCCTCGTGACTTATGGACTTTCTCATTTTGGGAAGGCGATACTATCCAAGCGCAGGATATTCAGCTGGCTTATAAGCGTTTGCAGCAAACGTTTACCGTTGCACCATTGGTGTTTAGACCAGACTCATCGGAGCAAGAGCGCGTGGCTAGCCAGTTAAAAGCATTCCATATTCAAACCATCAATAACAATCAAATTTACCAATCGCTACCTTATCAGGCGTTTAATACTGGCAGTGCGATTGGTCGTTTGGTGATTGTGCCGCCAACTACACAAATTGAGAATTTAACGTTTGATGAGGATGACGTTGTCTTGTTGCAAAGTAGCTATCCTGACATTTCACCTGTGGCAGGTGTGATTACCACGCAATTCTCTACGCCACTATCGCATGTGAATTTACGTGCAAGCGCTTGGGGAATTCCAAACGCGACGATTAAAAATGCCGTCAATGAGTTTAAGAGTTTTGATGGTAAGCAGGTGTTTTATAGCATCACCGAAGCAGGTTATGCCTTGCGTGAGGCAACAGAAGCTGAAATTACGCAGCATAAAAATGCCAAGTTGGCTAAAGCTGCCGTTGTAATGCCTGCAGCAGATTTAACTACGACAGCACTTTTGCCACTGAGTAAAATCAGCGCAGAAGATGCTAATAAATACGGCGCTAAAACTAGTAACTTGGGTGAAATGGTACGAGCTAATACCAATTTGAATATCCCTGACGGTTTTGGCATCCCTTTTAGTTATTACCTTGCGCATATCAAGCGGCATCATATCGATCAATTGATTGCTAAAACTTTAAGTGATGCAAAATTCAAACAGGATGCGAACTGGCGTAAAAAGAACTTAGAAGATATTCGTTTGGCTATTACTCATGCGCCACTTGCTGTGGATACTTTCAATAAAATCCAAAGACAGTGGCAAAAGCAGCTTGGTGGTCGTGGTGTATTTGTGCGCAGTTCAACCAATGCGGAAGACTTAAAAGGTTTTAACGGCGCGGGGCTTTATGACACGGTGCCTAACGTAAAGGATAAAAAAGCACTCGAAGCCGCCATTAAGCAAGTGTGGGCATCGGTTTGGAATCTGCGTGCGGTAGAAGAGCGCACACACTTTGGCATTCCGCATGAGCAAGTTTATCCCGCTGTGTTAGTACAAACTGCCGTGAATGCCGCAGCTGCAGGGGTATTGTTGACCACGGATATTTGGGGTCACCAAACGACGACTTATACCATTAACGCAAAATGGGGATTGGGTATGCGCGTAGTTGAAGGGCAAAAAATAGCTGAGCAGATTTTGTTTGATACTAGCAATGACGGCACGCGCGTGATTAGCCGTTCGGATGAATCGACCATGTTAGTGGCTAACCCCCAAGGTGGCATGATGGAAAGACCTGTGACAAAAGGTGCGGCGATTTTGACAGAGAAGCGTGCCAAAATGTTGAGCCAAGCTGCGCAGCATGTTGCCGAGATTTTTAATCAAACTGATGTGTTAGATATTGAGTGGGTGCTAGAAACCCAAAGCGGTCAGGATGTTTTCTGGATAGTGCAAGCTAGACCGTATGTGACCAATAAAAAATAAAGCCGTTAATTGAAGCGAAAGTCATTGGGTATGTGGAAGAAAATTAGAGTCATTATTTTATTGTTGATTTTAGCAACAGTAGTGCAGAACACTTGGATGGATAAAGCTGATTTAGCTTGGAAAGACAATTTCTATGTTGCGGTATATCCAGTCAATGTCGATAACAACGCCAAAGTGAGTGATTACTTACGTACGCTAACACGCGAAGATTTCGAACCCGTTGCAGAATACTTTGCAAGTGAAGCTGAGCCGTATCATCTGGGTTTACGTCGACCAATAGAAGTGCAGTTAGGCGCACAGGTGACTGATATTCCACCAGCGCCACCTAAGGATGGAAGTATTTTAGGCACGATTGTTTGGAGTTTAAAGTTTAGATATTTCGCATGGCGCCATAGCCCTAAAGTCAACGTTAAACCTGCAATTCGACTGTATTTGTTGTATTACGACCCTGTCACTAATCCACGTTTAAGTCACTCAACCGCGCTAAATAAAGGCAGAATCGGCCGTGTGAACTTGTTTGGAGACAGTACTTATTCCAAGCAGAACTTGGTGATTTTGGCGCATGAGTTATTGCACACACTCAATGCTACTGATAAGTACGACTTGGCTACTTCTATGCCCAGCTACCCAGATGGCTTTGCCGAGCCAGACAAGACACCACGCTATCCACAAGACTTGGCTGAGTTGATGGGAGGTCGCACGCCTATCAGTGAAAATAAAGCTGAAATTCCTAAAAGTTTGAAGCAAACATTAATTGGCCCCAAAACCGCTCGTGAGATTGGTTGGCTGAAATGATGAAGGAGTAATGCATGGCAATTACTGACTGGCCTGCAAGCGAGCGCCCACGTGAAAAGCTGTTAGAGCTTGGCGTAGAAGCGCTCTCTGATGCTGAATTGCTCGCCATTTTTCTGCGTGTAGGCGTTACAGGTAAAAGCGCTGTGGATTTAGCGCGCGATTTGCTGACGCAGTTTGGCAGCTTAAATGGAATATTTGCTGCACAACTTAGTGAGTTGACCCAAGTACACGGCGTAGGCAGTAGTAAATACGTGCAATTGCAAGCCATTTTTGAAATGAGCCGCCGCGCGTTAAACGAGCAAATGCAGGCGAAAGATATACTCAGTTCACCCAAGCAAGTGCGTGATTATCTTTGTTTGAAATTAGGCAATTTAACGCGTGAGGTGTTTTTTGTCTTGTTTTTAGATGCGCAAAATAGAGTTGTGACCACTGAGGAGATGTTTAGCGGCACGCTCACGCAAACTTCAGTTTATCCGCGAGAGGTAGTCAAACGCGCATTGCACCATAATGCAGCCAGCGTTATATTTGCACATAATCACCCATCTGGTCTTGCACAGCAAAGCCAAGCAGATGAGTTAATCACCAAGCAATTAAAAGAAGCTTTAGCATTAGTCGATGTGCGGGTGTTGGATCATTTTATTGTGGCAGGCAACACCACACTATCATTTGTTGAGCGAGGCTTGTTGTAAACTTACTCTATGGAACACATTTTGATTGATAACTCTCTTTGGCTTAATCTGGCAGTCTCTTTAGGCATAGGGCTGTTAGTGGGCGCCGAGCGAGAGCGCAGCAAGGGTATCGATCCTGATAGGTCTTTAGCAGGTATACGTACCTTCACCATTGCTTCCTTGCTGGGCGCGGTAAGTACAATCATCAATTTTTGGATGCTAGTCGTCGCTGTTATCAGCGTTACTGCTTTTGCTGCTATTTCTTATGCGATGAGAGTCAATAAACACCCCGGTCTGACGACTGAAATTACGCTGATTTTCACTGTAATACTGGGGGGGTTAGCTCTGAGCGCACCATCATTAGCCGCTAGCCTTGCGGTAACAGCATCAATACTATTGGCTGCGAAAGAGCCTATTCATGGTTTTGTAAGAGGTGCCGTGACTAAGGAAGAGTTAAATGATTTTTTGATACTTGCCGCGGCAACGCTGATTGTATTACCGCTAGTGCCGAATGAATTTATAGGGCCCTTTAATGCGATCAATCCAAGAAACCTTTGGCTAGTTGTGATATTGGTGATGTTTATTAGCGCGCTCGGCCACCTTGCTTTACGTTTACTGGGTGGGCGCATAGGCTTGCCAATAGTTGGTTTGGTTTCTGGTTTTATTTCCAGTATCGCTACGATAGGGGCAATGGGGGAGCGCGCCAAAGAAACACCAGCTTTAATTGGTTCTGCGGTATCAGGTGCATTGCTATCCAGCCTTTCAACAGTTTTGCAACTGACTTTACTCTTGGCTGCAATCCATCGGCCAACTTTACAAGCTTTATCAGTGCCATTGATATTTGGTGGAGTTTCGATTGCTGTTTATGGCTTGGTGGTTACGCTAAGTTCATTTCATCACCATGGGACAGAAGTAAACAAGCCAACCCGATCCTTTAGCGTAAAAACTGCGCTCATTTTGGCTACAGTGATTGCAGTTGTACTGATTGCTTCCGCAGCGTTGAAGGCTTGGTTTGGTCAAGCGGGGCTTGTCGTCGCGTCGGCAGTGGCCGGGTTGGCAGATGTGCATGCTTCAACCATTTCGGTGGCTTCATTGGCTGCTGCGGGTAATTTAAGTGCAGCCAATGCTGTTATTCCCATACTCGTCGCTTTTTCAGTGAATGCCTTATCTAAAGTGGTCGCTGCTTTAGTCAGCGGCGGCAAGGCATTCGCACTTCAAGTGATTCCCGGGTTGGTCATCCAGGTGATGGCGACGTGGCTCGGCTGGTGGTTGTTCTAGCGGTTAAGTAAACGTTAGGTTTAAGCAAGTTGCAGTGCCGCCAACCTCGCATATAGTCCGCCTTGCTCACGCAACTGTGCGGGACTGCCAATTTCTACAATACGTCCATTCTCAAGCACGATAATTCTATTAGCTTTTTGCACTGTACTTAATCGATGCGCAATCATCAACGTGGTACGCCCTTGCATCGCGGCGTTCAGACCTTGCTGAACAAGTATTTCTGATTCTGCATCTAGTGCGCTGGTGGCTTCATCCAATAGCAATATTGGCGCATCTTTAAGGATGGCGCGGGCGATGGCAATGCGTTGGCGTTGCCCGCCAGAAAGCCGTGTGCCGCGCTCACCTAAAAAGGTTTGATAGCCATCTGGCAATTTATGCACAAATTCGTCAACTTGGGCGGCTTTAGCTGCGGCAATCACTTCATCATCAGTTGCCTCTGGCTTGCCGTAACGAATATTTTCCAGCGCATTAGCTGAGAATATCACCGCATCTTGCGGCACGATGGCGATATTGCTGCGCAAGCTGTTTAAGCTCAGAGTATCAATATTTTGGCCATTGATGGTAATTTGCCCAGAATTGGCTTCGTAAAACCTGAGTAAACATTGGAATAAAGTGGTTTTCCCCGCGCCAGAAGGACCAACCAATGCAATCGTTTCACCTGCGGCAATGCTTAATGACACGTTATCTAAAGCAGCGATTTGCGGGCGCGATGGGTAGTAAAACACTACGTTTTTGAATTCAATTGCGGCGTTACTTGGGTTAATCAGGCTTTGCGCATTGACGGGTTCTTTAATTGAAACTTCCGCATGCAAAAGTTCAAGTAAGCGCTCGGTAGCACCAGCTGCGCGCATCACATCGCCCCAAACCTCAGCCATTGTGCCTACTGCGCCAGCGACCATCATCGCATAAAGTACAAAACTAGCAAGTTCTCCGCCCGTCATCGTGCCAGCACTCACTTGACGTGCGCCTATCCATAGTACAAAAATAATCGTGCCTAATACAGCGGTGACCATCAGCATTGTCAGCATGGCACGTACGCGAACTCTTTTTAATGCGGTGGTAAAGCTAATGTCGGCACTTTTGCTAAAGCGTGCGATCTCGCGTTGCTCTTGCGTATACGATTGCACGGTAGGCATGGCGTTAAGTATTTCACCTGCCATCGCAGAGCTATCGGCGATACGATCTTGCGATTCGCGCGATAGCTTTTTAACTGAGCGGCCAATGATAATAATAGGCAATATCAGCAATAGCATCAGGCCTATATTCAGTGAGAATAAATACAAGTTGGTGACAGCCAACATCACCATGCCGCCAGTAAACTGAAATAAGCTGCGCAAGCCCATAGAAATTGAGCTGCCCACCACGGTTTGGATTAAGGTGGTGTCGCCAGTCAGGCGAGAAAGCACTTCGCCGGTTTGAGTCGTTTCAAAAAACTGTGGCGATTGCGTCATGACGCGTGCATAGACGGCGCTACGTAAATCTGCCGTAGCTCGTTCGCCCACCCAAGAAACAGTGTAGTAGCGCGATGCAATCATCAGCGCCCAAAATATGGCAAGCGCGAACATCACCAGAAAGTGACCATTTAAGCTTAATGCGCCTATCAGACCCTTGTGCGATGTTGCAGAAGCCGCTTTTGTCACAAAACCAAAGTCGATTAAATCTCTGAAAGCTAGCGGTACTAAGAGCAACGTTGCCGAGCCTAGGCATAGCAGTATAAACGCTAAAAATACGCGCGAACGATATGGATACAAAAATGGCCAAAGATTACCTAAAGAGGAGAGCTTTTTGACAGGAGACTTGGAGTTAAGGGGCAGTTCACTTTTAGGCGCGTTTGTATCGGTAGCTTGCATGCTTATCGGTTCGGTTAAATTTGTATTATTGACAGTATAACTGGCAACTGAAAAGTGTTTAGGTTCATTGTTATTCAATATCTCAAGTACAAAGTTTCCAATAAAGTTTTTAGCGTGATCGCAGGTCTGATTTATACTTAACGAATCAAATTATTTAAAATAGTCACTCAATATTTATTATGCACAAAAATTTCAAAATAATTATCTGGATCGCAGTGCTGGTTTTAGGTGTTTCTGCAGTGAGCGCTATTGCGCTTAATCGCGGTGAAAGCATCAGCGCCATGTGGTTTATTACGGCGGCACTTTGTATTTACGCGATTGCATATCGCTTTTATGCCGCTTGGATTGCCGCCACCGTGTTAGTGATAGACGAAACACGCGCCACGCCTGCGGAGCGCCTAGATAATGGTCGAGACTTTATTCCTACTAATAAATGGGTGGTGTTTGGGCACCACTTTGCTGCGATTGCAGGACCTGGACCTTTGGTTGGTCCAACATTAGCCGCGCAATTTGGTTATTTACCCGGTACGTTATGGATTTTAATCGGCGCAGTGTTAGGAGGGGCTGTGCAAGATATGGTCACGCTATTTTTCTCAACTCGCCGTAATGCGCGCAGCTTGGGGCAAATGGCGCGTGATGAAATTGGTCCAATTGGCGGCGCTGCGGCGCTTATTGGTACATTTTTGATCATGATTATTCTGATTGCAGTGCTGGGTTTAGTCGTTGTGAACGCCATGAAGCATAGCCCTTGGGCGACTTCTACGGTAGCAGCAACTATTCCAATCGCCATGATTGTTGGCTTTTATATGCGTAACTTCCGTCCTGGTCGGGTGTTAGAGGCTTCGACATTGGGCGTTGTCTTGTTGTTATTAGCAGTGGCTGGTGGCGGTTGGATAGAGCATAACGAATCTTTGCGTGGCTTGTTTGATCACGAAGGTTTAACGCTCGCCTGGGTAATTATTGCTTACGGTTTCGCTGCGGCAGTCATGCCTGTGTGGTTGCTGCTTGCACCTCGCGATTATTTATCAACCTTTGTAAAACTTGGCACGGTCACTTTGTTGGCCGTTGCGATTATCATTTTGCAACCGCACATTCACATGCCTGCGTTAACGCAATTTACCGATGGCACAGGACCGATATTCGGCGGCAAGCTGTTCCCATTTGTGTTTATTACCATTGCATGTGGTGCCATTTCTGGTTTTCATGCGCTGATTTCATCGGGCACTACACCTAAACTTTTAGCCAATGAACGAGATATCCGTATGATAGGTTACGGCGCAATGCTACTAGAAAGCTTTGTCGCTATTATGGCAATGATTGCCGCCACAGTGCTAGAGCCTGGCGTATTTTTTGCCATTAACAGCCCTGCTGGTGTGGTGGGTAAAGAGGCAATTGATGCGATTGCAAAAATCAATAGTTGGGGGTTTGCCGTGAGTGTAGAGCAAATGAACCAGCTCGCCAAAGACATGGGTGAAAGCAGCTTGTTCGCCCGTACTGGTGGCGCACCAAGCTTGGCGGTTGGTATGGCAAGTATTTTTGGCAATGCTTTTGGTAAAAGCATGCTGGCGCTGTGGTATCACTTTGCCATTATGTTTGAGGCGATTTTCATTCTCACCACGCTAGATGCAGGTACGCGCGTTGGACGCTTTATGCTGCAAGACATGCTGGGTAATATTTGGCCAAAAATGGGCCGCACTTCTTGGATGCCTTCTGTTATTTTCACCAGTGCGCTAGTGGTGGCTGGCTGGGGTTATTTCTTATATATCGGCGTGATCGATCCTAATGGCGGCGTAAATATTTTGTGGCCACTATTCGGCATTGCGAACCAAATGCTCGCTGCTATTGCCTTATGTGTAGGAACGGGAATTTTGGTGAAGTCTGGGAAATCTAAATACGCTTGGATTACAGGTCTGCCTTTGGTGTGGCTAGTGTTTGTGACTAGCACCGCAGCATGGCAAAAAATATTCAGTGATGATATTCGCGTTGGCTTTCTTGCAGCAGCAAATGATCTGGCGACTAAGTTAGCTGCAGGTACATTAACGCCAGAAAAAGCAGCAGTAGCGCCTCAGCTAATATTTAACCAGCAGCTAGATGCCTATTTAACGATGTTTTTTGTTGCCGTGCTATGGGTGGTGATTGCAGATATGCTCTATGTGACTTATAAATATTTAGCAGGCAAGCCAGTATTGCCGCTAACAGAAGTGTCGCGCGAGCCAAGTCGCTTGGTCGAGAATTGGGTGAGAGATTAGAAATGTTAGAAAAATTAAAAGCTTTTTGGCGCTACGTCCGCCGTCTGACTGGTGATGATGCTTACGAACAATATTTAAAGCATTTTGCAGAAAACCATTCAGTACATCGCCTTAATCAAACAGACCAAGCCGAAGACACGCCTATGCCATTAAGCCGAGAAGCTTTTTTTAAAGAGTGGCAAGATAAAAAATGGAAAGGGATTAAACGTTGCTGTTAAGTGTTGATTTTAGTGAGGCTGACATTTCGCGCATCATAGAAATGGCTTGGGAAGACAGAACCGCCTTTGAGGCGATTGAAGCGCAATTTGGTCTTAATCAAGATGGCGTGATTAAAGTGATGCGCGCCAATTTAAAGCTTAGCTCTTTCAAGCTTTGGCGTGAACGTACGCATGGTCAAAAAACCAAGCATGCAATGCTGCGAACAACTGAGATTAATCGGCATCAGTCAAAACAGCACAACAAGTTGCACCGATAGTTTGACGCCATAGCACTAATAGCAGTGAGCTAAAAACTGCTGTAAATATTATCAATTTGCATCTCGTCTTGCTGTGTTTCGCTAGATAAAGAAGTCTTTTCAAATTCATGTTCTGCATCATCTGCAGTATTCAAAATGCTAGGTGAATTGACGTACAAAGGCTGAAATTCAGCTTTGAACTCAATAAATCCAGAGTCTCTTTTAAACATTACTTCAAATAAGTTTTTCATTTTCACTCACCTCAAATAGTCACGTACAGAATTCAATATGCAAAGTACATACCATGTTTACGGCATGAAATGAATAAAATTAAGCTATTGATTTATAAATAGTATTAATTTGTAGTGAGATGTGAAAATGACGTGAAAACTAGAAGTGCAGTTGAACAGCTAAATTGAGGTGTTGGATTTTAATCGCTTGGTTTCGATTTTCATCATAGGCATCACCAAGCGACTAAAGAGCGTTAATTAAAACGTTGTTTTTGCGCCTGAAACCACATCCAGATACCAAGCAGTATCATAGGCAAGCTTAGCCATTGCCCCATGCTAAAGCCCATAGATAGCAGGCCTAAGTAGGCATCTGGCTCGCGGGTATATTCAGCTAAAAACCTAAAACTGCCGTAGCCAATTAAGAATAGAGCCGAAACCGCGCCAGTTTCACGCGGTTTTGATGAATAAAGCCAAAGTGCTGAGAATAGCACGATGCCTTCAAGACCAAATTCATATAGCTGCGAAGGGTGACGCAATAGATTATCCACCTTAGGAAACACCATGCCCCATTGAGCGTTGGTAACGCGACCCCAGAGCTCACCGTTGATGAAATTACCCATGCGACCGGCGCCCAAGCCAATTGGCACCAGTGGCGCTACAAAATCCATGATGTTAAGCCATTTAATTTGGTATTTACGCGCAAATAACCACATTGCGACTAACACGCCTAAGAAGCCACCATGAAAGCTCATGCCACCTTGCCATACCGCAAAAATCTCTAATGGGTGATGGATAAAGTAACTAAATTGGTAGAACAACACGTAGCCTAAGCGCCCACCAAAAATTACGCCTAAAGCCCCAAAAAACAAGGCGTCATCTAGCATGGCTATGGTCCAGCCATGCCATTTTCTGTGATTAATTTGCCATTTACCTAAGCCCAAAAATGCTAAGAATCCAACTAAGTACATCAATCCGTACCAATGAATACCAAACTTACCAAGGTGAATTGCAATAGGGTCAAAACTAGGGTGAACGAACATGAGAGGTGCGCTATTAAGTAAAGGCTGAATTTTACCTAAGTTTTAATATTTAAAGGTTTAAATAAAGGTAATTTAATTGTAATGATGTTTAACAGGTCTTTATTGCAGCTTTATAAAGTCATCTGTGATCTAGAGTGTGCTTTTAATTGGCATAGTCAAAGTCCATAAATTTGGCGTATAGTTCAAATATTATGAATATCAATAACAAACTATTTTAATTAGATGGTTGAATTGAACATGACTCATTAGATGCAATTTTTGTCTGGGATATTTATGTCAGAATCAAATGCTTACATCAACACATCAGAATTGATTAATCTTAATGTGGATAAAGGCTTAGCCGCTTATATAAGCCTATGTGAAAGCCTTTTTCTGCTCGCGCAAGACAACATTTGTATTATCGATAGCAATGGTAAACAAGCATACAAGAACCCCGCGCTACTGGCTTTAGATGTGGCATACGCTGATACCGATGCTGAAGCGGCATGGACTAGTGTGAGTCAAGAAGTGAATGCGCAAATGATACGTGCAATGCAGATGCGCGCCACTACGACTTTTGTCTTGGAGTGCGAAGGTCCAACCGCGCAATATAACGTCTATGATTTGTTGCATATAGCCCCAATTATTGATGAGCAAGATCAGGTCTTGGGCGTGCTTGCCATAGGTCGAGATCACGGCTTTTATAAGCAAATTGAAAATCAGGAAATCAGACGGCGTGAGTATTATTTACGCGCTTTATTAGATACCTTTCCATTTATGGTGTGGATGAAAGATAAAGAGAGTCGTTTTCTAGCCTGTAACGATGCTTTTGCTAAGGTGGCTAAGCAGCTTTCTGTGCATGATCTTGAAGGCAAAACGGACTACGATTATTTTTCAGCAGAAGCTGCTACTAGTTATGTAGAGGGTGATAAAGAAGTGATGCAAACGGGCGTTTGTAAAACACACGTAGAGCCTATTATAAAAAGTAATGGCGAGACACATTGGGCAGAAACCTTTAAGTCTTGTGTGGTTGTGAACGATGAGGTGATTGGCACAGTTGGTTTTGCCCGCGACATTACTAAAGAGCAATACCTGCAGGCACAGGTGGCTAAACGTCAGCAAGATTACATGACCTTGGTCAAGAACCTGCCAATTACAATTGTGCGATATGACCTAGATTGTAAGCGTGTTTTTGTGAGTGCACATTGTGATGAGCAATATGGGGTTTCAGACAAAGTTTACCTTTTTAAAACACCTGAAGAGGAGTGGAGTCCGTATATTCTTAATCTGTCTGCTAAGGAATTTACTCAACGATTACAAAAAGTGATGCAAACACAAAAGAAGCAGTCGTTCGAAATACACGCTAAGCATGGTGGAGCATTTTCTGTCAATCAGGTGAAGTTGATCCCAGAGTACGATGAGCATCACAATGTGACGGGTGCGCTGACCATAGCCACAGACATTACTGAGAATGCCGAGTATAGACAGACTATTGAGCATTTAGCATTTCATGATGTGCTGACTGATTTACCTAACCGCAGATTCTTTAATCAAGCATTAAACAAAGCCATTGAGCGAGCCGAGCAACATCAGGCCGCGTTTGCCGTACTTATTATGGATTTGGATCACTTTAAAACAATTAACGACACCATGGGGCATGCCGTGGGTGATAAGTTGTTGATAGGTGTGGCTGATCGCATTAAACAAAATGTGGATGACAGTTATTTCTTTGCGCGTATGGGTGGAGATGAGTTTGCCATACTGATTCATGGCTACGAAAGCACCGAAGCGCTCATTGCTAAATCTGCGAGTTTATTAGAGCAGGTTGTTCAGCCATATTATATTGCTGGGGCAGGTTATTTTGTCTCTGCCAGTATCGGCGTCGCCTGTTACCCTAAAGACAGTCGTGACGTCGATGATTTGATTAAATACGCTGATTCAGCCATGTACTCAGCCAAACAAAAGGGCAGGAACAATTGCCAGTTTTATTCGCCTACATTAACAGCGGACATGCGGTATCAATTAGAAATTGAAACCGCGTTGCGATACGCACTTTCAAATGACGAGTTGTATTTGGAGTTTCAGCCAATTATTGAGATGCAGACCAAGCGCGTGATTGGCGTAGAGGCCTTGTGTCGTTGGGTGAGTGCTGCCTTAGGCGAAGTTTCTCCAGCATCTTTTATTCAGGTAGCGGAAGAGTCTGGTCTCATTGTAGAGATTGGGCAGTGGATCATCAAGCAAGGTTTTATTGCGGCAAAAATCATTAACGAAGCCAGTACAGAACTGATTTCTATTTCTATTAATCTCTCATCTAGGCAATTTGTTGAGCTTAATTTTTTGCAGCGAATCAAGGCGCTGCTGGATGAAACAAAATGTGAGCCTTCTTGGATAAAATTTGAAATCACTGAGGGATTGCTCTTGCAGGATGCTTACGAAGTGCATCGGGTGCTAGATGCTTTTGATGAAATAGGGATTAGAATTTCTATTGATGATTTTGGTACAGGCTATTCAGCCTTGGCTTATTTGAACAAATTTCCAATTCATCAAGTCAAAGTAGATCGTTCTTTTATTAATGAAATTACGACTAATCGTAGCCATGCCTTATTAGTAAAGGCCATTGTCGCGATGGTGCAAAGTTTGGGTAAAGAGTTGGTTGCAGAAGGCGTTGAAACAGAAGCGCAAGCAAGCCTGCTACAAAGCTACGGCTGCCAATATGCTCAGGGATTTTTGTTTAGCAAGTCTGTGGGTTTAGATAATTTGATGTTGATGCTCAAAAAATAAACATATTTAATCCGCTCTAGTTTCGCCATCTGGTCTAAAATTACACTTTGTATATAGTACTCATTATTTTACGGATTTTTACCTATGCCAGTTTATCGTTCTCGAACCACTACTCACGGCCGCAATATGGCTGGTGCACGCGCTTTGTGGCGTGCTACTGGCATGAAAGATGGCGATTTTGATAAGCCTATCATTGCGGTTTGTAACTCATTCACACAGTTTGTTCCTGGTCACGTACACCTTAAAGATTTAGGTCAGTTAGTTGCACGTGAAATTGAGCGCGCAGGCGGCGTGGCAAAAGAGTTCAACACCATTGCCGTAGATGACGGTATTGCGATGGGTCATGGCGGTATGTTGTATAGCTTACCAAGTCGTGATTTGATTGCCGATTCAGTCGAGTATATGGTGAATGCACACTGTGCAGATGCGCTAGTGTGTATTTCAAACTGTGACAAAATCACGCCGGGCATGTTGATGGCGGCACTGCGTTTGAATATCCCAGTGGTATTTGTTTCAGGCGGCCCAATGGAGGCTGGTAAAGTGAACTGGCAAGGCGAAATCTTGAAGCTAGATTTGGTTGACGCTATGGTCGCAGCGGCTGATAGCAAAGTCAGCGATGAAAAGTCTGAAGCAATCGAGCGTTCAGCTTGCCCAACTTGTGGCTCATGTTCAGGCATGTTTACCGCAAACTCAATGAACTGTTTAACAGAGGCGCTTGGTTTAAGTCTACCAGGTAATGGTTCTGCACTTGCTACACATGGTGCACGTAAAGAATTGTTCTTAAAGGCGGGTCGTCTGATTGTTGAATTGGCAAAACGCCATTACGAGCAAGATGATTATTCAGTGTTGCCGCGTAGCATTGCTAATATCAAAGCGTTTGAAAACGCGATGAGTTTAGATGTGGCAATGGGTGGTTCAACCAATACCGTATTACATTTGTTAGCAGCTGCGCATGAAGCGGAAGTTGATTTCACCATGAGTGATATTGACCATATTTCACGTAAAGTGCCTTGTGTATGTAAAGTAGCGCCAGCCACACAAAAATACCATATGGAAGACGTACATCACGCAGGTGGCGTGATGGGCATTTTGGGTGAGCTAGACCGTGCCGGTGTGATTCATCGTGATACGCCAACCGTGCATAGTGCAACTTTAGGCGACGCTTTAGATAAGTGGGACATTAAAGTCACACAAGACGAAGATGTTAAAAAATTCTTCCGCGCTGCACCAGGCGGTATTTCTACCACGATTGCTTTTAGTCAAAGCATGCTTTTCCCAACTTTAGATGACGACCGCTCAGAAGGCTGTATTCGTGACAAAGAACATGCCTACTCACAAGATGGCGGCTTAGCAGTGTTGTACGGCAATATTGCTTTAGATGGCTGTATTGTTAAAACAGCTGGTGTGGATGACAGTATTCTTAAGTTCACAGGTCGTGCGCGTATTTTTGAAAGCCAGGACGCTACAGTTGAAGCAATTCTTGCCGATAAAATAGTAGCAGGTGATGTTGTGGTGATTCGCTATGAAGGTCCACGTGGTGGCCCGGGCATGCAAGAAATGCTGTACCCAACTTCATATTTGAAGTCTAAGGATTTAGGTAAGGTGTGTGCCTTACTTACCGATGGTCGCTTTTCAGGCGGCACGTCAGGTTTGAGTATTGGACATGCATCACCAGAAGCGGCTGAAGGCGGTGCAATTGGTTTGGTTGAAGAGGGTGATACGATTGAAATCGACATTCCAAATCGTACTATTCATTTAGCAGTTTCTGATGAAGAAATGTCGCATCGCCGTGCAAAAATGGTAGCTAAAGGTAAAGATGCATGGAAACCAGTTGGTCGCGTGCGTGCAGTTTCTCCTGCCTTACGTGCTTATGCGGCAATGAGTACCAGCGCTGCGCGTGGTGCCGTGCGTGATGTGAGCCAAATTGAGAAATAAACTAAAGTAGTCTATTTGTAAATTAAACCTATAAATTAACCTGTGTAATTAATGAGTAATTGATAAGATGAATACAGAGACATTAGAAGCTAGCCCATTAGATGCAAATACGCTTCAAACTAAGAAGCGTTTGAAGCTTCACGCGCATGTGATGCAAACGCAAGATGAAAGTGGCTTGCAATATCTTGAGGTGGATAATCCACTTTGTACAGCTAGAATCGCCCTGCAAGGTGCGCATGTCATGGCTTGGCAGCCTAAGTTTTTAGTGCAACCAGTATTATGGCTTTCTAGCAATGCACGGTATGTAAAAGGTCGTTCAATACGCGGTGGCGTACCTATCTGCTGGCCTTGGTTTGGTGCACATCCAACAGACAGTACTTTTTGTCCGCATGGCTTTGCACGCGTTATCCCTTGGCGTGTGATTGATGTCGATGCCACGCCAACGGGCGCTACGCGTATTATGTTGGAAATGGCCGATACGCCAGAAGCCAAACGTCAGCTTTCATATCCGTATACACTCGTTGCAACCATTACAGTTGGTCGACGTTTACGGGTTGATTTAGCCACGACTAATCAAGCAGACCATCCGTTTGTGATTAGTGAAGCATTCCATACTTATTTAAACATTAGCGATATTGCTAATGTGAAAATTACAGGTCTGCAAGATTGTGTGTATTCAGACAAAATGCTGAAATACGAACGTCATGTGGAGCATAATCCGCTTACATTTGATGGTGAATTTGATCGCGTATTTATCAACCACAGCTCAGATTGTACGGTGCATGATAAAGGCTACAATCGTTTGATTCATGTATCAAAATCAGGCAGTGATACCACAGTAGTGTGGAGTCCAGGCGCTGAAAAATCTGCACAAATGGCAGACATGGGTGCGCCAGATGAATGGCGTAAAATGGTTTGCGTAGAAACGACTAACGCGATGGATAATATGGTGGTGATTAATCCTGGAAGAACGCATGTGATTAGTGCCGAATACGCAGTCGAGACGCTATAACCAATAAACTTTTCAAATGGTGTCAACGCGTGGATACATAAGGGCGTTATATGTTCACAGAGCGTTGATAATGTTGTAAGTTTGATGAAAAATTTAATTTATTGAGTATTCTTTAAGTAATTGATAAAGCTCACTTGTTTAAATTAAAATTGTAGGTATCATAGCTCGTTGCAAAAAAATGCAAACTAATTATTAAGTGTAAATTCAAGGAGATAGCATGAAAGCTTTAATGTTAACAATCGCTTTGGCTGGTTCAATGTTAGTTGCTGGTCAAGCAAACGCAGAAGATGCTAAAGCATTAGCACAAAAAAGTGGCTGTTTAGCTTGCCACAGCGTAGATGCAAAAATTTTAGGCCCAGCGTATAAAGATGTTGCTGCAAAATACAAAGGTGATAAAGGCGCTGAAGCTAAGTTAGTAGCTAAAGTTAAAGCCGGTGGTAGTGGTGTTTGGGGTCCTATGCCTATGCCAGCAAACAGCCCACAAGTTAAAGACGAAGATATCAAAACAATCGTTCATTGGGTATTGTCACTATAATTTACAGAATTTTAGTTCAATGACTATTAGTTAATTAACTAAAGTAATAAATAAAAAGCCAGCTCAAAAAGCTGGCTTTTTTAATTTCTAGTTTTACTTAAATCGACATTATTTATTTAACTTGCTGTGATGTATAGAGTAAATAAAGTAGATGACGATGCCTATCAAAATCCAAATACCAAACCTCATCCATGTCACGGCAGGCAAAAATGTCATTAGTGCGCCGCATGACAATATGCCAAGTACAGGAATTAAAGGATTCCATGGGTTTTTAAACGGTCTTTTAAGATTAGGCTGGCGTTTGCGTAGCACTATAACGCCTACACATACCATGATAAAACTGGCTAGCGTACCAATATTCACGGTTTCTGCTAGTTCGCCAAGTGGAATAAACCCAGCTACGATAGAAACGATAGCGCCACACATGAGAATAATTTTTGTCGGTGTTTGGCGGTCTGGATTCACTTCTGAGAAAACTGGTGATATCAAACCATCACGGCTCATGGCGAAAAGAATACGGGTCAGGCCGTATAGTAAAACTAACAGCACCGTAATGAGCCCCGCCAATACGCCTGTTGCAACGAGTGTAGATGCCCAGGTATAGCCAATCTTGGTAAGTGCGAAGGCGACTGGTGAAGATACATTCAGTTCGGTGTAAGGCACAATGCCTGTAAGTAAGGCTGAAACAACGATGTAAATGATAGTGCAGAAAGTGAGTGAAACAATTAAGCCTATTGGCAAGTCTCGTTGTGGGTTTTTGGCTTCCTCCGCAGCTGTCGATACGGCATCAAAACCAAAGTAGGCAAAAAACACCAATGAAGCACCAGCTAAAACGCCAATATTTTTACCATTTTCTAGAGTACTAAACCAGCCGTAAGGCATAAACGGATGCCAATTACTGGTATTGAGATGCATAGAAGCTAATGTGATGAAAATTGCGATAGTTGAAAGTTTGATGATCACGATGATGTTGTTGAAGCGAGCGCTCTCTTTAACGCCTACCATCAACAAAATAGTCAAAATCCAAATAATGGCAAATGCAGGTAGATTAATTAAACCGCCTAATACGGGTGCCTTGGTAAGCGCTTCGGGTAAGTAAATGTTAAAGTTGGCTAAGGTACTGACGAAATATCCAGCCCAACCATTAGCAACTGCAGCTGAACCTACCCCATATTCGAGTAATAAAATCCAACCCATTACCCACGCAATAAATTCGCCAAATGCTACATAGCTATAGCCATAAGCGCTGCCAGACCCTCCAATCGAGGAAGCAAGCTCTGCATAAGAAAGTGCAGCAAAAGCAGATGCAACGCCAGCGATGATAAATGACAGGATAACGGCAGGCCCGGATTGTGTAGCTGCTGCGATACCCGTCAGCACGAATATCCCGGTGCCAATTGCGCATCCTATGCCCAACAGTGCTAAATCAAAGGCAGTGAGACATTTTTTTAGGCCACTGTTTGAGTGAACTACAATCGCCTTTGTGCGAAGAAGCTTTTTGCGCATACGTTATCCCCATTATTGTTTTGTGAAACTCTAGGGATAATACTAACAAATATTTTCGTGAAAGCTAATTAAAATTACTGAGGGTGGGGAATTTAGCTTTTAAAGAGCTCTTTTAATACAGCAATCATATAACTATGGTCTAGCACGCCAGCACTTTCTCGTATGCTGTGCATTGCCCACATTGGGTTGCCAACATCTACACTCGCTACCCCAAGTTGCGCAGCTAGTATTGGGCCAATCGTACTACCGCAGCCTAAATCAGTACGGTGCGCATATTGTTGATAAGGTACTTCTGCACTTTTGCAAAGCTGGATAAAGCGTGCAGCAGTATCTGCATTGGTACTGTAGCGCTGATTTGCGTTAGTTTTAATCACGGGACCTTGGTTTACAAGTGCGTGGTGGCAGGGTTCGTAACTGCTTGCGTGATTGGGATGATAGGCGTGCGCCATATCTGCGCTAACAAAAAAGCTATTGGCTAGTGCGCGCAAACGGTCTTCTGCGCTGGTGCTGGTTGAGGCGCAAATGCGCGTAATCACATCACTCATAAAGCTTCCGCTGGCGCCTGTTGCGCTTTCACTGCCTACTTCTTCATGGTCGAACAGAGCGCAAATAATGGTACTATCGGGAGTCTTATTACCTAATAAAGCGCTAATCGCGGCATGGCAAGAGGCTAAATTATCTAGCTGACTATTGGCGATAAACTCTTCATTCAAGCCCCAAAAGCTGCCTTTTTGGGTGTCGTAAACGCTTAAATCCCAAGTGATAATGTCCGCAGCCTCTACGGCTAATTGTTTTGCAAGTGCGTTTGTGAGTTGTGTTTGTGCCTCAGCGGTGTCGGTAGCAAAACCAAAAATCAGCGGCAAACCAGTTTGTTTGTTGAGCACCAAGCCTTTGTCATTCACTTCGCGATTCATGTGAATGGCAAGGTTGGGCAAGCGCACAATGGAGCTTTTAAATTGAACATGGCGTGCTACGTATGAGCTGCCTTCACGCACCATCACGCGCCCAGCCAGGCTTAGGTCGCGATCGGTAAATGTCGCTAAAATAGGACCGCCATATACTTCAACACCAAGTTGAGCAATACCTTGACTGCTAAATGCTGCTTTAGGTTTTAAGCGCAGGCCGGGTGAATCGGTATGCGCGCCGACAATACGAAAACCAGTATCGGCTAACGCTTGGTTGCCAATGACAAATGCAATAATAGAAGCGCCATCACGTACCACATAATAGCGACCATTTTTTTTAAACTGCCATGGTTGATTTTCTATGAGCGGCTTAAAGCCATTTTCTTTTAATAGTTTCGCAACGCTATCCACCGCGTGCCAAGGACTAGGACTGGCGTCAATAAAATTGAGTAAATCTTGCGCCTGAGATTTAACTTCGGCTTTAATTTCTGTAGAAATTCTTGTCATGGGTCATCACATAGGTGCTTATAAGTTAAGTGATTGAAAGCCAATCTTTATCGATTAAAAAATCTGTATACAACTTAGCTTCTGCGCTACCAGCTTCTGGTTTCCAGTCATAACGCCATTTAACGATTGGGGGCATAGACAGTAGTATAGACTCAGTACGACCATTAGATTGAAGTCCAAAAATCGTGCCACGGTCGTAGATTAGATTAAATTCGACGTAACGGCCGCGACGATAAGCTTGGAAATCACGCTCTCGCTCGCCATAAGGTGTATCTTTGCGGCGTTGCACGATAGGCAAGTAAGCTTGCAGGAATGAATCCGCGACTGCGCGGTGGAAATCGAAACTACGTTCAAAACCTAATTCGCTAAAATCATCATAAAAAATACCACCAATTCCACGCGGTTCTTTGCGGTGTTTTAAATAGAAGTATTCGTCACATTCTTTTTTGAATCTTGGGTAAAAGTTTGTATCAAAGGCATCTAATGCGGTTTTGTTGGTGCGATGAAAGTGCTCAGCATCTTCTTCAAAACCATAGTACGGCGTTAAATCCATGCCGCCACCAAACCACCAAATGTCCTGCTCATTGTCATTTTGGGCTTTGGCAATAAAAAAGCGCACATTCATGTGCACGGTTGGGATGTATGGATTACGCGGATGAAACACCAAAGACACGCCCATCGCCTCCCACGGACGACCAGCCGCTTCAGGATGAGCAACACTAGCTGCTGGCGGCAACTTTGTACCTAATACATGAGAAAAACCTACGCCAGCACGTTCAAACACATTGCCCTCTTCAAGCAAGCAAGAGTTACCACCACCGCCCTCAGGGCGTTGCCAGCTATCTTGCAGGAAGGTTTTACCGTCTACCAACTCGATGGCTTCTATAATTTTTGTCTGCAATTTCTGCAGGTAATTGTAGATGTCGCTAGTGTCGATATGACTAGTGTTGGCTGTGTTCATCATTAGCCTTTAATCGCGCGATAGCCAATATCTTTGCGATATTGTGCGCCATTAAATTTAATTTCGTCGATGATTTTATAGGCTTGCTGATGTGCGAATTTAACCGTTTCACCTAACGCAGTAACACATAGCACGCGACCACCGCTAGTTAATGTCTTGCCATCTTTAAGTGTGGTGCCAGCATGAAACACATGCGCATCTACTAAATTTGTTGGTAAGCCAGTGATTTCATCACCTAATCTTGGTGTGTCTGGATAGTTTGCAGAGGCCATGACAACGCCAAGCGCCGTGCGTCTATCCCACTCAGTTTCTGCTTGATCTAGTGTGCCATTCACCGCATGTTCTGCGAGTGCTACAAAGTCACTTTTCAGACGCAACATAATCGGCTGAGTTTCTGGGTCACCCATGCGGCAGTTGAACTCTAAAGTTTTAACGCCACCATCTGGCGAAATCATTAGTCCTGCGTACAAAAAGCCTGTGTAAGGAATGCCGTCTTTCGCCATACCTTCAACGGTTGGGCGTATGATTTCTCTCATTACTTTTGCATGAATTTCAGGAGTCACTACTGGTGCAGGTGAATAGGCGCCCATGCCACCGGTATTTGGGCCTTGGTCGCCATCTTGCAGTCGCTTGTGGTCTTGGCTGGTAGCGAGCGCTAAGATGTTTTTGCCATCTACCATCACAATAAAGCTGGCTTCTTCACCCGTTAAAAACTCTTCAATCACCACGCGTGCGCCAGCACTGCCTAGCTTGTTATCAGAAAGCATCGCATCGATGGCTGCATGTGCTTCATCATCTGACATCGCAACTACAACGCCTTTACCAGCGGCCAAGCCATCGGCTTTGATTACAATCGGCGCGCCTTGTGCGGTGACATAGTCGTGCGCGAGTTTAGCATCGGTAAACGTGGCGTAAGCTGCAGTGGGAATGTTGTGGCGCACCATGAATGCTTTGGCGAAATCTTTTGAGCTTTCTAATTGTGCTGCGGCTTTGGTCGGACCAAAAATTTTCAGTCCATTGGCACGAAATACATCGACAACCCCTTGTGATAACGGTGCTTCTGGGCCTACAACTGTCAGTTGGATTTGTTCTTTTTGGGCAAACTCTAGTAAGTCTTGTACGCTAGAAATAGGTACGTTGATCATGTCAGGGTTAAGTGCGGTGCCGGCGTTACCAGGTGCAACATAGACGCGGCTAACTTCTTTATTCTGCGCAATTTTCCAAGCAAGCGCATGCTCGCGACCACCACTGCCAATGACCATTACTTTCATATTGTTAGCTTTACCTTAAATGTTTATTTGCTATTAGTGTCTGAAATGACGAATGCCTGTCACTACCATTACTAAGCCGTGTTCATCGGCTGCGGCAATCACTTCTTCATCACGCATACTGCCACCTGGATGAATCACGCAGCTTGCACCAGCTTCCGCCAGCGCATCAATACCATCGCGGAACGGGAAGAATGCATCAGAAGCGACCACTGAATTTTGCAAGCTTAAACCTGCATTTTGCGCTTTGATAATCGCTATCTTCGTACTGTCGATGCGGCTCATTTGACCTGCGCCAACGCCTAAAGTCATTTCGTTACCGCAGAAAACAATCGCGTTTGATTTTACATATTTCGCCACGCGCCAAGCAAATAACATATCGGCCATTTGTTGCGGTGTTGCTTGTTTTTTGCTGATGATTTTTAAATCAGATTGGCTTATTTCGTGATTGTCAGCTGTTTGGATAAGGATGCCAGAACCCACACGTTTGCTTTCATGTGAGTTGCGACCTTGTTCCCAAGCAGTTGCGCCGCCAGTAGGCAATGCAATTTTAAGTACACGAACGTTAGCTTTTGCAGCAAAAATTGCCAATGCTTCTGCCGTGTAATCAGGTGCAATCAGTACTTCAACAAACTGTTTGCTGACGACTTCTGCAGCAGCTTTATCCACGGTTGTATTGAAAGCGATGATGCCGCCAAAAGCACTGCTTGGATCTGTTTGGAATGCTTTTGAATATGCATCTAAAGCTGTTGCACCAAGCGCAACGCCACATGGGTTAGCGTGTTTTACGATAACGCAAGCGGTAGTGTCAAAGCTTTTTACGGCTTCCCAAGCGGCATCGCCATCTGCAATATTGTTAAAGCTTAATTCTTTACCTTGCAATTGTTGCGCAGTCACCAATGAGCCAGGCGCTGGGTATAAATCGCGGTAAAAAGCCGCTTGTTGATGCGGGTTTTCGCCGTAGCGCAAGTCTTGTACTTTGACAAAGTTCGTGTTGCTTTGTGCAGGAAATTGGTGAGTGACAGGTTGATTGTTCGCCATGCTGGCGGCGTAATCAATCGCAGATAAATAGTTGCTAATCGCTGCATCGTACTGCGACACGCGATTAAATGCTGCAACTGACAGCGCAAAAGTTGTCGCTTCTGCTAGCGCGCCACCAGTACTTTTCAGTTCACTCACGACATTTGCATATTGGCTTGCATCAGTTAACACTGCAACATCTTTCCAGTTTTTAGCAGCAGAGCGCACCATAGCTGGACCGCCGATGTCGATATTTTCAATCGCATCTTCAAGTGTGCAGTTTGGCTTTGCAACAGTGGCTTCAAACGGGTAAAGATTGACTACCACCATATCGATATTCGGAATGTTGGCTTCTTTCATCGCGGCTACATGTTCAGGTAAGTCGCGGCGACCTAAAATACCGCCATGTACTTTAGGGTGTAGCGTTTTTACACGGCCATCTAACATTTCAGTAAAACCAGTGTAATCACTGACTTCAATCACAGGAATTTGATTATCGCGGAATAGTTTTGCAGTGCCGCCAGTCGATAAGATTTCTACGTTTAATTTAGTTAAAGCCTGCGCTAATTCTAAAATACCTGATTTGTCTGAAACGCTGATAAGCGCACGTTTAATAGTTGCCATTTGAAAGCTCTAGAGAAGAAAGTGATTATTTGGAGTTGGGTGTTTTGTACTGTTTATTCGATTTTGTATTGCTGCATTTTTTTACGTAGGGTATTGCGATTTAACCCTAGTATTTCTGCCGTCTTACTTTGGTTGCCGCCGGAGTATTGCAATGTGTATTCAAGTAATGGCTTTTCAACACATGCCAATACCATGTCATATAAGGCGTGCGGAGGCTCACCATCAAGGTCTTTAAAATATTGGTCCAAGGATAATGTGACGCTGTTAGCGAGTTCGCACGGATTCATTATGCCACCTTAAGAACTAGATTATTGGAGTTAGTGTCGTCTGTAGAGTCGTCGTATTGCAAACGGTGATCGCGACTTTGCAGATGATCAAAGAACTCATCAATCGCGGCAAGCTGCAAATCTATAGTTTGCAGTGTGTTCATGTTATGGCGGAAGTTCGCTGAGTCTTTTAAACCCTTGGTGTACCAAGAAATATGCTTGCGCGCCATGCGCATGCCCGTCAGTTCGCCATAAAAATCATATAAATCGTGTAGATGCGCCAACATCACGGTGCGAATTTCAGTCACTTCAGGTGGCGGTAAATGTTCACCAGTTTTGATGAAGTGCTCAATTTCGCGGAATATCCAAGGTCTGCCTTGTGCTGCGCGACCTATCATCACGGCGTCTGCACCTGTGTAATCCAGCACGAATTTGGCTTTTTCTGGGGTGGTAATATCGCCGTTGGCAATGAGTGGGATTTTGATGGCCTGTTTCACGGCTGCAATCGTGTCATATTCAGCATCGCCAGTGTACAAGCAGGCGCGCGTACGGCCATGCATAGCCAAGGCTTGAACGCCTAAATCTTCCGCTATTCTGGCGATTTGCACGGCATTGCGGTTGTTTTTATCCCAGCCCGTACGAATTTTCAAGGTCACTGGTACGTCAACGGCATTGACGACTGCTCTTAAAATTTGAGCAACCAGTGGCTCATCTTTAAGTAAGGCGGAACCGGCCATCACATTACAGATTTTTTTGGCAGGGCAGCCCATATTAATGTCGATAATCTGTGCGCCATTATCTACGTTATGTCGCGCTGCCTCAGCCATCATTTGTGGGTCAGCACCAGCAATTTGTACTGAAATCGGGTCAACTTCGCCTTCGTGATTGGCTCGGCGTAACGTTTTTTCGCTACCGTAAAGCAGTGAGTTAGATGTCACCATTTCACTCACAGCCAACCCCGCGCCCATTTTTTTACATAGCTGGCGGAAAGGCCTGTCCGTCACACCTGCCATAGGGGCGACGATCAGGTTATTCTTTAAAATGTGTGAGCCGATTTGCATTTATATTTAGTTTTTTAGCAATTTTGAATTATTTAGAGCGAACTGCCTATTTTATACGCAAATGAGGTCTCAGAAAACTTAAATTTTTCGAATGATGCTAAGTTTGTATAATGCTGATGCATATACGCAACAAGCCACACAATAAGCCATTTGAAAGCCACACTTTGAACAATCAAAACTTGCCTGTCAGAAGTCCATCAACTACGCATATTGCCTTTGCCAGCTTTATTGGCACAGCGATTGAGTTTTATGATTTTTATATTTACGCTATGGCGTCAGCATTGGTGATTGGGCAAGTGTTTTTTCCTGCAAGCGACCCTGCTGTGCAGGCTTTGAGCGCTTTTTTAACATTCGGAATCGCCTTTATTGCAAGACCGTTAGGTGCGATTGTTTTTGGCCACTTTGGTGACCGCATCGGACGCAAAGCGACTTTAGCAGCCTCATTATTGTTGATGGGGATTTCTACTTTGTTGATTGGTTGTTTGCCTGGCTATGAAACTTTAGGTACTTGGGCTGCCGTGTTGCTGTGTCTATTAAGATTTGGGCAAGGTTTAGGCTTGGGTGGTGAATGGGGCGGTGCGGCACTCCTAGCCACGGAGAACGCTCCAGCAGATAAGCGTGGCTGGTTTGGCATGTTTCCACAACTAGGTCCATCGATAGGTTTTTTGCTGGCTACCTTAAGTTTTCTGGCTTTAACACTATATTTATCTGAAGATGAATTTAAAGCATGGGGTTGGCGTATTCCGTTTTTCGCAAGTGCTTTGTTAGTTTTGCTTGGGTTGTATGTGCGTTTTAGATTGGCTGAAACACCCGCTTTTGCTAAGGCTCTACAACAACACCAAACACTCAAAACACCTATCAAATCTTTATTGAGCGAGCATTGGCGTCCTGTATTACTAGGCGCGTTGGCGATGACCGTTTGCTACAACTTGTTTTATACCGCCACCGTGTTTTGCCTAAGCTTTGGCACTAAAGCGCTCAACATTCCGCGTGCTGATTTTCTACAAATGTTGTGTATTGCTGTGCTATTCATGGCAGTGATTACGCCAGTTTCAGCAAACTTGAGTGATAAATTCGGGCGTAAGCCAGTATTGTTGGTAAGCTGTTTTTTAGCGGTATTAGCAGGATTTACACTTAGCCCGTTAATGGCGAGTGGTTCAAGTTTTTTGATTACCTTATTTTTAGCCATCGCCTTACTCTTAATGGGGGCAACGTTTGCACCGATGGGCGCTTTTTTGCCAGAGCAGTTTCCCGTAGCTGTGCGTTATACAGGCGCGGGTTTGTCTTACAATTTAGGTGGAATTTTAGGGGCTTCTACTGCGCCTTTTATCTCGCAGTTGTTGGTAGATAAAGGTGGTTTAGCTTGGGTTGGTTATTATGTTTCAACGATGGCTTTAGTGAGTTTTGTTGCAGTGATGTTGATGAAGGAAACGGTTGATGTTAAAAATTAAGGATGCTGGAATTTAGGCAAATTAACTTCAACAATGCTTAATGGGTAACTAATTTGGTTTAGTGAGCACTTCCAAATTAGTCAGCCAAATCATAGCTTGCTCACGGTCATTCCCACACATTTCTAAACTTGGCTGCAAACTTGCACAAAACGCAGGGCGTTCAGGCTTGCCAAAAATCATACAGCGGTTTTTAATATCTAACTGCACGCATCGCATGCCAGCAGGTTTGCCTTGAGGCATACCTGGAATTGGACTGTTAATCGATGGCGCAGTGCAACATGCGCCACAGTCTGCTCTGCATTCCATTTATATATTTGCCCAAGGGTAGCCCAGCGCAGTGACGCCAGATTTTAGAGCGTCCATTGCAAGCTTTACTTGCTCGGACTCACCTTTCATCCCTAGCTCCGTGGTTCTGCGTTGGTTGCTTTTGGGCAAGCTAAATAGCTTCAACATAGGGTATTGCGACAGCATGTGGTTCATTAAATCAATTAAATCACTCTCGCCAGCTTCGCTCACTAAAATTGAATCTTCTACATAATTTTGCGTATGAAATAAATGCGAGTAATAGGTTTCTAATACCCATTCCACCATTGGGTGCGCCATTTCAGGAAAGCCCGGCACAAAATAATGTTGATGAATACTAAAGCCGGCAACGCGATTAATTGGGTTGGGAATTAAATCACAACCTTTTGGAAAGTCCGCCATCAGCACGCGCTTGGGATAGGCACTTTCACCATATTGCGCTTCAATTTCAGCTACTGCACCCACGTGACGTTCAATGGCTACACCTGCCGCATCTGCCGCACATTGCCGTGTAAAGTCATCAGGCGTTGCGCCTATGCCGCCAAAGCTAAACACAACATCACCTCTTGCCATACTGGCTTTGAGTGAACTGGTAATTTGTTCTGGAATATCGCCTAAGTAATTTGCCCAAGCAAGCTGCAATCCGCGTGCGGAAAACAGTTCGATGATTTTACTAAGATGGGCGTCTTTTCGTTTTCCAGAGAGGATTTCGTCGCCGATGATGTATATGCCGAAATTTTGCATTGAGTGATTTTTTCTTAAAAGTGCAATAAATCCATTTTAATAAAATGGACAAAATTACTGAGCTAATTCCATAAAATGGACAAAGTGATTGAGCAAAGCCAACGCATGTTACATAATGTAACAGTAGCAATATAAAATCAACTTTAGTTCTTTGTAAAAACCAAGTCAAATGAACGATATAAATAAAAAAACTGCCGTAAAAGCGGCGCAGCTAGAGCAGATTTTAGCTTCCAATGTCAGAACAATGCTGGCTAGTACAAGTATGGCAATTATTCTTGCATATATGCAAAAAGATAATGCTTCTTATGAGTTGCTAATTGCTTGGTTAGTCTCTTCAATAGCTATAAATGCCGTTCGTTTAGCATTCACCCTAAACTGTTTGCGCAAGCCAAGCACTGATTTTAAAACAATAGAAAATCGACTCAATAAATTTCGATTAGGTGTTGTAGTGAGTAGCCTGTTGTGGGGCTCAGTCAGCTTCTTCATGTTCACACCAGATGAACCAAGGCATCAAATGTTTGTGATTTATATGCTAGCAGGATTGTCTGCTGGCGCAGTTGTTTCTTATTCGGCAGACATTATTTGTGCCATGTCTTATACCTTATTATCTTTAGTGCCCATGCTCCTTAGGTCATTCTGGTTTGGTGATGAAATTTCCATTGCTATTAGTGTCGCAGGCTTTATTTATGTTGGTTACATGATTGCCAGCATACGTAACTTTAACCGTAATATGACTGAAAATATCATGTTACGTTTTAATGCGGTCAAACGAGAGAGTGAAATTAAACAACTGGCTTTTTATGACCAACTCACAAATTTACCCAATCGTCGATTATTGTTTGATCGGCTTGATCATGCCTTAGCTGTAAGTGCTCGTTCAGGAAGACGAGGTGCATTACTATTCTTAGACTTGGACCATTTTAAAATGCTCAACGACACGCTGGGGCATGATATGGGCGACTTGCTCTTGAAAAAAGTTGCTGAACGATTGCTACGATGTGTGCGAGAAAGCGATACCGTTGCGCGTTTAGGTGGCGATGAATTTGTCGTCATGTTAGAAGATTTAAGTGATGATATAGACGAAGCGACTAAGCAGGTAGAGAAAGTGGCAGACTTAATCATAGAAACGCTCAATATTCCCTATATGCTCAATACACTTGAACATAGCAGCACACCTAGCATAGGCATCGCACTGTTTGGCGACCATGGTAGCTCACATGAAGAGCTGCTTAAACACGCAGATATTGCTATGTATGCGGCAAAAAGGGCAGGGCGTAATGTCGTGCGCCACTTTGACTTTACAATGCAAGAAGCGGCGAGTGCGAGCGATAGTCAAGCCACAGTCAATTAAAAACCAATTGCATCTTTCATGACTTGGTCAATGTAGCTTTGTTCTTGAATACCATGTATTCAGTATGCTTTAGGGCCGCCTGCAAAAATCGCAACATCTTCACCCGAGTGAGTTTCGCCACCCTGCGAAGGCACAGTTACTTCTTGGTGGAAAGGGTCTTCAGTATTAACTGCAGTCATATCTTCAATGCGGCCCGCGCGAGCAGTTTGCTGTACACTGCATCACCTGCTTGCTCAAGAATGGTTGTCACTTTATTGGCTTGAATCACTGCATTGTTTGGCTCTGAGCGCACAACAGATTGGTTGATAGATAACTCACCATCGTTAGTTTTTACACCAGATACAATCGCTGTCATGGTTGGTTCTGAATTAGGAGTTTGTTGATTGGCAGAGTAGCTTTTCAAAAGCTAACTTGTTGCGTTCGCCGTCTAACCCCTTTTGCTCACCTTCAAAAATACGTGCCGCAGTAATGGTTGAAATACCCATACCATCACCTAAAAACAAAATCACGTTTTTGGCATGATTACCGTTTGGTAATAACTTTTTAACTTCCGCAAGTGATGCTGCACCATCATTTAACCAAGTATTGGCATCTTCAGCAAAAGCAAATGATGTGGCAAAAGCCATGATCGCTGTAAGCATTGTTGCTTTTAAAGTTAATTGTTTCATTGGCCTTGCTCTCTTAAGTAGATGGCTTCAAACTGTTGTTAGTAGAGCTGATAGTGAAGGGTATTGGCGTGTCTGCAGTACTTAGGATGCCCGCTACACATGACAAAAAATGAATTATGTTGAGGTCGCTTGACTAACATCTTTGCATTTCTTAACGCTTTATTACATAGCTTTACTTAGTTAGCTAGATGCAATCACGATTATTTGATTTACCATTTTACTTAATAATTTAGCTTCATAAACTCTTAGCCAAGAGTGATTTTATTCAAAGGAAAAATGATGAAAAAACAGTCTTTAATCATCTTAGCCATATTTGCCACTAACGTTATCAGCACCGCCGTGGCAGGGCAAGACGCTGGCGATCATTATTACGATCAAGCAAAAGTGCTTTCTGTTACGCCTCAGTTTGAACGCATCAACACACCAACGCAGCAGTGCCACACTGAGTACGCGCGCGAAACTTACTCTAATGGTGATCGCTCTGTAGGCGGCTCTATTATTGGCGGTGTAGCAGGGGCACTACTCGGTAGCACAATTGGCCGCGGTAATGGGCGTGTTGCCGCTGCAGCAGTTGGGGCGGGCGTAGGTGCTATTGCAGGTGACCGCATTGATAACCAAAATAACAATACGCAAACAACAGAGCGGCCAGTTGATCGTTGTACTTTGGTGGATAACTGGCAAACAGTTTCACGTGGATATTTAGTCAACTACAGCTACAACGGTAGAAGCTTTAGTACCACTACCTATGAGCGTCCGAGAGATACAATTCGTATAAGTGTTGCAGTCGCACCAGTGAATAGCGAGGCAAGTTATAACCAAACTTATGATGAAAGAGGCTATGAATCTAATGGGGCACCAATTGGGCATCAGCCTCCGCCGCATCCGTAATGTTCGATTTGTAGGAGGGCAACTTATTTCCCGCGCTGTTCCACTTCATGGGCGGCAAACAGAAACGCACCTCTCTCAAACAGCCGCTTGCTGAAACTTCCATAAAGCCGAGAAGCGCAGGCGCGGTAGCCGGGGGCTTAAAGTTAAAAACGCTGAAGTTCCACGGTTAATTGTTTAGCCCATACATCTTTCAAACTTCGTCATCCTCGCGCATGCGGGGATCCATTTTGACTTTAGCCACCAATCAAATCTAAATACAAATCTCGCCAGTCAACATTCACACTTTCAATCAACTCAATTTTCCAAGCACGATTCCACTTTTTAAGCTGTTTTTCACGCGTAATCGCATTCGTCATGTCATCAAATTGCTCAAAATAAACCAAAAGGTGCAGCTCATGTTGTTTGCTAAAACCATCTATTAGGCCTTGCTTATGTTGCCACACACGCTGAATTAAATTGCTGGTCACGCCAATATACAAAGTACCGCGTACTTGGTTGCTTAGGATGTAAACGCAAGGTTGTTTCATTGAGAGCTAAGTTCAAAATGGATTCCCGTTTTCACGGGAATGACGGTTATGGCGGGTGTAGTATTAGTAACTTGTTTGACCACGGGGTAAGCGTTGCAAGGTCGGCTATGCAATTACATTTAAGTTCATTATCAATCTTTGATGGCTTGCTAATTTTTTATCTAAAAAGGGATACTTAAATCAGACATTACTAATTTATTGTGCTTGTTAAAGTTACCTAATGCGCACTTTCCCAATTACTACCCACCCCAACTTCTGCTAACAGCGGCACATCCAACTTAGCCACATTCTGCATCAACTCTGGCAATTTCTGTTTTACCAATTCCAGCTCATTATCTGGCACTTCTAGTACCAATTCATCGTGTACTTGCATGATGAGTTTTGTCTGTAGTTTTTCATGACGTAGCCATTTATCTACGGCAATCATCGCGAGTTTAATCAAGTCTGCCGCAGTGCCTTGCATAGGTGCGTTGATAGCGGCGCGTTCTGCGCCAGCTCTTCTCGTACCGTTTGGGCTGTTGATTTCTGGCACCCATAATCTGCGGCCGAAGTAGGTTTCTACATAGCCTTTTTGTTTGGCGATTTCTCGGGTATTTTGCATGTATTCGCGCACGCCTGGGTAGCGGGCGAAGTAGCGTTCTATATAGCTCGCAGCGGCGCCGCGTTCTATGTTGAGGTTTTGCGCTAAGCCGAATGCGCTCATGCCATATATCAAGCCAAAGTTAATGACTTTGGCGTAACGGCGTTGTTCGCTATCTACATTTTCGCGCTCTACGCCAAAAATCTCGGCTGCTGTATGGCGGTGAATGTCTTCATTATTGGCGAAGGCGGCTAGCATGCCTTCGTCTTTCGATAGATGTGCCATGATGCGCAGTTCGATTTGTGAGTAATCGGCAGAAACAATGTGCGAACCTTTTGGTGCAATAAATGCTTCGCGAATACGCCGACCTTCTGCCGAACGCACAGGGATATTCTGCAAGTTAGGGTCTGAGCTCGCTAATCTGCCTGTAATTGCCACCGCTTGGTTGTAACTGGTGTGAACACGACCCGTCTGCGCGTTAATCATTTTTGGCAGTTTATCTGTGTAAGTGGATTTGAGTTTTGCCAAGCCGCGATATTCCAATAATACTTTGGGTAATGGATGGTCTAATGCTAACTCTTGCAATACGTCTTCATCGGTACTAGGGGCGCCAGATGGCGTTTTTTTGGTAGGTTTAATGCCAAGCTTATCAAACAAAATCTCTTGCAGTTGTTTAGGTGAACCTAAGTTAAATGGCTGCCCAGCCAGTTCATAGGCTTGGTTTTCTAACGCTACAAGTTTTGCACCGATTTCATTGCTTTGAATATTCAGCATGTCGCGGTCTATCAGCACGCCGTTGCGTTCTATGGTGAATAAAATCTGCGAGCTTGGCATTTCAATTTGGCTATAAATAAAATCTAGCTTCGCATCTGTGCTGATTTGTGGGTACATGGCTTGGTGCAATTGCAGTGTAATGTCCGCATCTTCTGCGGCATATTCACTTGCAACTTCTACCGTCACTTGGTTGAACGTGACTTGTTTTGCGCCTTTGCCTGCGACTTCTTCAAATGAGATGGTTTGTATGCCTAAATGGCGTTCGGCGAGTGCATCCATGCCATGTGTTTTGTGCGATTCGAATACGTAAGATTCCAGCATGGTGTCATGCGCAATGCCATTGAGCGCAATGCCGTGATTAGCTAAAACATGTTGATCATATTTAAAGTTTTGCCCAACTTTTTTAATGGCAGCGTTCTCTAAAATCGGTTTGATTTTCGCGAGTGTTTCTACAAAGTCTAATTGCTCTGGCGCATCAAAGTAATCATGTTTTAGCGGCAAATAAGCCGCGCTGCCAGCCTCTACGCTAAATGACATGCCGACAATTTTTGCTGTCATTGGGTCTAGCGAAGTGGTTTCGGTATCAAAGCACATCAATTTGGCAGTTTGCAGTTTTGCCAACCAAGTATCTAGTTGCTGATTCGTTAAAATGGTCTCAAAGTTACGGCTGGTATTAGCTGTAAATTGTGTGACTGCAAACATATCGGCTGTTTGTGTGGGCTGAATTTGTGAGGTTGGAAATTTTGCAGTCACGTTGCCTGAAGTAGGCACGGGCGCATTATCTTGCATGTTTTCCAGTTCACGGCGCCAGCTTTTAAATTCAAAGCGGTCAAATAGTTCAGCAAGTTTGGCTTTATCAATGGTTTGCGGGGAGAGGTCGCTTAAATTCTCTTGTATGCCCACATCGCAGCGAATAGTGATAAGTTCGCGTGCAGTCGGCAACCAACCCAGCGCCGCGCGTAGATTTTCACCCACTTTACCTGTGATTTTATCTGCATTAGCGACGATGTTATCTAGTGAGCCATATTCCTTTAGCCATTTCACAGCGGTTTTAGGACCAACTTTTTCGACGCCGGGCACGTTGTCTGAGGTGTCGCCAATCAGCACTAGGTAATCGACCATTAAGCTGGGCGGAATGCCAAATTTATTCTCAACGCCAGCAATATCTAGTACATCATCGGTACGCCTGAAAGCATCGCGCATGGTGTTTACCACGGTAATGTGTTCATTCACCAACTGCGAAATATCTTTATCGCCAGTTGAAATAATCGTCCGAATGCCTTCGCGCTCAGCTTGTTTCGCCAGTGCGCCAATCACGTCATCTGCCTCTACGCCAGATTCCACAATAAGCGGCCAACCCATGGCTTTAATCGCTTCATGCAGCGGCTCAATTTGCAAACGTAAATCATCAGGCATGCTGGCGCGATTCGCTTTGTATTCTGCATAAATATCATCACGAAAAGTTTTGCCTTTTGCATCAAAAACGCAGGCGCTATAATCACTAGGATAATCTTTGTGTAAACGGCGCAACATATTGAGCACACCTTGTATTGCACCGGTAGGTTCATTTTGGCTATTTCGTAAGTCAGGCATAGCGTGAAAAGCACGATACAGGTAAGATGAACCATCAACTAATAACAAAGTTTTCATATAAAAATCCAAAGGTTGTCGCGATGCGTTGTTGCCAACTTCTTTAAGCCGTTTGCATAATAATACATATGCGGCTCGTCTTAAAAAAGTTTTGCGCCTAGCCTCACTTAAACCTTTGAATTTTTAAGGTAAAAATAAAACCAAGTAGGCGAAATTAAGAAAGTTAGATTATGTCGATTACAAAAAAAATTCCAAAACTTGCTGACCCAGATGTGCGTGGGCAACACCAAACTGGCCATGAGTCATGGCATGCATTCGAGATTATGGCAGAATTCGTGGATGCTACGGAGCGCCTGAAAGAAATTACCCCAGCGGTTTCTATTTTTGGTAGCGCGCGTACGCCAGTTGACCACCCTTATTACAAGCTTACTGAAGACATTGCACGTTTGCTTAGTGACGCGGGTTTTAGCGTGATTTCAGGCGGTGGCCCTGGCATTATGGAGGCTGCTAATAAAGGTGCATTCGCAGGAAAGTCGCCTAGCATAGGTCTGAACATTGAATTGCCTCATGAGCAAACGGGCAATTCTTATCAAGATATCAGCCAGAATTTTAAGCATTTTTTCATGCGTAAAGTCATGTTTGTAAAGTATGCCAGTGCTTATGTGGTAATGCCTGGTGGCTTTGGTACCTTGGATGAGGTGATGGAGGCGATTACCTTAGTGCAAACTGGCAAGAGCTTGAAAATGCCGATTATTTTGGTAGGTGAAGCGTTTTGGCGCGGCTTGGTAGATTGGATTAAAACGACTTTAGTCGATGAAAAAATGATTTCGGCAGAGGATCTAGATTTAATCCAAGTGATTGATGAGCCAAAAGACGTTGTCGAGGCGATATTCAAACATTATGAAACGCGTGGATTCAAATTGTCTGCGGATGAAGAGCGTGTGCAGCTTTATTTATAGTAAATGCGTTATATTGGCGTGTAATTTGCTAAAATCAACACATCAGGTTTCGATTCAATTTTAAAGAATAGGTGTCAGGCCATGCGTAAGATCTCTAAGAGTATTATCTGGAAAAATGTAGCACTTTTACTAGTGCTGGGTGTGGCGCAGCTGCCGTCATTGGCTGTTGCGGAAACACCGAAAGCCAAAACACCACCTGCTGATTTACAGCCATTAGAAGATATTCCACCACCTGCCATTACCAATGAAGATAATGCCGATGAGCCGCAAGTCACTATCATCAAGAAAAAAGGTGAGACGATTGAGGAGTATCGCATTAACGGTCAGCTTTACATGATGAAAATTACGCCAGCCCACGGTGTACCGTATTACATGCACAAAGAAGACCAAAATGGTGGTTGGGTGAATGATGGGCCAAGCCAGCCTATGAGTATTCCTAAGTGGACGATTTTTAGGTTCTAATGAAACCACTACTATAAAAATAAAGAGGGTATATCGCCCTCTTTATTTATTTAATCTCCTCAATTTCTAGCTACCTATTAATAATTTTACAACCCTCAAATCCATACTCTAATTTATGTCAGTATTTACCTCAGTCAGCATTCCACAATTACAAACTTGGCTGCAAGATTACGCAATAGGCGAACTTGTAGAGCTAAAAGGTATTTCATCTGGTATTACTAACACAAACTACTTCGTCACAACTCAACATAATGGCACTCAAAATAAGTTCGTACTGACTTTATTTGAGCACAATACGTTAGAAGAGCTGCCGTATTTTATTGACTTGATGAGCCATCTTGCGGCACACGGTATTCCTTGCCCTAAGCCAATTGCAGATAAATCTGGCAATAGTTTACATATGCTTAATGGAAAGCCAGCGGCTTTAATTAGTTGCTTAAACGGAGGTGATATTGAGGCGCCTAATGTGCAACAATGCGCCGCAGTAGGCACAGTATTGGCAAAAATGCATATTGCAGGTCAATCTTTTGAAGCGGAATTTCCGCAACATGATAGTCACAATCAGCGTGGTATGGATTGGCGCGTTAAAACTGCAACGCAAGTGTTACCGCATTTGCCAGCAGCAGATCAACAATTATTAAATGAGACTTTAGCATTTCAAGCTGAGCTTGATACAGCAGAATTGCCTATGGGCGTGATTCACGCGGATTTGTTCCGTGATAATGTATTGTTTGATGGCAATGAAATCGGCGGTTTGATTGATTTTTATTATGCTTGCCACGATCTGCTGGCTTACGATTTGGCGATTGCCGTCAATGACTGGTGTGTGAATGCCGATGGTAGTTTAGATACGCCGAGGCTAGAGGCTATGTTCAATGCTTATCAAGCGGTGAGACCATTTACGTCAGCTGAACATGCTGCATGGCCAGCCTTGCTGCGCATTGCTGCTTTACGTTTTTGGCTGTCACGTTTGTATGATCAAATCTATCCGCAAGCGGGCGAGCTGACACATGCAAAAGACCCTAACCATTTTCAAAGAATCTTGAAATTGCGCACTAGTTTAGCCAAGTCAAAATAGAGAAAAATATCATGACAGAAAACTCAATCAGTACAACTTTAGAGAGCCGACAAGTTCCAGCAGGCAATGCTTGGGTTTGGATTGTGAGCGGCTTTAATTTGTTTAAAGCCAACCCAGTGATGTGGATTGTGATTTTGCTGATTTATTTAGCGATTATTATTCCTATCTCATTCATCCCAGTGATTGGCTCTGTAGTCACCACATTGTTAGCCCCTGTCTTTGCGGCAGGGATGATGTGGGGCTGCAAAGCGCTAGTGCTAAAGCAAGATTTGGAAATCAATCATTTATTTGAAGGCTTTAAGAAAAATACCGCACAGCTGATTGCTGTAGGCGGTGTTTATATGTTGAGCCTGCTAGTGATTATGGTGATGGTGGTTTTAACGTTAGATAAAGATACTCTTGAATTGATAATGAAAGGCCAAGAAGTTAGCCCTGCGCAAGCCAATGCCATGGTGTTACCGATTTTAATCGCCATGCTTTTTATTGTGCCGATATTGATGGCTTACTGGTATGCACCTGTGCTGATTGGATTGCATAACCTAACCGTGTTAGAAGCAATGAAGCTGAGTTTTATTGCCTGCCTAAAAAATATGCTGCCGTTTTTGTTATACGGATTGATTTTTATGGTGATATTAGTGGTTGCGATTATTCCGTTTGGCTTAGGCTTAATCGTGGCTGTGCCAGTGATGATGACCAGTTTGTATACTAGTTACGTGGATGTTTTTAACATCACAGAATCAGCTGATTAAAACACGCCATTCTAATTAAATGGCGTGTTGAGTTGGTGCTAAAGTGGCGCTAAATCGGCGTAAGTTTAGCAAACTCCAGCGCTAACCATTTCAAGCCTTCACGACCAAAGTTCACTTGTACACGCATGTCGTTGGCGTTGCCTTCGTAACTCACAATCACGCCATTACCAAACTTAGTGTGCGCGACTTGCTGACCTATTTTCCACGGCATGGCGCTTTTCTGGTTGCTGCTTTGTTGCTTACTCATCATGGCTGGCAACTCGCTATAGTCGCGGTTACTGCCAGACCTTGCGACAGGCTTGCTGTTTAAGCGTTTGAGTAACTCTTCTGGAATTTCATCTAAAAAGCGTGATGGAATACCATAGCGCACTTTGCCATGCAGCATGCGACTCTGTGCGTGGCTTAAATACAGTCTTTGTCTGGCGCGAGTGACCGCTACATACATTAAGCGGCGCTCTTCTTCTAAGCCTGCATTCTCAAACAAACTTTGCTCATGCGGACATAAGCCTTCTTCTAAGCCGCTGATAAATACAGCTTTAAATTCTAGGCCTTTGGAGGCGTGCACTGTCATTAACTGCAAAGCTTCGCGCCCGACGTCTGCTTGGTGCTCACCTGCTTCTAGGCTGGCATGGCTTAGAAATTGTGTGAGTAAATCTTGTTCGGTTTCGCCATCCACATTGTTGTGGTTGCCAAAATCTCGGTTGGTAAACGATACGGCAGCAGTCACCAACTCTTTCAAGTTTTCTATACGGTCTTCACCTTCTTTGTCATTCTCATAATGGGCGACTAAACCAGACATGGTGATGGCTAACTCAGTCAGCTCACGCAGGCTAATGCCGTAAGCATTGTCAACCATCTGTCTAATCAGGGCGACAAAGCCTTCTATGCCTTTAGCGCCAAGCTTACCGTTACCGACTTTGTTAATCGCTGCTTGCCAGATGCTACAGTTTTCTGCGCGAGCAACTTCTTGTAACTGTTCTAGGCTGCGCGCACCAATGCCGCGTGTTGGGAAGTTAATGACACGCAACAACGCTGTGTCATCATTTGCATTGGCAATTAAACGCATGTAAGCAAGTGCATGCTTAATTTCGGCACGCTCAAAAAAGCGTAAACCGCCATACACACGATAAGGCAAGTTGGCGTTAAACAGTGCTTGTTCTAAAATGCGTGACTGCGCATTGGAGCGATAGAGCAGGGCAATCTCACCTAATGATGTGCCCTCGCAATGCAGCATTTTAATTTCATCGACGATGAATTGTGCTTCATCGGTATCGTTATAAGCATCGTACACACGCACAGGTTCACCCGCGCCTGCGCTAGTCCATAAGTTCTTACCTAAGCGGTTATTATTGTGTGAAATAATCGCGTTAGCTGCATCTAGAATATTGCTGTGTGAGCGGTAGTTTTCTTCTAGCTTTACAACATTCTGTACTTTGAAATCCTTTTCAAAGTCGCGCATATTGCCCACGCGTGCACCCCGGAAGCCATAGATGGATTGGTCATCATCGCCCACAGCGAACATGCAGTTGTCTTCACCAGCGAGCAGTTTTAGCCATAAATATTGCAGGCGGTTGGTATCTTGAAACTCGTCCACTAAGATATATTTAAAGCGGCTTTGGTAATGGCCACGGATATTGGTATCGCGTTCCAGCAACTCGTAGCAACGCAATAGCAATTCGGCAAAGTCAGCCACGCCATCGCGTTGACATTGCTTGTCGTACTCATCAAAAATCTCGCGCATTTTGGTGGAATGCGGGTCATAGGCCTCTACAGCATGCGCACGTAAGCCTTCATCTTTACAGCCATTGATAAAGTTTTGCACTTGCTTAGGTGGAAACTTCTCATCATCCACATTCATGAGTTTCATCAAGCGTTTAATCACAGAGAGCTGATCTGAAATGTCTAAAATCTGAAAGCTTGCTGGTAGGCCAGCTTCGCGATGGTGAGCACGCAACAAGCGATTACACAGTCCGTGAAATGTACCTACCCACATGCCACGTGTATTGATTGGCAATGATGCCGTAATACGCGTGAGCATTTCTTTAGCGGCTTTGTTGGTAAACGTCACGGCTAATAAACCTGTGGGTGAAACTTGCCCAGTTTGAATCAACCATGCGATACGTGCTGTGAGGACGCGTGTTTTACCACTACCTGCACCAGCTAAAATCAGTGCAGATTGTTGTGGTAGGGTGACAGCTTCTAGCTGCTTATTATTAAGGCCAGTGAGTAATGTAGATTCGGTTTCCATGACGATATTATCGCATGGGATGAGTTAAAAATTGGGAAGTAATCTGATTACAAAACGATACAAAATGTTACAAAAAATCGAGAACTAAAGCCAAGTAAGGTCAGTCTGAACTTACATGATAGCTAAATTAGATTTTAGCTAGCTTTCCGCTTCTTTCCTCCCTGAGCGGAAGCCTTAGACAATAAGGCATTTCGCCCCAACTCTTTCCCCTTTGAGTTGGGGCTTTTTTTTTGGTTTTATTGTTCAATCAAAACGCATTCTATAAATAAGCTAATAAAACTAAAGTTCATTAGCCCTTTGATTGCTCACACTTTATATATGATATTAGTCTACGAGTGGTCGATTATAAAAGGGGTTTGTTTTGCTAAAACCTGAAATTCCAGCAAATGAGTCAGCACGACTTTTAGCATTAGCACGATATGAAGTTCTTGATACAGTAAGCGAACAAGAGTTCGACGATATTACGCTGCTCGCCTCTCAAATATGTGAGGTGCCAATCGCCCTGATTTCTCTTATAGACGGAGACAGGCAATGGTTTAAAAGTAGAGTTGGTTTAGAGGCTACGGAAACTCCACGAGACATTTCATTTTGTGGGCATGCTATCAATGACAGCAACTTACTTGAAGTTTCCAATGCGCTTGAAGATAGCAGGTTCGCCGATAACCCTTTAGTCACTGGTACTCCGGATATTCGGTTTTATGCAGGGATGCCAATTGTCACCAGTGATGGTTTGGCGCTTGGAACCCTGTGCGTGATAGATCGTAAGTCGAATCAACTTACTTTAAAACAACGTGATATGTTGGGTGTGCTGGCTCGACAAGTCATGCATCTACTTGAAGCTAAAATTTCTTCAAAACAATTATTATGGCTTTCTGATGAAATGAGTAAAAGGGCGGCATTTAAAAAAGCATTATTAGCTTGCGCTGCGGATAGCATTATCTCAACTACGCCAGAAGGCATTATTCTAACTTTTAATCAAGCCGCAGAACGCTTGCTAGGGTACGAGCAAGAAGAATTGATTGGTCTGCATACACCTGCTATTTTTCATGATCCAGATGAAATCATAGCAAGAGCTGCTGACTTGAGTCTTGAGTTTAACCAAACGATAGCACCAGGTTTTGAGGTGTTTGTCTCCAAAGCTAGATTAGGCATGGCGGATATCCATGAGTGGAGCTATATCCATAAAAATGGTACTCGGGTGCCAGTGAGGCTGGCCGTTTCTGCCATGCTTGATGAGCAAGGACATATCATTGGATTTATCGGTATCGCCAGTGATATTAGCGAGCGTAGAAATCAAGAAAATGCCATATTTACTGCCACTAGTCAGCTAGAAGCTTCTATTGAGGCTATTCCTGATTTAGTGTGGATGAAAAATATGAAAGGTGAGTTTTTACGATGCAACCGTTCTTTTGAGCGGTTTCTAGGTAGCGACAAGCCTAATATTATTGGCAAAACAGACTATGATTTTTTTGATAGAGAGTTGGCAGAGTTATTTCGATCCCACGATAAAAAAGCCACTAATCAAGATTTTCCGTTAATTACTGAAGAGTGGCTGACTTTTAATGATGGCTACTATGGCTTGTTTGAGGTGACTAAAACTGGCATTAAAGATATCGATGGCAATCTAATTGGTACGCTAGGCATGGCGCACGATATTACTGAACGTAAGAACATTGAATTAAAACTGCGGCGCAAGCGTGAAGCTATGCAAGCGCTGAATGAGATTTCATCTCAGGCGATACATACATATTATAAACAGCAGTTAAAAGAAGCGCTCGCTGTTGCTGCCAAGTATCTGGGCATGGACATTGGGATATTAAGTAAGATTCAGGATGATCGCTGCAAGATAGATGTGCATAGCTCGCCTGACGAGCGTTTATATGATGGCTTAGAGCTTCCTTTTGAAGATAGCTATTCTTCATTATTATTTCAGACAGACGACATTCGTTTTGTTGAGCAGATGGCAAACTCTCAATATGCAAAACTTAGAGCTTATTCACTCATGGGTTTTGAGTCTTTTATTGGATTGCCTATTTTGGTGGATGAGCAGCGCTATGGCTTGGAGTTTCAGTCTTATCAAGTCCATTTCAATGGGTTTGATGCAACAGAGATAGATTTTTTACATCTATTTTCTCGTTGGGCCGTGAGTCTTATACGACGCCATAATCTTTCTGAGCAAATTACTAAGGGTAATGAACGATTGGATTTAGCACTTAAAGGCGCCAGTCTTGGCCTGTGGGATTTAGACGTACCAACAGGGAAGGCCTTTTATAATGCGCGTTGGGCTGAAATGCTAGGCTATCAATTGTCTGAGATTGAGCAGTCCATGGATGCCTTTGTGAAGTTACTGCATCCAGATGAGAAAGATGAAGTATTAGCCGCTGTAGAGGCACATTTTAAAGGTGAAACTGCTGACTTCTCATTAGAGTTTAGAATGCGCCACCAAGATGGTAGTTGGATTTGGGTATACGATCACGGACGAGTGATGGAGCGCAGTGCTGATGGTGCTCCAATCAGGGTGCTCGGCACACACATGGATATTTCTAAGCGTAAAGCAACGGAGTTGCTAGCTAACTCTAATGCGGAGTTGCTGCGCCGAACCAGTGATATGGCAAAGGTTGGCGGCTGGGAGCTTAATCTAGCCACTATGAGTCTTTATTGGTCAGAAGGTATTAAGAGAATTCATGAAGTGGCTGATGATTATGTGCCTGAAATTACCAAAGTCATGAATTTTTATACACTAGAATCAAAGACAAGGATTAGTGCAGCTGTAAATAATGCGATTGAAAATGGGTTGTCTTGGGATATAGAGCTAGAGCTCATTACAGCCAAAAAAAATCATAAATGGGTGCGAGCACAGGGCAGTGCCATTGATGAAAATGGTAAAGTTGTGCGTTTAGTGGGTGCCTTTCAAGATATTACTCAACAAAAAACTGCTGAAGATGCTATCAAGCAACTGGCTTTTTATGATGTATTAACGCAGTTGCCTAATCGAAGACTGTTGATTGACCGTTTAGAGCGTGCATTAGTCAGCAGTGCTAGAAGTGAAAGTTATGGTGCATTAGTATTTATAGATTTAGATAACTTTAAAACCTTAAATGACACGCTGGGTCATGACATGGGTGATGCTTTGCTAAAACATGTGGCATTAAGGCTACAAAGTTGTTTAAGAGATTGCGATACGGTAGCCAGGTTTGGCGGTGATGAGTTTGTGGTAATGCTGGAAAATCTTGATTTAGAGCCAACAGCGGCTAAAAGCCATGTAGAGATGGTGGGCGCTAAAATAATCCATGCCCTCAATCAATCTTACGAGATAGTGCCGGATGGCCATTACAGCACGCCCAGCTTAGGCGCTACGATATTTTATGGTAAAAATGACACGGTAGATGAAGCGCTAAAACGTGCAGATATTGCGATGTACCAAGCAAAATCTGCTGGCAGAAATTGCTTACGTTTTTTTGACCCAGAAATACAAGCCAACATGGATACCAAGGCGAGCTTAGTAGAAACGCTACGTTATGGCATCGGTAACAATCAATTTGTCTTGCATTACCAACCTCAAATAGATAGAGCAGGCGTGTTGACGGGTGCAGAAGCTTTGGTTCGCTGGAACCATCCCAAGCAAGGCCTTATTTCCCCACTAGAATTTATCCCATTAGCAGAAGAGATGGGGCTTATCTTGCCTCTAGGTAAGTGGGTGTTAGAAACCGGTTGCAAACAACTGGTTTCTTGGGCTGGATCTAAAGATACAGAACACTTGAATTTATCAATTAACGTCAGCGCCAGACAATTTCATCAGCCTAATTTTGTGGCGCAAGTATTAGATGTCTTAAGCGCGACAAACGTAAATCCGCAGAGATTAAAACTAGAGCTTACGGAAAGTATGCTCGTCGATGATATGGACGACGTGATTGCTAAGATGACCTTGCTGCAAAGTGCGGGAATTAGATTCTCATTAGATGACTTTGGCACGGGATTCTCATCATTAAGCTATTTAAAACAGCTGCCGCTTTTTCAATTGAAAATCGATAAATCTTTTGTGAGAGATGTATTGAGCGACCAGAATGATGCTGTCATTGCCCGTACTATTGTTGCGCTAGCGAGTAGTTTGGGGCTATCTGTAATTGCCGAAGGGGTAGAAGTTGAAGGGCAGCGAGACTTCTTAGAAGGAATTGGTTGCTATGAATATCAGGGTTATTTATTTAGCCGTCCACTTTCTATTGAAGATTTTGAAGATTATAGAAAAGCCTTACAAAAAATTGATATAGAGCGTTTGTTGGAAAAGGCTTTGCTAAATGATACTAAGGTTAAAAGCCGTGATTCCTAATGCGGCAATACATAGGCTTGTAGGCATGGAAGCTAGACTATTGGTGAAGGTTACATTCTGACCTAATGTTAAGGATGGATGAATTATTTATAAATCCTTCTGCAATAATATTTCAAGCTCTGCTGCTGGCACTGGTTTTGAGAATAGGTACCCTTGTCCATAATCACAGCCAATCAGTTTTAATAACTCGCGCTGTAGTTCCGTTTCCACACCCTCTGCAATGACCTTGATATTTAACCTATGCGCCATGACAACGATCGCTTCACATAAAGCAAATTCAGGAGCATTTAGGGACAGATGGCGAGTGAACGACTGGTCGATTTTTAGATAATCAACATCGAACTTTTTTAGATAAGACAACGAAGAATAACCCGTACCAAAATCATCAATCGCAATTTTGATTCCAGCCTCTCGAAATGCTAATAGCTTATCTGGAATGTCGCCAACAACATCCATTAAAATACCCTCAGTGATTTCAACGACAACATTTTTGGCTGGTAGATTGATGTCATTGAGCAGCGTGATCCAATTATGAATGATTTCATCATGCCCTTTGAACTGTATTGGCGATTTGTTAACGGTGATTTGGAAATCTCGACCTATCAAAGATTGTATATGCGCAGCCTGATTTACTGCCTGAGTAAAAACCCAATTGCCAATTTCGTGAATGGTTCCGTTATCTTCAGCTATCGGTATAAATATGGCTGGGCTAACAGCGCCTAATTCCGGATGCTGCCAGCGCAATAAGGCTTCAGCTTTATGTATATGACCAGTGTTGAGTTCAACAATCGGCTGGTAATGCACCGTGAATTGCTTTGAGTGTAGTGCTTGATGCAGATCGTTAGATAAGCGTATACGAAAATCTGACTCTTGCTGCATCGCCTTAGTAAAAAAACGATAACATCCACGACCTGCACTTTTGGCGACATACATCGCTTGATCGGCAATTTTGAGAAGCTCAACGATGTTTGTTGCATCTTCTGGGTAAAATGCAATACCGATACTCGCTGAGACAAAAGCCTTTCTAGTCCCCAAATGAAACACTTCAGACAAGCTAGATATAATATTCTGCGCAATTTGCGCGATACTTAAATTATCTTTTAGGTCCGTCAAAATGATGGTGAACTCATCTCCACCAAGGCGGGCGACAGTATCCGAGTCACGTACGCAAGATTTGATACGCATTGCAGCGTCAATCAGCAGTCGATCGCCCATATCATGCCCAAGCGTGTCGTTGACTTCCTTGAAATGGTCAATGTCAACGAAGAGCAACACTGTAGAGTGTTTTTCCCGTTGAGATTTTTTGATTTCTTGCTCTAGCCTATCGTTAAAAAGTCTGCGGTTTGGTAGTTTAGTTAACTGGTCATAATTGGCCTGATTGAGAATGAGTTCTTCGGCTTCTTTTATAGCTGAAATGTCTGAAAATAAGGCTACGTGTCGATGAACTGAGCCGTCTTTATGATACGAGGTGTTAATGGTCAACCATTCAGGGTAAATTTCCCCATTTTTACGCTTATTCCAGACTTCGCCTTGCCACTGCCCTGTGACGGCGATCGAATCCCACATGGCAATATAAAAATCTACACTATGCTGATCCGATTGCAGCATTGCATGTGTTTTTCCTCTTACTTCGTCAAACTCATATCCAGTCATTTTAGTAAATGCGGGATTGATCGCGAGGATGCGCCCCTCTTCATCAGTCACGGCCATTGCTTCGCTACTGTTCTTGTATACCAAGCCAGCAAGCTTTAGTTCTTCTTCTGCAAGTTTTCGATCACCAATATCTTGTACGGCACTAATAAAATAAAGAGGTTGACCAGTATTATTACGCAATAGCTGTACCGAAAGATTGACCCAAACGATACTGCTGTTCTTATGAATATAGCGTTTTTCCGCTATATATTTGTCGCTCTCGCCATCAATAAGTTTTTTAGCATTAAGCACGTCTATCTTGAGGTCTTCAGGCAGGGTAATCTGTTGAAATGTAAAATTATTGGTGAGTACTTCCTCTTGGGAGTAGCCAATAATGCGGCAATATTCTCTGTTAATCTGTAGAAAATGCCCGGCTGTAGAAACCTGCGCAATGCCCACTGCGGCATTTTCAAAAACGGCTTGAAAAAGCGTTTCATTATCGCGTAAAGCATCCTGGGCTTTATCTCTTTGCCTGAAAGCTATACTGGATTTATAAATATGTTCTAAGCTTAACTGAATGCTGTCGCGAAATCGCTCCATCAGATCGTAAGTGTTTTTACTGTAATGGTTTTCTTTGGTATCGAGTATGCAGATAGTGCCAAAAACTTCACCACTCGGCCAGTTAAGAGGAAGTCCATAGTAAGAAATCATCCCCAGCTTGATGTCTGGGTTTTGGTTCCATTCTGGATTTGTGATTGCATTCGGAACTAGCAATGCGTGCTGTGTATTCATGACAGTTTCACAGTAAAGGCCAGAGTCCAGATTAGCTTTTTCACCTGTATGGTATACGTTACCAGAGCTGGAGCTAGATACGAACACTTCGATTTCATCGTCATGTGTTCGCATGATGAGTGCTGCAGGAATATTTGCAATCTGCGCTAGCAGGTCAGCAGTAATTTGCCAGCTTTCTAATACATCCGCTGGAACTTCGATGTTATCCAATATTGGATACTTTGGCAGATTTAATGAGGTCTCTGTCATGTAGACTTTTCCTCTCATTTAACGACGTTACTAAGCACTATTGAGCTATCACAGTACGCTTTTTATATTTTCTAAACCAGATAGATGTTTGGCTTTGTTTGATAATTTACAAAATTTAACAATGATTTTATTTTCTTTAGATGTAACCTAATTTTAAAGGGGAGTGGCATGAAAAACGCTATAGCCAGCAATTTAAGCAAATGATCAATTCAACGTATTTTCACACCAGCTGTAGCAAGAATAGCGACGGGACTTGGAACACCATGGTTGATAGAAGCGAAGTAGATGTTCTATCAGCCTTCACAATTCAGTAATGTGTTGAAGCGATTTTAAAGGCAATTGAAACAAGTTATAGGGTCACACCTGAACTTAACTACTAGAGGTGGCATTTTAGTTGAGTGATTTATTGCCGATATTTTATGTGAACAGATCATTAATTTTTGATCGTTTAACGTAGTGATAGATAAATTAAATGAGATTGTAACTGCTCTCATGTGCGCAATTACAATCTGTCAGCCATGGATAGTGATATGAAAAAGGCATCAATTTGCTTGAGTGTAAAAATCAGACGTTTGCTGATTATTGTATTGGCCTTGTTTGCGCTATCAAGCACAAATGCTATTGCCAAAGCTGACGATGCCAGCAGGTCTGATTTAACCACCGCCTCGCTTGAACAGTTGCTGGAGTTGGAGGTGATTACCGCTTCAAAAATAGCCCGTCAGGTCAGTGATGCGCCTTCTGCGGTCAGCATTGTCACGGCAGAAGACATCAAAGCCTATGGCTATCGTACATTAGCTGAAATTCTTAACAGCATGCGCGGCCTTAACATTACCTATGACCGTGCTTATGACTTTCTGGGAGGGCGCGGTTACAGTAGCCCTGGTGATTACAGTGGCCGTATCATGCTGCTAATTGATGGTGTTCAGGTTAATGATAATGTGTATAACCAATCATACTTCGGTAATGACGGCTTAGTTGACACTGAACTGATAGACCGCGTGGAGTATGTATCTGGTCCTGGCTCGGTATCTTATGGCAACAATGCTTTTTTTGGTATCGTCAATATCTTTACCAAAAAGGGGGCGGATTTAGATAGCACTCAAGCGGCACTGTCACTGGGTAGTTATCAGACCCAGAAAGGGCGACTCTCTTACGGCAAACGATTCGACAGTGGTGTAGATCTGCTGTTGTCAGCTTCTGGGCTTAATAGCAAAGGGCAAAATTTTTACTTTCCCGAGTTTGATAATGGTGATCCCACACATAACAGTGGCCTTGCTCAGAATTTTGATGGGCAGAACAACCTGCGGTTATTCACGAAGGTTCAGGGAGATTTTTGGTCTATTGAAACAGGTTATAGTCAACGCCATAAAGATGTTCCTACAGCACCATATGCTAGCGATTTTAATAGCCCTTATTCTTATGAAGACACAACTAAATTCATCTCGGGGCAATACCATACAAATCTGTCGGACCATCTCAAACTATCTTTACAAACTGATTATAGCGACTATCGTTTTCATCAAAACTCAGCTTTCAGCGGTGAAATTTGGCAGGAAGCTGCCAGCGGAAGTCGGTGGGGTACCGAAGCTAAATTCGTCGGTAACTGGTTTTCCCATCACAAGCTCGTCTTCGGTATTGCGTATCGGAATGATTATCAACGTAAGATTGTAAATCCTGTATTACTTGCAGACTATGGCCGCCAAGCCATCAGCTTATATGGTCAAGATGAAATAGCGCTACTTAATAATCTTTGGCTCAATGTGGGCGCGCGTTATGACCATTTCACGGATGATGGTGATTCAATCTCACCTCGCGTCGCAATTATCTATGAACCCATACCAAGTTACACATTGCGCCTTTCACATAGCATTGCACATCGGACACCTACGATTTTCGAAAAATATTACACTGATGCATCTACGCAATTTCCCAACGCAAGCCTTCAAATGGAAAGCGTTGCTGCAACTGAACTGATACTGGAGCATCGCTGGAGCAATCAAACACGGCTGTTGGCTTCCTTATATCACCAAGCTACTGAAGACTCGATTGCTAGCACTCCTTACGATTCTGGTTTTATACAGTATTCCAACGGCAAGGGCGGATATACCAATGGTCTGGAACTGGAGTTTGAACACCATAGTGACAATGGTTTGCGCTTACGTACAAGTTACGCTTATCAGGATGCGCGTAATCCTGATGGCAACTGGACTATCAACTCACCACATTATTTAGGTAAATTCAATTTATCTGCCCCGCTATATGCAAATGCGGTACGGACGGGGTTAGAGATACAGGCTGTTTCAAGCCGCAACAATGGATTAAGCCGCCCAATTAGCGGTTATGCGCTTGCTAACCTTACCGTCAGTACCGACCGCTTGTTACCGAATCTAGATGTTTCATTGACCGTTCGCAACCTGCTAGATAAACGCTATGAACATAGCGCGCCTGAATACAACACGCCGATTACTACCATAGAACAAGATGGACGTAATGTCTGGCTACAACTGACTTATAGGCTCAAATAATGAAGCGCCTATTCAGCTCTATATTCTCTCTACTTGCCGCTCTATTATATTCAACGGCAGGCCAAGCCGAAGCTTTGCCTGAATATGCCATGAAAGCGGCATTTGTCTACAACTTTACCTTGTTTACTGACTGGCCAAGCCTACCTAACAATACTCTGCAAATCTGCACTTTGGAGTCAAATCAGTTAAAGCAGGAGCTTGATAATTTCAGCAAAAACCAGCCACATGGGGCCAAGCTGGTCATCAGAAAAATTTACAATCTCAACGAGATTAAGCAGTGTCAAGCACTCTTCCTCACTGAAGAAGATAAGCAGCGTATTCCAGAAATTCTAGAGTATCTGGATGGTAACCCTATTTTAACAATCACTGATATACAAGACCTCACCTCATTGGGAAAGGTGCGATTATCGGTATGAAGATTGAAAATAAACGTATCGTTTTTGAGGTTGATACAGTAGCCGCTAAAAAATCAGGTCTGCATTTGAATTCAAGACTTCTAAGTTTAGCAAAAACAGTCTATTAAGCTACCAAACCATGTTACTTCGCGACTTTAAAATAGGTAAAAAACTACTGCTAATCAACTTGATTTCAGCAAGTTTTACTATGACCCTGCTAATATTGAGCATTGCTATTATCGCTCTGATAACAAATAGAAATAATCTAATTCAGGATCTAAAAATTCAATCACGGATTTTAGGCGAGAGCCTGTCGGCTTCAATTGCTTTCAATGATGCTCAATCCGCGCAGCATTTGCTTGAAGCGTTACGCTGGTCGCCCTACATTCAGAAAGTAGTGGTGCTTAATAGAGAAGGGCAAACGTTCTCTTCATATCCATTGCAGGTAAAAATAGACCTTAATCAGAAATTGACATTCTGGAACAGCTTATCAAATGTAGTTATCCAGCAACCCATAGGTGTAAGCAACCAACAAGTAGGGCAAATCTATATTGTTGCCTCTCTCCATCACATCTACATTCAACTAGGGAAGTTTTTGCTGTTGATATTCTTCGGCATGATATTAGCAGGCGCACTTGGTGTGTATATGATTCGGCGCTTGCAGATTAATCTAACCAAACCAATTATTGGTCTTACAGACTCCATGCGACAGGTCTCTAACACTGATGATTACTCACTGCGTTTTAATCTGGACAGCAAAGATGAACTGGGAGAACTGGCTTCTGGCTTCAATACTATGCTAGGTAAAATTGAATCACATCAGGCCAAGTTAGACTCCGAACTACTTCGGCGCAAACATGCGGAGGATCGCCTTCAACAATTGGCCTTTTATGATGAAGTTACAAAGCTACCCAACCGTCATTACTTTAAAGAGCGAATGGAGGGCGCTGTAGCTTCATCCATTCGTTATAAGAAGCTCTGCTGCATCATGGTGATTGACCTAGATGATTTCAAGATTGTAAATGATACCTTGGGACATAATGTCAGTGATGATTTGCTATTGGCTGTAGCGAAACGCCTTAGCAATGTAATTCGCACAAGCGACGTACTTTGTCGAATTGGGGGCGATGAATTTGCATTAGTTCTAGAAAATATTCTAATTGCAGAGGAAGCTATACAAGTTGCAAAAAAAATCATCAACACATTGTCGCAACCCTTCGTGCTAGAGGGGCGGGAAGTTTTTATAGGTGCTAGTATCGGAGTGAGCCTGTGTCCAACTGATACTGCTGATATCCCTATATTGCTGCGCAATGCTGATACCGCCATGTATAGCGCCAAGAATCAAGGAAAAAATTCTTATCAAATGTATCAGCCAGAAATGGAATCTAAGAACATCCTTAGATTTTCATTGGAAAGCGCATTGCGACGTGCATTAGAAAATAACGAACTGCTACTTCACTATCAGCCTCAGGTAGACCTAATATCTAACCAGACGACAGGATTTGAGGCATTAGTGCGCTGGAACAACGCCGAGCTAGGCTTAATCAGTCCCACTGACTTCATTCCGATTGCTGAAGAGATAGGGCTGATTATCCCTATTGGTGAATTCGTTTTATATACAGCCTGTCTTCAGGCGCAACAATGGCGAGAGCGCCATGCTGTAGATATTAACATCAGCGTAAACTTGTCGGGTAGGCAGTTAATACAAGCTAATATTGTTGAGCGTATTCTGGCTATCGTAGAGTCAACAGGACTGCCTTTTAATTTGTTAACCATTGAGTTAACCGAGAGCATTCTGATGGACCATTCAAAAGAAACACTCGACAAGCTGGAAAAACTCAGCCAGTCAGGTTTTACTATTTCTATAGATGATTTTGGCACAGGCTATTCATCAATGAGTTACCTCAAGCGATATCCCATCGATACATTAAAAATTGACCGTAGCTTTGTTTCAGGGCTGCCCGAAGATGCAAATGATGTTGCCATTACTCAAGCTATTATTGCGCTGGCTAAAAATTTGGATATGAAGCTTGTTGCCGAGGGTGTGGAGACAGAAGAGCAACTCGAGTTTTTAAGAGTGCATAAGTGCGATACGGCACAAGGATATTTACACAGTCGCCCAGTTGTTGCGGAACAGGCTGAACAATTTATATTAAATAAAAATGATAGAAATGTTGTCATGAACAACGAGTAACTACTCGATTAACAGTTCTAGTTGAATAGAAAAGTGACTTTCCAGAAGCAACCTTACAGAGTGGAAAACTGATTTGGGATGTGAAAGCTAAACCAAATCCAATCTGACGGACACGCTAAAATTAGGTAGATGTCAGACTAGGGATGAGTTAGCATATCTTAGCTCATCCACCCTGAAAGCGCGTGCCTTACTCGATGTCTAATAATTCAACTTCAAATATCAAGGTTGCATCTGGGCCAATAGTTGGGCCACTGCCGTTCGCGCCATAAGCTAATTGCGATGGAATGACTAGCTCAAATTTGCTCCCAACTTGCATTAGCTGTAAACCTTCAACCCAACCAGCAATTACGCCAGTCACAGGAAAAACAATAGGCTCACCACGGTCATAAGAGCTGTCAAACACCGTACCATCAATCAGCGTGCCTTTGTAATGCACTTTTACCTTATCACTTTTGCTTGGCTTCTCACCATTGCCAGCCACCAGTGGTTTATATTGCAGGCCGCTATCTGTGGTGATAACCCCCTCTTTTTTAGCGTTTTCAGCCAAGTAAGCCGCGCCTTCAGCTTGGTTTTTTGCAGACTGTTCAGTCTGCGCTGCCATTTGTTTTTCTTGACTCTCTTTTTGCACTTGATCGACGGTACTTCTTTTCTCAGCATCAGACAAACGTGATGGATTATTCTCCATTACATCGCTTACAGCCAGCGCGACCGCTTCTGCATCCAGTTCCAGCCCGTCATTTTTAAGCTGAAATGCCATGTTTTCGCCCACGATATAACTTAAGCGTTGGGTTAAAGTGTTTAATTCAATTGCCATTGTGTGTTCTTTCGTTGTTTAAGGGGGATGCTTTAATGCGAGTGATGCAATCAGCGTAATTTGTAATTATGACGGAGAATGGTAGATAAAACAAAACCCGCCGAAGCGGGTTTTGTTCTTTTGCAATACTATATAAAGCATTTTGCGTTGAGCAGGAGAGTGAGAATAGGCCTGCTTACGCAGTATCACTCAACTGCTTAAATGCAAAATTACATCATACCGCCCATGCCACCCATACCGCCCATATCACCACCGCCCATTGCTGGAGCGTCGTCTTTAGGTAGTTCAGCCACCATACAATCAGTCGTTAGCATTAAGCCAGCTACTGAAGCAGCATTTTGCAATGCAGAACGCGTTACTTTAGTTGGATCTAAGATACCCATTTCAATCATATCGCCGTATGTTTCGTTTGCAGCGTTATAACCGTAGTTGCCTTTACCTGCAGCAACGTTGTTCACAACTACTGAAGGCTCAACACCAGCATTTTGTGTGATTTGACGTAATGGCTCTTCAACAGCGCGCAATACAATTTTGATACCAGCATCTTGGTCTAAGTTATCGCCTTTAACCAAAGCAATGGCTGCACGTGCGCGAATCAATGCTACGCCACCACCAGCAACAATACCTTCTTCAACTGCTGCACGTGTTGCGTGTAATGCATCTTCAACGCGCGCTTTTTTCTCTTTCATTTCGATTTCAGTTGTAGCGCCAACTTTAATCACTGCAACACCGCCAGCTAATTTAGCTACGCGTTCTTGCAATTTTTCACGATCGTAGTCGCTTGAAGCTTCTTCGATTTGTGTTTTGATTTGAGCGATACGTGCTTTGATGTTGCCTTCATTGCCAGCGCCATCAATGATGATTGTGTTTTCTTTACCCACTTCAATACGCTTAGCTTGACCTAAATTCTCAAGCGTTACGTTTTCAAGTTTCAAGCCAACTTCTTCAGCAATCACAGTACCACCAGTTAACATCGCGATGTCTTCCAACATTGCTTTACGACGATCACCGAAACCAGGTGCTTTAACAGCTGTTGTTTTCAAGATGCCGCGGATGTTGTTCACTACTAAAGTAGCTAAAGCTTCGCCATCAACGTCTTCAGCGATGATCAATAATGGACGACCAGATTTAGCTACTTGCTCTAATGTTGGAAGTAAATCGCGGATGTTTGAGATTTTTTTGTCGTGTAACAATACGAATGGATTATCTAACAACGCAATTTGGCGTTCTTGGTTGTTAATGAAGTATGGTGACAAGTAGCCACGGTCAAACTGCATACCTTCAACTACGTCTAATTCGCTTTCAAGGCCAGAACCGTCTTCAACAGTAATGACGCCTTCTTTACCTACTTTGTCCATTGCATCAGCAATGATTTTACCGATAGTTTCATCAGAGTTTGCAGAGATAGAACCAACTTGCGCGATTTCTTTGCTAGTTGTACATGGTTTTGATTGCTCTTTTAAGTTTGCAATCGCAGCAGCAACAGCTTTATCGATACCACGTTTTAAATCCATTGGGTTCATACCAGCAGCAACAGATTTCATGCCTTCACGAATAATCGCTTGAGCTAAAACTGTAGCAGTTGTTGTACCGTCACCAGCGATGTCAGAAGTTTTTGAAGCCACTTCTTTTACCATCTGTGCGCCCATGTTTTCGAATTTGTCTTTTAATTCGATTTCTTTAGCCACTGAAACACCATCTTTAGTGATGGTTGGAGCGCCGTATGAGCGCTCTAATACTACGTTACGGCCTTTAGGACCTAATGTTACTTTAACTGCGTTAGCTAAAATGTTCACGCCGTTTGTCATTTTTTGGCGAACTTCATCGCCGAATCTTACGTCTTTTGCTGCCATGTTAAATCTCCCGAAATACTATATGTGTTAGTTAATTGAATTGAATAACTAAATTATTCAACAATCGCCATAATGTCTTCTTCACGCATTACCAATAGCTCTTCACCATCTACTTTTACAGTTTGGCCTGCGTATTTACCGAATAACACTTTATCGCCAACTTTAACGTCTAAAGCGATTACTTTACCGCTGTCATCACGTTTGCCAGAACCAATGGCTTGCACAATACCTTGATCAGGTTTTTCTGTAGCACTATCAGGAATCACAATGCCAGAAGCGGTTGTACGTTCTTCTTCTGAGCGTTTAACAATGACGCGATCGTGTAAAGGACGAATTTTCATAAGGTTCTCCAAAAATTAAATAACTAAAATAAATATCACAACTCATACATTAAGCTGTGAATAAAACTAATGTTGATCACACTAAAATCTATTGCACATGGCTTGCATGCCATGCAAAGCGAGTGCGATTTTAGCACTCAAACTATGAGAGTGCTAGATGGTGTGTTGTTTATTGGGTTGGATTGAGATATTTCAAGATTAAATATAGAAAAATTGTGATAAAAACCTTATGCTGTGTACTGTATTTAATATTTAAAGCAGGCAAATGTCACAAAACGAATCCGCGATTGAGCAAATTAACTTAGGTTTTAATGAGCAAGAAGATCGACTATTACTTAAAGTAGGTCTTGTTGATAAAACTGAAGTGGCGGTGTGGATTACGCGCCGTTTATGCAAGAGTATGTGGAATTTGCTTAATGGCGTGGCGAATAGCACTATGCCAACTGCGCCACAATTTGCACTCCCTGCAATAGCAACAGCTGAAGCTAAGAATGAAGCGATCGAGAGCTTTTCGCGCGAAGCCACTGAGTTGAAACAAATCGAGAATCTAGATTTCAAGTCCGAATATCTTGTCGACCGTGAATCACGCTTTGAAGCGCCTATGTTAGCTGCTCAATGCCTGATTGTTGGCGTAGTGAACTTGCCGCCACAATTAGAGTTGCAATGCACTAACGGACAATCCGTTAAAATCGCACTCACTCCTCAACTTGTTCATGCCGTTACGAATATGATGCAGTTAGCCACTCGCGAGGCTGGTTGGGATTTGTTGATGACTGTCGACAGTAGAGAAGTAAGTATTATTTCATCGCACCAAACGGTGCATTAGGCGTATTAACTATGCAATATCGTCAATTAGGAAACTCCGATCTTAAGGTATCTTCAGTTTGTTTGGGCACCATGACTTATGGCGACCAAAACACACAAGCAGAAGCACACGAACAGCTCGATTATGCTTTAGCGCAGGGCATTAATTTTATTGATACTGCCGAGATGTATCCTGTGCCGCCTAAAGCAGAAACCTTTACGCGTACCGAAACCATGATTGGTCATTGGCTTAAAAACCAAGCGCGCGATAGGATTGTTTTAGGCAGCAAAGTTGCCGGGCGTAATCGAGGGCTCAATTACATTCGTGGTGGCGATGATTCTTTAACGCGTGACAATATTCGCAGCGCCATTCACGACTCTTTAAAGCGTTTACAAACCGACTATATCGACCTTTACCAACTACATTGGCCAGAGCGCAATGTGCCGTTGTTTGGGCAATATCAGTTTGACCCTAAATTAGAACTTGATGCGCAAGGCACCCAAAAATCTTGGGTGAGCATCCATACGCAACTAGAAACGCTGGCAGAACTGATTGAAGAAGGCAAAGTACGTGCGATTGGGCTTTCTAATGAGCAACCGTGGGGCATCATGGAGTTTCTGCGCATCAGTAAAGAATACAACTTACCGCGTGTAGCCACTTTGCAAAACAGTTATCATTTAATGAATCGTACGATTGATTTTGGCATTAGCGAAATTCTGTATCGTGAAAATGTGAGCTTGCTAGCCTATTCACCGCTGGCTTTTGGGCATTTAACGGGTAAATACATTGACGACGTTACCGCAAAAGGTCGTGTGACTTTATTTAGAGGTTATGCGCAGCGCTACACCAAACCGAACGTCGCGGCTGCCAGCGCCGCTTATGCAAAATTAGCCCGTGATAATGGCTTAACGCCAACGCAATTGGCATTGAGTTTTGTGATGCACCGATGGAGCGTCACAAGCACCATTATTGGCGCGACCAGTATGGCGCAATTGCAGGAAAATATAGGTGCTTGGAACACAGCGCTGTCACCAGAAGTATTGCAGGAAATTGATAAGTTACATTTAGCCATGACGAATCCAGCACCTTAAATTTGCAGTAAGCCAATTTAAGCAGCCAAATTAGAATTTTTAAAATGTTTAAATAGAAAAGAAAGTCACCATGAGCGCTTTACCAGCATGCCCAAAATGTAACTCAGAATACACCTACGAAGATGGCGATAATTACGTTTGCCCAGAATGTGCGCATGAGTGGTCAAAAAGTGCCGCGGCAGATGGCACTGAAGATACAAAAGTCGTGCGTGATTCTAATGGCAACGTGCTGCAAGATGGCGATACCATCACAGTGATTAAAGACCTGAAAGTAAAAGGTTCATCATTGGTGGTTAAAGTCGGTACCAAGGTCAAAAACATCCGCCTTGTAGATGGTGACCATGACATTGATTGCAAAATTGATGGCATCGGTGCGATGAAGTTAAAGTCTGAGTTCGTTAAAAAAGCCTAAAGCGCTGGCGTTGCCTGTAAGATGATGGCAGATGCAAAATGCAGTTTTATAGTGCTGTATTAATCAAGGCTTTAATAGAGTTTTTTTATTCTCTTAGTTATTCAATAATAAATAGCGCAACAACTTTAAAAAGTAACGGATAACTTAGATGAACAATTTTAAAAGTAAAACTATGCGAGCGTTTTTCTTAGTTTTATGGATGCCTACAGCTTTATTAGCGCAAGAAACCGTGACAGTAGAACAAGCTTTAATCAAGTGTAAGAAACTTTATCCTAATGATTTCGAGGCAAAAAAACGCTTATCTTGCTTTGATAGTATTAATACCCCTAAAGAGCTCTTAGAAGAAGCCGCTAACACACTAACTAATAGCCCAGAACAAGTGCATTCGGTAAACTCAGCACCAGTAATTACTCCAGCTATCGCGATTGAAAAACCAAGTCCAAAGTTAAGTTATTTGGAAAGAAAATGGCGGCTGACCTCACAAGGTGACTGGAATATAAGTGATTTTGAAACCTATAAATCTAATTACTTATTAATCACCAAAACCAATAACACGAATGATATGCCTCAATCACCTAGTCAATTGAATAATGTTGATAGAAACCTAGATGACAAAGACTTAAAGTTTCAGATCAGCTTGAAAACCGAGGTGATGAATAACATCCCGCTTATTCGTAATTTACCTTATGTCACTAGCTCTAGAATATGGGCGGCTTATTCACAGCAGTCAAATTGGCAGGTGTTCGACTCAAAAGCATCAAGACCGCTACGTGAGAATAATTATGAGCCTGAAATCATGTTATCTCTAGGCATAGATAATCAGGTAAACGGAGAAAAGAAGCACTATATTCCAAGAATGTTAAATCTAGGCTTAGTACATCAGTCAAACGGGCGCTCTAATCCTACTTCAAGAAGTTGGAATCGCTTGTATCTCGAAAGTGGTTGGGAATTGACCGATAATGTCTCTCTCATGGTGCGCCCTTGGTGGCGAATACCTGAAAGTCAAGATGATAATCCTGACATTGAAAAGTATCTAGGTTATGGAGACATGGCAATTAGATGGGAAGATGATAATCGTAAAAATGCGGCAACCTTAACACTAAGAAATAATCTACGCAGCGATAACAAAGGATATGCTCAGCTAGATTTGCAAAGGCAAGTGCTCAATAACCCATATTTGAAATTACATCTGATGGCTTCAACGGGTTATGGTGCAAGCTTGCTAGATTACAACTACGACCAAACGATTTTCGGCATTGGCATCTCGCTTGGTGAGTAGGCGACCAATCTCAGTAAACAAAGCATAGCATTCTTTACTTTAAATATGTTTTTAATGAATGATTTGTATATCAATTAAGTTTAAAGTGATGTTTCCAAGTTCTGTTTATTAAGGAAGGTTTATATGTTGAATAGTCAATTTTGTAGTAAATGGTCACCTTGTATCCTAGGCTTACTTCGAATTGTCACTGGGTTTTTATTCCTTCAACATGGCAGTGCAAAACTGTTAGGTATGCCACATGTTCCATGTTTGATGGTTTGCAATTAATGTCATTAATGGGGCTTGCGGGCGTACTTGAATTGGTTGGCGGCACTCTGGTGATGATAGGTTTGTTTACTCGACCAGCGGCATTCATCTTGTCGGGTCAAATGGCTGTGGCTTATTTTATGGCACATGCGCCAGGTGGATTCTTACCAATCTTGAATCAAGGTGAGTTGGCTGTTATGTTTAGCTTCGTATTCTTGTACTTTAGTGCGGCAGGTGCTGGTGCTTTTAGCTTAGATTCATTGCTCAAAAAATCTTAAATGAAGATGCGTCAGTCGCTAAGTGTATTGTGCGCATGCCTTTTGCTGGTTTACATGTCTAATGTGAACGCGAAAGAAACTAGCTCTCCAAAAAAGATTGTCACTCAATTTTTTGATTTAGCTTTTGTGCAAAAGCACCCAATTGCAGCAGCGAAAAAATATATCTCTGCAACGCAATATATTCAGCACAACCCAGAAGCGCCAGATGGTAGAGAGGCCTTCATTAAGGGTTTTGCTGCGTATGTGGAGAGTACTGATTATCGTTGTGAAATCAAAAGAGTCATTGCCGATTCCGACATCGTGGCGGTGCATAGCAATTGCAAAGAATCAGCCAATGATATTGGTAGCGCGGTGGTTGATATATTTCGTGTAGAAAAAGAACGCATCGTAGAACACTGGGATGTTTTGCAAGCCGTACCAAGTAAGTCAGCTAATCGTAATACGATGTTTTAGTTTAAGCCTGTTTAGATTTTAAGATCTTTTCGGGTGAAACATCACTGTTTGCGGTGGGCCCATTTTTATTACAGGTTTCCTAATGCTGCCCATCACATGCATTTCGCAGGGTTTGCAATCAAACTTTAAGGTAAACCTGTCGTTGCCGTTAATGAGCGTCATTGGTTCTGCGGTCACAGTGCCTTGCACACCAATCACACCTTTAGCTTCTTTTGGGCAAAGTCCGTGGCTAAAGCGTAAGCAGTGCTTGGTAATCATCAGCGGTACTTCGCCTAACTCTTTGTTGGCTTCATACGCATGTGCAATCAGTTTTACGCCGTGTTTCTCGTAAAAAGTACGTGCTTTTTGGTTATAAACGTTAGCTAAATAGCTAAGAGTATCTTCTGGGAAAATAGCTGCTGGCACTGCAGCTGGCTTAAGTGGCGGGCGCACGTAGGCGGCTTGACGCACTTTCTGTAATTGATCGATGGCATCACGTCGTAAATTGTTCACCACTGAGGCAGGTATAAACCAAGCTTGAGTCGTCTGTATATAGACTTCAGCGGCAGAAAAGTCGGTATTGCCAAGTTTATTTAAATTGTCACGTAAGCTGGCTTCGGCTTTATCTGCGTTGTCCGCAGCTAGCTTTTCGGCTGCGCACTGCACCGTTGCACTAAGTCCAGCGTCATCCGTCACGCTAAGTGTAAATCCGTTGCTTGTTTCAGCAAAAATCATTTGCAGCGCGATTTTGCGTGTCGCAGAATCTTTTTCCAGCAAGCGCATAAATGCATGATCGCGGTTGCGATACACCGTCATGTTATTTCTAATATCTACAGGCATTTCGTTAGGATATAACTTTTTGCCATCGACGGTATTCACACGCAAGCCGACTAACTCTTTGTGCACATCAAAAAAGCACACGCCATCGCCATTGTGCAGTTGCGTATCTGTTTCAACTTCAAAAAAGTCTTTACCGACTTTGCTTACTTTGCCTAAAATTTCGCCTGAGAATTTAGGTGTATCAAACGCACCAATGTCACCTTTGCGACCGTTTACAAAGTAATCCGTCGCACTGCGGTTAAAGGTTTTTTCAGGTTGCGGTGTGAATGTGTAAGTGCTGACGCCGGCAGATGATTTTGCTAGTTCTGGCGATTCGTTGAGGATTTCATCCAACATTTGGCGATAATGCGCGGTGGCATTTTTAACGTATGGTAAATCTTTATAACGGCCTTCAATTTTGAAGGAGCTCACACCAGCATCTATCAAGGCGCGCAGATTCGCGCTTTGGTCATTATCTTTCATTGAAAGGTAATGTTTATCTTTACCAATAATGCGGCCTTTTTGGTCTTCCAAGGTAAACGGTAAACGACACTCTTGTGAACATTCGCCACGGTTAGCACTGCGGCCAGTATGTGCGTGGCTAATAAAGCACTGTCCGCTAAATGCCACACAAAGCGCACCGTGAATGAAAAATTCTAAGTTGCAACTAGTCGCATCCGCGATTTGCTTGATAGTGCGTAAATCTAACTCGCGTGCTAAGACAATTTGCGAGAAACCAACTTGGTCTAAAAACACGGCTTTTTCAATGGTGCGAATATCAGTTTGCGTACTCGCATGAAGCTGAATCGGTGGTAAATCCATTTCCAACAAACCCATATCCTGCACAATCAGCGCATCCACTTCAGCATCGTAAAGTTGCTGAACCAATTCGCGCGCACCTGCTAATTCGTTATCATGAAAAATCGTATTCAGCGCCACAAATACTTCGGCATGATAACGATGAGCATGTTTCACCAAACGCGCAATCTCCGCCACTGTATTAGGTGCTTTCGCACGCGCACCAAATGCTGGGCCGCCAATATATACCGCATCTGCACCATGATTAATGGCTTCAATACCGAAATCGGCGTTGCGCGCAGGAGCGAGTAGTTCAAGATGGCGACGGGTTTTTTGCATGTGATGTAAGCAATTAGATTTATGAATACCGAATTTTAGACGAAACAACAGCGAATGACGACATTTGATTTATAAGTGTATGAAAAACATCGTACAATTCTGACATGAACAATCAAAATTTATTGAATAGAAGCCTGAAATCCGTTTGGCATCCTTGCACGCAGATGAAGCAACACGAGACTTATCCGCTTATTCCTATTCAGCGTGGAGATGGTGTGTGGCTCTACGATGCGGACGGTAAACGATATTTAGATTCTGTCAGTTCGTGGTGGGTAAATTTGTTTGGGCATAATAATCCACGTATTAAAGATGCAATTAAGTTGCAGCTTGATACGCTTGAGCATGTGATGCTGGCTGGGTTTACGCATGAGCCTGTGGTGGAGTTGTCAGAGAAGCTGGCTATGCTGACGGGTTTGGGTCATACTTTTTACGGTAGTGATGGTGCTAGTGCGACTGAAATTGCGTTGAAGATGAGTTTCCATTATTGGCGCAATATTGGAAAAGCGAATAAAACCAAATTTATCAGCCTGCAAAATAGTTATCATGGCGAAACGTTAGGTGCTTTGTCAGTCACAGATGTGGCGATTTTTAAAGATACTTACGCGCCACTATTAATGCAGTCTGCTCAAATGCCTAGCCCCGATTTTAGGTTGGCAGAGGCGGGTGAGGATGCTGAAACGTTTGCCTTGCGTTGCGCGCAAGCTTTAGAAAATTATGTAGCGGCATATCATACAGATTTAGCGGCTTTTATTATTGAACCTTTAGTCCAATGTGCCGCAGGTATGGGGATGTATCATCCAGCCTATTTGTGTCGTGTACGCGAGATTTGTAATGAATATGAAGTGCATTTAATTGCAGATGAAATTGCGGTGGGCTTCGGTCGAACAGGAACCATGTTTGCTTGTGAACAGGCGGCTAATTCTGTAAGCAATATTGCCGATTTTATTTGCTTATCTAAAGGCATCACAGGTGGTTATTTGCCTTTATCCGCCGTACTGACCACAGATAAAGTCTATCAAGCTTTTTATGATAACAGCACCGTACGAGGCTTTTTACATAGCCATAGTTACACAGGTAATCCGCTCGCATGCAGTGCCGCATTGGCGACTCTGGCGATATTTGAAACAGACAATATTTTGCAAAATAACCAAGAAAAATCTAAGTTGATACAAGCTAAAATGCAAGTGCTTACTGACCTGCCAATCAAGCATCTGCGTACACCAGGCCTGCAAAACTCAGGCATGATATTCGCGTTTGATGTTGAAACGCAAAATGCGCAATTCGCTAAGCAATGCTATCAAGCAGCCTTAGAACAAGAGCTACTGCTGCGTCCGATAGCTAATACCGTGTATTGGATGCCACCTTACACAATTAACGAAGATGAAATTGATTTTATGGTGAATGCGACTTTAGAGGCGGTAAAATGTTCGTTGTAATGAGCTTGTTAAAGAATTTATGTAGGTCGGTATTACTATTACTTAGTTTTTCAGTGCATGCCGAACTCCCTACCACCGTTGAAAGTGCACTTAAAGCTGCAGGGATACCCGCAAAAAATGTAGCAGTTTATGTGCAGCCTGTCGAAAGTAATAACGCAACGCTTAGCCATAATGCCGATAAAAGTATGAACCCAGCATCTGTGATGAAGTTGGTCACCACTAATGCAGCACTTGATTTGCTCACTCCCGCGTACCGTTGGAAAACTGAAGTTTTTCGCGATGGTGATGTGGTGAATGGCGTGCTTAAGGGCAACTTAATCATTAAAGGTTATGGCGACCCTAGTTTTAAAGCGCAAGACTTTTGGCGCATGTTGATGAGTTTACAGCAGGCTGGCATCAAAGAAATCAAAGGCGATTTAATCATTGATAAAAGCTATTTTGCTAAAGATGTGGCTAATAAGAAAACATTCGATGACGAAACATGGCGCGCCTATAACGCTGAACCCAGCGCATTTTTAGTGAATGGGCGTAACACCAGCTTTAAGTTTATCGCGACTGACTCCAGCGTAAGCGTTAACCAAGAGTTTGAATTAAACGAAATTCAAATTGTGAATAATATGAAGCTGGTGCAGGGCGCTTGTGGAGATTGGCGTGGCCGATTTAGCTATGTCATTAAACCAAACGCAACTGGCACGACAGTGACTTTTAATGGGACTTTCTCGCCAGATTGCGGGGAGCGTTATTTGGAGTTAAGTGTATTTGATGACGAAAAGTATGCTTTTCATACCTTCAAAAAACTGTGGCGTGAATTAGGCGGAAGCTTTACTGGTCAGCTAAAAGTACAGGAAGTACCAAGTAGTGCGGTGAAGGTGCTGGAGCAGTTTTCTGATCCATTAGCTTATGTGGTTCGCGACATTAATAAATGGAGCAATAACTTGATGGCACGTCAGTTATTGTTGACATTGGCTGCCGAGAAGCTTGGCACGCCAGCCACTGAGCTAAAAGGCTCTGCTGCGCTTAAAACATGGCTCGCTGACAGAGGTTTGAAGTTCGATGAGTTGGTCATTGAGAATGGTTCAGGATTATCGCGCATTGAACGCATTAGTGCAGAGCATCTCGGTAAAATGTTAGTCAGTACTTACAATAGTCCTGTGATGCCAGAGCTCATGGCATCGTTACCTATATTAGCGCTCGATGGCACAGTTAAAAAACGTCTAAATGATAGTGCGTCAAATGGTCGAGCTCACCTTAAAACTGGCTCTCTAGACGGCGTGAGTAGTATTGCCGGCTATGTGTTAGATGCGAATAATCATCGCCATGTGCTAGTGATGCTAGTCAACCATCCCAAAGCTGCTGCAAGTAAAAATGCGCAAGATGCTTTGATTGAATGGGTGTATCAGCAGCCATAATGAGAGAGCCTAGTAATGAAGGAACTTGGCTAAGTTTGCGGTATCATATCGCTAAGTTTATTTAAGCTAATTTTAAATTTAAGGTTACATAATGAAATTATTCAACTTTTTGCTTGCAAGCGTATGTGTGCTTTCACTTGGCGCCTGTAAAGCTGAATCAACAGCACCTAAAACATCAACTCAGGAAGCTTCTACCCAGACAGCTTCGACAAAAGGAACCTCAGAAATGACTGCAAAAATTACAGAATTACAAAAAATTGATACGCAAGTTGGTACAGGGCGCGAAGCCGAGCCAGGATTTAACGTCACCGTGCATTACACAGGCTGGTTATATGACGCAGCGGCAGAAGGCCACAAAGGCAAAAAGTTTGATAGCAGCTTAGATCGCAAACAACCTTTCGTATTTTTCTTAGGCGGTGGCCAAGTGATTCAAGGTTGGGATGAAGGTTTTGCTGGTATGAAAATCGGTGGCAAACGCACTTTAGTGATCCCGTCAGAAATGGGTTATGGTGCGCGTGGAGCTGGTGGCGCGATTCCTCCAAATGCGGATCTTATTTTTGATGTTGAATTGCTCGACGTTAAATAAATTGGCTTTTAAATAATATTGTAGGTGTGATGTAAATTTCACATCTACAGGAGAAAAAATGCACGCAACAATTAAATGGATAGACGGCGTTAGTTTTGTCGGCGAATCTGAAACTGGCCATGCAGTTGTGCTAGATGGTGCACCCGAAAATGGTGGACGCAATATTGGCATGCGCCCTATGGAAATGTTGTTAATTGGCATGGGTGCTTGCACCTCGTTTGATGTGGTCGCCATTCTTAAAAAAGCGCGCCAACCGATTGCGGCATGCGTGGCCGAAATTGACGCAACGCGTGCTGATGAGATTCCAAAAGTGTTCACCAAAATTCACGTACATTTCGTGGTGACTGGCGATAACCTGAACGAAACTCAAGTGGAACGCGCAGTAAAATTATCGGCTGAAAAATACTGCTCAGCCTCTATCATGCTCAGCAAGAGTGTTGACATTACACACGATTTTGAAATAAGACCTACAGCACATGCATAAACCTGAAGCTAAAGTGCCGGGCGGTATGCTCGGCATCAGGCATGTGGCTTTGTTTGTTAAAGAGCTCGAAGCTTGCGTCAGTTTTTATGTCGACATGATGGGCATGCAAATTGAATGGCAGCCAGACGCAGATAATGTGTATTTGACTAATCAAGGTGATGTACTTGCTTTGCATCGTGTTGATTATGTACCGCAAGCACAACAGCGGCTAGACCATATAGGCTTTGTGCTAAATTCTATTGAAGATGTAGATCGTTGGTACGATTACTTCGTGAAAAGTGGCGTAAAAATTACCGAGTCGCCTAAAACGCATCGAGATGGGTCTCGAGGTTTTTACTGTTTGGATGCGGTAGGGCATTTGCTAGAATTTATCTACCATCCGCCCATTACTAAGAGTCTTACTTAAAACCTTATCTTAAAACCTAGCTTTATTTCTCAGTCACTTTCACCGTCAGTGGCTGCTCGTCTTCTAGTAGGTTGAGTAATCTGTCTACGTTAGGATGCTTTCCAGGGCAGTTTTCTGCATCGGCAGTGTGCTCAGCGAATAAACTTAAACCTTCTACTGCAGCATCCAGAGAGATTTCTCCATACATGCGAAACAGGTGGTAATACACCTTGACTGATCCTTGGCTGCCAGGCTTGTTTTCTATTGCCCCAGCGGCACTACCATCGCTGTTAAAAAGCTCAATACGTTGCACATGCGAGGCATCGTCTAGAGTTTGTAAAACGTCACTGAATTTTTGCATTGAATACTTACCTTTTATAAATAATAACTTGATGATGTCATCAATTTTGATACTTGTTTCATTAAAAACTTTACCGGGGCGGGAAGCTCTGCCGCGCCGTGCTGCTTGGCTTCATTTGCATGTTTAGCTTCATCTTCTTGCATTTGCTCAATGATTTTACGCGTTTTCTGATCAGTTTGTGGCAGTTTTTCAAGGTGACTGGTTAAGTGCGCACCTACTTGTTTTTCAGTTTCTTCTACAAATCCTAAACTCCATTTGTCGCCTACTGCACCAGCAATTGCACCTAAGCTAAACGAGCCCAAATAAAACAAAGGATTGAGCAGGCTAGTGTGGCTACCTAGTTGAGTGATCCGTGATTCGCACCAAGCAAGATGCTCGGTTTCTTCATGCGCAGCCTGTTTAAGGGCAGCGGTAGTTTCCGCACTTTTCGATGTTAACGATTGCCCGCTGTACAAGGCCTGTGCACATACTTCACCAGTGTGGTTCACTCGCATGAGCGCGCCAGCTTGTTTCTTTTCGGCCTCGGTTAAATCCGCTTCGGCAATATTTGCATCTGGATGAATCCGTATGCTGTGAGGTTTCGCAAGCAAGGTGCGTAAGCCCGTATCAAACTCAGTAATCAGTGTATCGAATCTATTTAGCATAATGGTAGTTTACGCTCAAACTTGGCGCACAGGCCTCATTTGTTTGGCAATTATTTGAATGGGATGCATCACAGAAACGGTTAGATTTTTCTCGCGCAATCCATTGGCAATATGCAAGCTGCAGCCTATGTTAGACGTCGCGAGTATCGCAACATTATTAGCTGTAATGGCGTTTAATTTATCATCCAATAAGTTATTGGCCATCTCGCTTTGGGTCAGCATGTAAGCACCTGCGCCGCCACAGCATTGACCATTACCCGCAAGTGCAGTCACCGTGGCATTGGGGATTTTTTTAAGCAAGCTGTAAACCGCTTGGTGACTTTTTTGTACGTTTCTTAATGTGCATGGGTCCTGCACATAAATTTGTTCATTAAGCGGATTAACGTCTACATTAGTCCAGTCACACGCCATTAAGAATGCGCTGATGTCTTGAATTTTATGGGTGGGTAAATAGTCATTGAGCCCTGCGCCACAGCCGCTAGCAGTCGTTAATATTGGCAAGTTAGCATCGAAGCTGTTTTGATTCTGTGCGACTAATTTACTGGATTCTTCCGAGTCACCCATTTGTCTGGCAATCCCGCCGCAACAGGTTTGCTGTGCTGGAATATGTACGTCATAGCCCAGTTGGTTTAGTACTTGAATGCTGGCTTGCAATGTATGGGTATCGAGCGCATTCCCTGCACAGCCTAAAAACAAACTAACCGCACCTTTGTTCTCTGCAGTCGCTGGATAAAGGTTTTGCCATGTGATTGGTTTTGCAACCATTGGTAATACTTTAGCCGCAGGATTGATGCGTTTGAGTAAGCTGAAAAGCCCGCATTTTTGAATGAACCAAATCATCCAAACGAACGCATTGGCGAGAAAACGGTTTTGTATGAATGCTTTCACCAGTGCCGGAAATGGACTTTTTTTCGGAATATATAGTGCGCGGGTAGTGTCGACTAGCGCACCGTAATTGACGTTATTTGGGCAAGCCGATTCACAGCTACGGCAACTTAAACATAAATCGATATGTTCATTAAAACGAGCATTGTTCGGCAGAATTTCTTGTGCCACAGCACGCATCAACTGGATGCGACCGCGTGGAGAATCAGCCTCTGAGCCAGTTTTTCTGTAGGTTGGGCAATGCGGTAAGCATAAGCCACAGGCTACGCAACGGTCTGCCTCTACAATCAATTCTTTTATAGATAAAGTCATGCCGTTATTATAAGCCTTGCGATGGATGCTTGGAGCAAGCAAGCGTTAGAAAATAACTTTAGAATGTTAATTAAAAAGCTATTGGACATAAAAAATCCGCCTTCGTTACAAAGGCGGATTGGTTTAATGCTAAAGAGCTTTATTTAGCAGCAGGTACATCTACTTTAGCCGCTTCAACTTTAGCTGGCTCAGCCACTACAACCGGTTTGCCTTTAAGAAAATTCATGGCCTGAGCAAATTGTAAATCTTCTTTGCTTGCCGGTTCAATCGGTCCAACAGGCTCGGCATATTTTTTCTCATTCAATTTATCTTTAGCTGCATCTTTTGCAGGTGTTGGTGCATCAGGTTTTTTTGCTACACCAGCTTGCGGATCTTTAGGGTTCGACAAATGACCCGTTAAGTCAGCTTCATGAATGTTGTATGATTGATCTGTACCATCATCAACAATGTAGTCTGGGTCGATGCCTTTGGCTTGAATCGAGCGACCTTTTGGCGTGAAGTAACGCGCAGTTGTTAGCTTGATAGCAGCGCCATTGTTCATTGGCATAATCGTCTGAACAGAGCCTTTACCGAAGCTTCTGATGCCAATTAATGTTGCACGTTTATGATCTTGCAAGGCACCCGCTACGATTTCAGAAGCTGAAGCAGAGCCTGCATTAATCAATACAACCATAGGCACGGTCTTAAGGTCAGCAGGCAAGTCGTTAATGTAATCGTTATCAGCGATTGCACGTGCATAACTTAATGGGTTGTTTGGATTCAGATTATTTTTCCTCATGTAATCACTAGTCGTGCTGCTACTTACGTAGTTTTCAGCATTCACAGTTAACTTCATTTTAGAATCAGCCGCACGACCTTCTGTGTACACCACTAAAGTATCTTTTGGTAGGAATGCTGCAGATACGCCAACAGCGCCATTCAGTAAACCGCCTGGATCGTTACGCAAGTCTAAAACAAAGCCTTTAAACGGGCCTTTGTTTTCATCGTGCATGGTCTTAATCGCTTTGGCTAAATCTTCACCAGTGTGTTCTTGGAACTGCGTAACGCGAGCGTAGGCATAGCCAGGCTCGGTCATTTTGTATTTAACACTCTTATTTTTAATAATGGCGCGAACTAGGGTAAATGTTAGTGGTTTAGGCTCATTTTTACGTAAAACTGTTAACACGATTGGCGTATCTGGCTTGCCGCGCATGCGTTTTACCGCGTCATTTAAACTCAAGCCTTTTACTGGCGTGTCATCTAACTTCATGATTAAGTCACCACTTTTAATGCCAGCAGCAAAAGCAGGTGAATCTTCAATAGGTGAAACCACTTTAACTAGGCCATCTTCCATGCCCACTTCAATACCCAAGCCACCAAACTCACCTTGCGTTGCTGCTTGCATATCTTTGAACGCGTCAGGGTCCATATAGGTTGAGTGAGGATCCAAGCCTGTCAGCATGCCGCTGATAGCTTCTGAGATTAATTTTTTATCTTCAACAGGCTCTACATAATCACTTTTGATTTTGCCAAATACTTCTGCAAATGCACGTAAGTCATCTATTGGAAATTGTTGTTTAGTCATTTTTTCGGCAACTGCCGAATATGTTAGACTTAGCATTAGACCAAGGATTAAGCCTGAGCCGACTAAAGCAACTTTAGTAAAACCCTTATGTTTATTTTTAGCTTGCATTTAAGATTCCCACAAATTAATGACGCAACGAGTTGTATGACAAACTGGGCTTTAATAGTTCCAAGTTTATCTAGCAACGACAACAATAATTAAACTTAACTTCAATAATCAAACTCAAATTAAAGTATAACAGTAAGGACAGCTAAATTGACTACGCACAACATTGAAATTACTTATTGCACACAATGTCGTTGGCTTTTGCGTGCCGCTTGGTTGGCGCAAGAGTTGCTGACAACATTTGAGCAGGATTTGGCTGGTGTGACTTTAAGGCCGGGTAGTAATGGTATTTTTGAAATTAGTTTGAACCAAAAACTGCTTTTCTCGCGCAAAGAAGCAGGGCGTTTTCCTGAGGCTAAAGAAGTTAAACAATTGGTGAGAGATTGCATAGACCCGGAACGGGATTTGGGTCACAGTGATAGGCCTAAACCAGTAGATATGTAGCTAATCAAGTCTATGTTAATTAGCTGCTTTAATGGTCGCAGCGTCTTTGTCTGAATCAATACGCTGAGCGCCATCGTAACGTTTAGCCCAGTAATCTGCCTCTAAGTTTTCAACTCGCACGACACCACCACTTCGGGGCGAATGAATAAAGCGGTTGTTCCCCACATAGATGCCTACATGAGAAAAAGCGGATTTAAGTGTATTGAAAAATACCAAGTCGCCTGGTTGCAGATCATTTTTGCGTACTGATTTACCTAGTTGGCTCATTGCCAGCGCTGAGCGAGGTAAACTTAAGCTGGTGGCTTGTTTAAACACATAGCGCACAAAACCACTGCAATCAAACCCTGTATCTGGTGAGTTGCCACCATATTGATAGCGAATACCACTTAGGCTGAGTGCGTTCATCAGTACTTCACTTGCGCGAGTGGACCATTTCTCTGTAACTTCGCCTTCTGAGCGTGCTGATAATGCGGCTTGCTCGTCAGTCGGCATAGCTTCATTGCCTGCAATCGTGTCAGCTGTGGCACACGAAGAGGTGGCTAAAACCAACATTAAACACAATATAAAATGACTGATAAATTTTTGCATGTGCGCTAATTATAAGAATTTAAACAAAAAAAGCAAATGAGGCCTGATTTAAAAGCATTTTCTTTAAAATAAAATTCACCGTTAGGCGTCAAGTTTAAGCATAAAACATCCCATAAAACAGGCTAAGTCGTGGGATAATCACAGCCCTTATGAGTGAACAATCCATCCGCCAAGTTTTTGAAAAAGACGGCACATTAGCCAAGCATATCGACGGCTATAGCGAGCGTACCCAGCAGCTAGAAATGGCGCTGGCGATTGGTGATGCTATTGAAAATAACACCCAGCTGGTTGCTGAAGCGGGTACCGGTACGGGTAAGACCTTTGCCTATTTAGTACCAGCGCTGCTCACAGGCGGCAAAGTCATTATTTCTACGGGTACAAAGAATCTACAAGATCAACTGTATAGCCGTGATTTACCTAATGTGCGTGATGCACTTAAAGTGCCTGTCACCGTGGCGATGCTCAAGGGGCGCGCAAATTATGTGTGCCATTATCATCTTGAGCGTGCTGAGCTAGAAGGGCGCTTTGCCTCGCGAGAAGATGCTAAATACGTGCATGTGATTAAAACTTTTGCTGAAAACACCAAAACTGGTGATAAGAGCGAACTGAACTCTGTGCCAGAAAATGCCATGATTTGGGCGAGCGTCACTTCTACACGCGACAATTGTTTGGGCGGCGATTGCGCCTATTACAAAGAATGCTTTGTGATGGAAGCGCGCAAGAAAGCGCTAGAGGCAGATGTGGTGGTGGTCAACCATCATCTGTTTTTTGCCGATGTGATGTTACGTGACGAAGGTGTGGCTGAATTGCTGCCAAGTGCAAATACTGTGATTTTTGATGAGGCGCATCAACTGCCAGAGGTCGCAGGGCTGTTTTTTGGTGAGGACGTTTCTACCAGCCAATTGCTTGAGCTCGCACGAGATTGCACTACTGCACATTTAACACTGGCTAAAGACTGCGTCGCGCTTGGCAACGCGATTCCAGCGCTTGAAAAAGCCGCTAAAGATTTCAGGTTGGTTTTCGCTTATGAAGGTTCGCGTTTACCAGTACAAAAAGCTTTGGCACTAAAAGGTTTTGAAGAAGCTTTTGACCATATGCAAAGTCAGTTGCGAGCCTTGGCTACTGTGCTTGAAACCCAAGCGGCACGCGACCCATTGCTAGAAAAATGTTGGCAACGGAGTGAGGCTTTATGCGATTTATTTCGCCGATGGAAGACTGCGGAAAATAACAACTTGGTGCGCTGGGTTGAAGTATTTACTCACTCCGTGCAGCTACACGCTACGCCTTTGAGTGTGGCGGAAGGCTTTGGCAAACAACTGAATGCGCAACCTCGCGCTTGGATTTTTACTTCAGCAACATTGGCCGTAAAAAGCGACTTTAGTCACTATTTAGAGCGTATGGGTTTGCAGGATGCCAAAACAGGCTACTGGGAAAGCCCATTTAACTATCAAGAGCAAGCTTTGTTCTATGTGCCAGCTGAGATGCCTGACCCCAATAGTCCGTCTTATACCGCAAGTGTAGTCGCCGCGGCGCTGCCTGTGTTGCAAGCCAGTGGCGGTCGCGCTTTTGTGTTGTCTACCAGTTTGCGTGCTATGCGGGAGATTCATGCTTTATTGAAAGAAGAGTTCATTGAAAATGGCATAGAAAGCCCGTTATTACTGCAAGGTGAAAGCTCTCGAACTGAGTTATTAGATCGCTTTCGCAAGCTGGGTAACGCCGTGCTGGTAGGTTCGCAAAGTTTTTGGGAGGGCGTAGATGTACGCGGCGAAGCATTAAGCGTGGTGATTATTGATAAATTGCCGTTTGCACCGCCAGATGACCCTGTATTGTCTGCGCGCGTTGATAAATTGAATGCAGAAGGTAAAAATGCCTTTATGGAATATCAACTGCCTTATTCTGTTATCACCTTGAAGCAAGGCGCAGGACGTTTGATTCGCGATGAAAATGACCGTGGCGTATTAATGATTTGTGATCCGCGTCTAATCACAAAGTCTTATGGAAAGCGGATCTGGCAAAGCTTGCCACCTTTCAAACGAACCCGCGTGTTGGCGGATGTTCAGGCTTTTTTTGAAAAAGAAGTTTGAGCGCTTACTTCAACTTTAGATGTAGTTTTTGGTTGATCAGCTTAATGGTTTCTGGATTATCCCATTCTTGAAAACCGCGCACTTTTTCGACTACGCGTCCGCGTTCATCAACCAATATTGTGAGTGGGATAGTGTTCGCGCCCAGCAAGTTTTCTAGTTGTACGTGACTATCAAGGTAGTTTGTGAATGTCAGTTTTGAATCTTTAATAAATGCCGCCGCAGCGCTAGCATCATCATCAGTTGAAATGCCAATGACGTTAATCTGCTTGCCGCCGAAACGGCGTGATAGGCGCTCTAGTGAGCTGATTTCTTCTCTACATGGACCACACCAGCTAGCCCAAACATTGATGATGAGTGGTTTGCCGCGATATGATGAGAGTTTCTTTGTGTTGCCTGAAAAACCATTAAGTGTGACTATTGGCAGATAGCTGCCAATAGTCACTTCGCCCGGAGTGTTGGCAAAGGCATTGCTACTGATGCTTAATAAAACACTGAACATCAAAATACTTAACTTCATCAACTTTTACAGTCCTTTTTAATTGTGAATTTTGTCTGACTATTTAGGCACGAACGGTTTTGCCGTAGTGAGTTTCCACCATGACACCAATTTCTTTCAGGAATGGCGTAGGCAGAACGCCCCCAGCACAAATGATGACAGCAATATTGGGGATTTCGACAATTTCTTTATCGGCCAATTCCATCACTACAGAATCTAAGCGTATTTCTTTGACGTTTGATTTTAACTCTACGTTAATTTGATGCGAGGCTTCTGCTTGGGCAAGTCGATCTCTATTTTTAGCTTTGACTCTACCAAACGCTTCGCTACGATAAGATAACGTGACATTCGTATCGGGTTGCTCTGATAATGCGATTGCAGCTTCGATTGCACTGTCCCCACCGCCCACCACTAATACATGCTGTCCGCGATATTGTTCAGGGTCTATTAGTCGGTAAACCACTTTGGCTTGATCTTCGCCAGGGACTTCTAACCTGCGTGGCGTGCCTTGTCGACCGATTGCGAGTAGGACATTTGCTGTTTGGTATGTATTTTTTGATGTCTTAACTTCGTAACCTTTCTCGGTTTTATCAACAGTTTCCATACGCTCGTTGAAGCTAACATTAAGTTCTTGTTCTTTTAATGCGCGTAACCAAAAGCCCAGTAATTCTTCCTTACTGATGTCATACATCTCCACTTTTCCAATAATTGGCAACGTGACGGGTTGTGTCATTGCCACTTTGTTTCGTGGATATTTGAAAATGGCACCACCCAAACTCACCTCTTGTTCGATTGTTAGATATTTAAGTTTTTGTTCTTTTGCAGCAAGCGTGGCAGATAGACCCGCTGGGCCCGCACCAACAATAATTACATCGTAATCATTACCTTCATTCTTTTTGGTGAGTATGGAATCAATGGCTTGTTTGCCTTGTACGGCTGCTTTACGAATTAAGCCCATGCCACCTAATTCTCCAGCAATGAAAATGTTCGAAACATTGGTCTCAAAGGTAGGCGATACAAAAGGAATATCCATCCCGCGTTTCTCAGTACCAAATACTAATTTAATCGCCTCTACTGGACATGCTTCCAAGCATGCGCCATGGCCGATGCAGTGTGTGGGGTCAGTAAGTACGGCTTTGCCGTTGATTAAGCTGAGTGCCTTTTCAGGGCATGCTTTTACACAGGCGCCGGATCCGCAACATTTGGTTAAATCGATGACGGGATGAATTGATGCTGGCTCGGTTAAGCCAGACTCTCTGGCTTCAGATAAACGTTCACGACCACGTCGGTTAAGTGTTCTCTGGTGAGCCATATAAAGCGCCAATACCAAAAGAAATGGCGCAAGGTATAAAATTAAGCTTATGTTTGACATGTAGTTTATTGCTACTTTGAAGATTAACCTTTGGGTAGCTTGCCTATTTTGTTAGAAAGAATATTACTTAGATTGTTCCATTATCTGACTAAACAATAATTTTAGCTATATTATGTGTGAAAATTTCACACGTCAAACTTTTTGAGAGGTATTATAATGACTGCAAAGGATTTTTAATGCGCTTTGCATGACATCTTTTAGGTAAGGAATTGTATTGTTAAGTAAGATTGGACATGGATTAAATCAACTTGTCATGGTGACGTCATTGGCAGCTCTCACCTGGCTTGGCTGGAAAGTTGCGCACGGACACTACTATAAACCTGGTGTAGGCCTAGGCTATAACTTGGGTCTGATAGGCGGGTTGATGATGCTGACGCTACTCATGTATTCTTTTCGGAAACACATTAAGTTCATGCAAGGATTGGGAAAGCTTAAATATTGGTTCAGGATCCATATGATTCTTGGCGTGTTAGGGCCAGTGCTAGTGTTATTTCATACTACTTTCCGTTTAGGATCTATGAATGCAACTATCGCTTTTTACTGCATGGTAGTGGTGGCAAGTAGCGGACTAATTGGCAAGTTTGCCTATACTCGAATTCATAAAGGGTTATATGGTAGCCGGTCTAGTTTGAAAGAGGCGCGAGAAGAGCTGGCGGGTAGTTCGGACGGGGTAAAGTCTAAATTGCACTTTTTTCCAAAAGTAGAAAAGAAAATTACTTATTTTGAGTATTTGGCTTTAGAGAAAAAACGCGGATTCTTTGAAGGACTTTGGTTCTTTTTAACTTTTGATGTGCGTCGCATGTATGTTGCTTGGCAATGTAAACGCTATATATACAAAATAATGGCGCCAAAGCAGATGAATGATGTTGCGAAAGAGGCATCTTCATTAGTTAGCCAGTATTTGATTCAGGTTCAAACTGTTGCACAATTTAAAAAGTTCGAACAGATATTCTCTGCATGGCATGTTTTGCATATACCGTTGATGTACATGATGGTAGCTAGCGCGATATTTCATGTTATTTGGGTACACATGTACTAACAGGGCCGATATTAATGCTGCGTTTCATTAGTCTTTTTGTGCTGACTTTCTTCCTTTCGCTGAATGCAGGGGCAGATACGCTTGAGTCTGTGATGATGCCAGGCAAGGTGATTCAGGGTCATGTTAAGTGGGAAGATGATTGTAAGCAGTGTCATAAAAAGTTTGATAAAGAAGGGCAGAATCAGCTTTGTAAAGATTGTCACAAGGACATTAATAAAGATGTTTCGCAAAAGAAGGGCTTACACGGCAGGCTAAAAGAATCGCGTAATTGTGTAGAGTGTCACACCGAGCATAAAGGCCGTGCGGCTCAAATCGCGCCTATCAATGAAAAAACCTTCAAACATTCACAAACTGATTTTGAGCTAAAGGGCGCGCACGCTGATGCAACTAAAACAGAATGTAAAGAATGTCACAAACCTAAAGTCAAATACCGTGATGCGCCAAGCGCTTGTAATGCTTGCCATAAAAAAGATGATAAACACGACGGTACGCTGGGTGTGGATTGTCAGAGTTGTCACAACGAGAAGAACTGGAAAGAAACCCGAGAAAGATTTGACCATAACAAATCAGATTTTGCGCTAGAAGGTAAGCATGCGGACGTTAAATGTGATGAGTGTCATAAGTCTAAAAAATATAAAGAAGCGCCTAAAGATTGTTTTTCCTGCCATAAAAAAGATGACAAACACAAAGGTACTTTAGGCCAAAAATGTGCAAACTGCCATACCGCTAAAGATTGGAAAGAAACCACCTTTGACCATGGTAAAGATGCGCATTTTGTTTTGCGTGGTAAGCATGCCACTGCAAAGTGTGAAAGTTGCCATAAGCCCAGTGCACCTAGCCTAAAACTACCAACTAGTTGCGTAGCTTGCCACAAAGGCGATGATAAACATGAAGGTACATTAGGTAACCGCTGTGAAAAATGTCATGTGGAAAAGAGCTGGACAAGTACGCCAGGCTTCGATCACGATGATACTAAATTCCCGCTTCTTGATAAGCATAAAGCCGCTAAGTGCCAAACCTGTCATAAAAATGGTATGCAGGAAAAACTGCCGCTATTGTGTAATGATTGTCATAAAAAAGAGGATGATACAAAAGGTCATAAGGGTGATTTTGGCACCAAATGCGAAAGCTGCCACACCGCTAAAGATTGGAAGTTACCTAGTAAATTTGACCATACGCGTGATACTAAATACCCACTTAAAGATAAGCATAAAGATACTAAATGTGTTGAGTGCCATAAAGGCAAGCTTTATGGACAAAATCTAAAAACTGACTGCTACTCTTGCCACAAGAAAGATGATGATAATAAAGGTCATAAAGGTCGTTACGATCAAAAATGTGAAACTTGTCACATAGAAAAAACATGGAAAACGCTTATTTTTGATCATGACCGTGATACCAAATATAAATTACTTGATAAGCATAGAGCGACCAAGTGCGATTCTTGCCATAAAGCTAATCTCTACAAAGATAAAGTGAAAAGCACCTGTGTTAGCTGCCATAAGTCGGATGATAAGCATAAGGGCCAAGAGGGGGATAAGTGCGAAGATTGTCATAACGCAAAATCTTGGAAAGATGCTAAATTTGACCATGCAAAATCGAAATTTCCGTTATTGGGTAAGCATTTCAAAGTGGAATGTAAGAAATGCCATCTAACAGCAGAGTTCAAAGATGCGAAATCAGAATGTGTCAGCTGTCACACCAAAGATGATGTGCATAAGCTTAAGTTAGGTCCTGCGTGCGAAACTTGTCATAACGCACGTGACTGGAAAGCTTGGGATTTTGATCATGATAAAAAAACCAAATTCAAGCTTGATGGAGGGCACAAAGGTATAGGCTGTTATGAATGCCATAGAGTACCATCAAAAGGCGCTAAGCTAGTGACTTCAGTCACTTGCGGTGACTGCCACTCTTCTGATGATGTTCATGATGGAAGCTTCGGGCGTCAGTGCGAACGTTGCCACGTTTCTAATACTTGGTCGGAGGTGAAAATGGGGGTAGGCGTTTCTAGGTAGGTGTGTCTATTTTACTGGTTGTACTTCACTTAATGCTTATTAAATCAATGGCTGCTTACGCAGTTAAAACGTCCAGCCTAACATTAAGCCGCCGCCCAAGTCAGTACTCGCATCAGTATTGCCGCCAGTAAGGTAACTTTGCAATTTGTAATTAGCGTTGAATTTATGCGTTAAAAACACTGTTAGCTCTCTTAAAGGCTGAGAGGTGTTCATTGTGGCTTGTCTAATATCTGCCATCATGCCTGCACTGGTGGCGGGGCTGAGCTTATAAGCGAACCCTGCTGATCCATACCAAACATTATTTAAATTGATGCCAGATGGATCACCTAATTTTTTGTAGCCAATATCTCCGAATAAAGTGACTGCAGTGTAGATTGATTTGTAGGCATCAAGTTCTGCGGTGTAATCGTTTTCGCCAGTGCCTAAACCTTTTGAGCTAGAGGCTGTGGCAAATTTAACTTTACCAGTTAAGTCTATTAGTAGTGGATTGTGTTCACCGAACTGTGCAATGGTTTGAGTAGCAGAAAACACAATATCTCCAAGGCCAGATTCAGTCGTGGTAGGGCGATTGGACGTACCTATTACAATAGGTGTATTCCCACCGACTACATCGCCTGGCCCCGTTATTTTTACCCAAGGAACAGTGAGTTTTAGTGTGGTGTTGCCAGTATCATACTTGGCAATAAAAGGGATGTAAGTAATGTCTGTCGATTCAGATTGTCCGTATTTTCCAGTGCTGTAATCTACCCCGCTGGTTAAACTTAATTTGCCTTCTGCATAACTTGCTAAAGGCAAAAGGCTAATTGTAGAAATGAGTAGGTTAGTTATTTTGAGTTTAATTTTGTAGTTCATGATTTATTTTTGTTGTGTACGTCTACGATTAAATTTTTAAATGAATAGTGCTTCAAGTTAAGTTAGCTACATCAATGCTATATTTTGAAGAAAATTTAGTCATCTCGCCTCTCCACTCTTTCAATTCTTTCGGTTCTATCAGGCGTTTCCACCCTCTCTACTCTTTCAACTTTTTCGACTCTATCAGGCGTTTCCACTCGCTCAACCTTTTCTACTTTTTCAACTTTATCCTGCTTATAAACTCGATCTGATAATTCAGCTTTGTCAGCTTTCTTATACTTATTTTCAGACTTATTGGATAAGTTAGCTTCACCCGACTTGGTACCAGTGTTTTCGCCTGACTCACTGGGTGAATTAGGTTGAGGTGTTTTTGTCGGACGTTCTAGGCGATTTTTGACCTCTATTTTCATCGGACGCAATTCAATTGACTGCGCTCTTGCCTTGCCGTCTTTCATTTGGCCGTGCGCGACAATAGGTTTGCCTACTATGCTGGTTGAGTTATTACCTAAAATTTTAATATTCGCTGGCACGGTTACATTTTGCCCGGAAAGCTTGACTTTCCCATTAGACACATTGCTTCCAGCGATACCTTGCAAGTGGAACACTTCAACTTTTTGCAGCAAATCACTCACTGGCCCAGGCTTCATATCCTTAACATTAAAGGTGCTACCATCCCAAACGCCAGTTAAACGAGAGTCAGCATTTGAGTTGTAATTCATGTTAGATATACCATCTATTTTAGTGCCACCCACATAGGCTTTATTGCCCTGCATACTTAAATTACCAACTATTTTGGCAATTTTACGCTCAGTAGATTGGTCGATGCGACTAGCTTCAATACTGCCATCTTCATTGCGTAAGCCGCTCACACTCACCCATTGACCGACTTGCATATTGTTGATTTGAGCGTCATTTGCATTAATAGACTGTCCCATGACTTTTACCTTATTCGCTACAAGGTCTATCGCAGTGATCGGTCCAGTCACTTGATAGAAAGCATGTATTTCATGAGCAATCAGAGACTGCTCTTTTCCTTGCGCCTTCACAGCGACTACTTGACCAACCGAAAGTGCATCGCTGCTGATTTTTTTACCATCTAAATCTATAGGGGTGTCGTTGTAATAGTGTACTTCTAAACCGTTCACACAGATACTGCCAAACCCTGTGATAATGCCAACAATACCAGTACCGCCGATACCGCTATTAGCTTCTATGCCAGTACCACCAATACCTTTATTAGTTACACCAGTCCCACCTATGCCTTCTTGCGCGCTGGTAATGCCTGTTCCACCAATACCTGTAGATTTGTCAGAATTAATGCCTGTTCCACCAATGCCGCCAGTACCAAGACTTAATGGCATACCTGTACCGCCAATACCGCCTTCATCACAAGGGTTGGCGTTTGCCGATAGCGACAATATCGTCAATATGATGGCAATGTAATTGTGAATGTAAGTTTTCATATTAACTAATCCTATAGTTAATTTAAGTTTGAATTGGCACTCGGCATGAGTTTTAACATACTCATTCAGTCAATTCGAACTTTTTTTCTGCGGTAGAACGCATGTGGCAATTTGGCCCCCAAACCTTCTGCTACATGGTAAAAATACAATGCATAAGTAAAGCGTTGGTTTGCATTGGCATTGTTTTGGGATTCAGTCTGCAATTCAATAGCACGCGCGTTGACGGCCTTTAACGCAGTCATCCCATGATGTTCCGCAAGTACCTTTAATTCATTAATAGCTTCTAATGTCAGACTGTCGTAATAGACACAACGTTCTAACATAGGAGGAGTTAAGTTCATTAAATTATGCGCCGTTGCAGCGGCATGGTCATGTATATTTTGTTGGAAGAAGAATAATTTTTCTTCAAAACCTTCGCTTGGCACAAATGCTTCGTTATTCAAACATACGCAATCATTCTCATCTAAATAAGCAACACCAATTCTTAGCCACTCATCAAGCACAGGTCTAGCGCGAATGTCTTTGCTAACTCGGGCAACAAGGCGATCAAAAGAAACGTTACCACCTACACTTGCTAAACGCGCTAAAGGCTTAGGCTTGCCTTCTGCATCAACAAAATCGGCGTCACTAATCCACAAACCCACTAATTGAGAGCCTAAAGTCACAAGTGATGTAGTTTGTGTGTTTTCAGGTTGGTCGCGTAATCGATGCACATCCTTACGATGCAAGCCCGTTAGCAGGCTGATTCGACTATCAGTTTGTTCACGTTGTGATAATTTGAACTCTTCTTCAGCCACCTGTACGAATACTACTTTTAATGTTTCTAGCAGCATTTGATAGTTAATGCCTTGCGTCAGCGCTAGACGGACGAGCGGTTTCATCACCCGCTGTAAAGCAGTGAGTACTTTTTCCTTTATAGGATTATCCGAAGAGATTTCAGCGTTCTTTATCATGAGTTAAATTATACAAATAATTGAAAAAATATGTGGGATTTTTTTACACAAAACGGTTGACGTGTGAATTTGTCACACGTATTATTGGCCTTCGTGTGAAAATTTCACACAAAAGTTATATTTTTAGACTGTTTAGTCGGTCAGTTGAATTTAAAGTTCAAAGATTTTTTTAAGGCTATACCTGGTGTGTGTGATGCCCGCCAACAACTCCTCGGGGAGAATTAAATGTTACCAAAGACATCAGTAAATAAAACAGATTCCATCCAATCCAGCCGTGTATTCGCTATGCTGAACTGGACTGCTTTGTTATTGGCAACATTATTAATTATTTTATCATTCTCAACAGGCGACGCTTCAGCTGCAAGTCAAAGAGGTCGCTCAGCGGCGAATTTTAATCACAGTAAAACGGGTTTCCTTTTAAGTGGTGCTCACTTAAGAGTTAACTGCGAAAGCTGTCATACAAACGGCATTTTCAAGGGAACGCCTAAGCAATGTGAGAGTTGTCATGTACAAAGTGGCCGCGCTTCAGCATCAGCTAAGCCTAGTCAGCACATACCTACAAATAAAAGTTGTGAAACTTGCCATAAATCTACAAATTGGCCAACGGTGAGTTTTGTGCACGATAGTGCAACTGACGGCACATGTTCTACCTGTCATAATAATACGAATGAGCGTGGCAAACCGGCTCAACATCCGTCAACAACCGCTACTTGCGATACTTGTCACAAGAGCACTAATGCTTGGTTACCAGCATTAGGTCATGATCATACTGGTGTCGTCGCGGGAACTTGTGCGACTTGTCATGGCAAAACAGCTACAGGTATGAAAGCTGGGCACATTAGCACCAGCCAGTCATGTGATGCTTGTCACAAAACAACGGGCTGGACCCCTGCGAAAATGAATCACACAGGTATCACTAGTGGTTGCGCAAGCTGCCATGATGGCAATAAGGCGCTTGGCAAATCCAGTAATCACATCAAAACATCGGCATCTTGCGAAACTTGCCACAGTTCAACCACCAGTTTTAAAGGTGGAAAAATGGATCACACCGGCATCACCACCGGCTGTGCGACCTGCCATACCACAGGCGGCGCCGGCTTAGCTAAACCGACTAACCATATTCCGACCACCGCCTCATGTGAAACCTGCCACAAATCGACGACCAGCTTTGCTGGCACCACGATGAACCACACTGGTATTACCACAGGCTGCGCGACCTGCCATAACGGCACCAGCTATGCCGGTGTTAAACCTGTGTCTAAACCCAGCACGCACATTGCCACCACAGCGGCCTGTGAAACCTGTCATAAGAGCACCACCAGCTTCAAAGGTGGCGCCACCATGAACCATACCGGCATCACCACCGGCTGTGCGACCTGCCATACCACAGGCGGCGCCGGCTTAGCTAAACCGACTAACCATATTCCGACCACCGCCTCATGTGAAACCTGCCACAAATCGACGACCAGCTTTGCTGGCACCACGATGAACCACACTGGTATTACCACAGGCTGCGCGACCTGCCATAACGGCACCAGCTATGCCGGTGTTAAACCTGTGTCTAAACCCAGCACGCACATTGCCACTACCGCGGCTTGTGAAACCTGTCATAAATCAACGACATCATTTTTAGGGGCAGCCTTTAACCATACTGGTATTGTGAGTGGTTGTGCAACCTGCCACAACGGTACAACCGCACTAGGTAAGCCAAGTACGCACATCGCCACTACAGCAGCCTGCGAGACCTGTCATAAATCGACGACCTCATTTGCAGGTACAGTGATGAACCACACTGGTATTACTACGGGCTGTGCGACTTGCCATAATGGTACGACTGCGTTAGGCAAACCTGCTAATCATGTGCAGACCACAGCGGGTTGCGAGACTTGCCATAAGTCGACCACGTCATTCTTGGGTGCTACATTCAATCACACTGGCATTACAACGGGTTGTGCAACCTGCCATAACGGTACAACCGCACTAGGTAAGCCAAGTACGCACATCGCCACTACAGCAGCCTGCGAGACCTGTCATAAATCGACGACCTCATTTGCAGGTACAGTGATGAACCACACTGGTATTACTACGGGCTGTGCGACTTGCCATAATGGTACGACTGCGTTAGGCAAACCTGCTAATCATGTGCAGACCACAGCGGGTTGCGAGACTTGCCATAAGTCGACCACGTCATTCTTGGGTGCTACATTCAATCACACTGGCATTACAACGGGTTGTGCAACCTGCCATAACGGTACAACCGCACTAGGTAAGCCAAGTACGCACATCGCCACTACAGCAGCCTGCGAAACCTGTCATAAATCGACGACCAGCTTTGCTGGCACCACCATGAACCATACTGGCATCACCACTGGTTGTGCAACTTGCCATAATGGTACGACTGCGTTAGGCAAACCTGCTAACCATGTGCAGACCACAGCGGGTTGCGAGACTTGCCATAAGTCGACCACATCATTCTTGGGTGCCACATTCAACCATACTGGTATCGTGAGTGGCTGTGCGACTTGCCACAACGGCACGACTGCGTTAGGTAAACCTGCTAACCACGTGCAGACCACTGCTGGTTGCGAGACTTGCCATAAGTCGACTACTACATTTACTGGTGCAGCCTTTAACCATACAGGCATCGCCCCAGGTAGTTGCTCAACTTGCCATAATGGCGCCACTGCTATGGGCGTGATATCTAACCACGTACCTATAATTGGTATTTCTTGTGATACTTGCCACACTGGCACCACTAGCTTTAGTAATCCTAAAAAACCTAATCATTCGTTATTGACCGCAACATGTAGATCTTGTCACGGCGCTAAATATGTTGGCGTTGAGTCAAAATCACATAACTCACCTAAAGACTGTAACTCTTCAGGTTGTCACAACACAAATACATTCAGCAAATAGAGGGTTCATAAGGTGGGCTTTGTGCTCACCTTACGTTTGCTGACGTTGCCGTATAAAAAACTTTATCTTAAAGCTGTAAGTGATTGACTTCTATGAAAAAAATTAATACTATCTGCGTATGTGCAATTAATAGCCTAGGAATGTGGGTTAAATATGAATCTATCTAAAAAGATTTACCTAGTTTTAGCGTTTATTTGTTCACTTGCGCCTTCTTTGGCATATGCAGATAAAATTCTGGATAAAGTTGAAATCGTACAGGCGCAAAACGAGACAGAAATTCATATTGAGTTCTTAACGCAAGTGCGATATTTGAGGCATGCGCCATTAAATACTGAAACTTCACGCATTCAAATCTTCTTAGAATTTCCTCAGCTCACAAAAGAAACGCTATCAAATCAGCGTGAGTTTCGGAACTCACCCAAAACAAATCTTGTGCCTCGTTTTACCGTTAACTATCCTGAGCAAGAGACTAATAGCATAGGCGTGCGATTTAAAAGCCCCGTCAAGTTCGCGGTCACGCCAGATAATAGTGGTCGTGGTATCGTGATTCATGTGCCTAATGACAAGGCCGGAGTCGTTGCAGAGCCAGTTGTGGAGCCGCCAGTAGAGCCTGTGATTGATCATGGTCCTCAAGGTGAAATTCCAGCAAAGCCTGCTGATATGAGTGACAACGATTACGCAGCAAAATTGATGGCTGAGGCGCGCGTCGCAAGAGGATTCGGTGATTACCCTAAAGCAGTGCAGCTACTCAATGCTGTACTTGCTTTACCAAGCAACACTCATTCACAAGACGCCCAAGAGCTAATTGCGAATTCGCGTGAAAAAATGGGTGAAATGACTAAGGCAAAAGCGGAGTATGAAACCTATCTTAAGCTTTATCCTCAAGGAGAGGGAGCTGCACGCGTTCGACAGCGTTTAACAGCATTGGAAGGGTCTGGTAAATTTAGTAGTGCTGATGCAGCTAAAACCAAAAAGCCAATTCGAGATATTCATGAAAACACAGTGTATGGTAGCTGGAATCAGTATTACTATGATGCACACAGCCATAATTACCCAGGTTCTGGCAAAAATACGGGAACGCATGATCAGTCTCAACTGGTAAGCGCGATGGACCTTACTGCGCGATTCCGCCAAAACGAGTGGGATAGCCGAATTGTAATCCGTGATACGCAAACAATGGACTTTCTGCCCAATAAGGCCGATCGCAATAGATTACAAGCTGCTTATGTAGAAGTGCAGAATAAAGAGTCAGACTTTATGACACGTTTAGGTCGGCAGAATGGTAATTCTGGTGGTGTTTTAGGTCGATTTGATGGCGGACTATTTCGCTATGGATTATCGCCGCAATACAAATTGAACTTTGTTGCAGGCACATTAGACGAATATAATATTGACTATAGACGCCACTTTTATGGAATTAATCTGGATATTGGTCCAATAAATGAAAAGTGGAGTGGTAATGCATTTTTCATTGAGCAGCGTGTTGATGACTTAATTGACAGGCGTGGTGTAGGTGGTGAATTGCGTTATTTTGATATGGGAAAATCGTTATACTCAGTGGTAGATTATGATACTTATTTTAATCGCTTAAATACAGCTATGGTGCAAGGTAACTGGCAACCAGCAGAAGGTACCAGTTATAATATCTTAATGGAAAACCGTAAGTCGCCAGTATTGCAGTTGATTAATGCGTTATTTGATCCTGCATTTCAAAATCAGACGTTTTACCCAACAACGCCTACATCACTACGTCAAGCATTGCGAATTGGTAGTACTATAAGCGCCCCCAATACTTTAACTGTGTCAGGATTAAGAGATTATGCAATCAACCAAACATTGGATACCAGCTTGTTTTTAGTAGGCGCAACACGTCAAGTGACGCCTCGCTGGCAATTGGGTGGAGATGTTCAAATGAGTAGGGTAACTGGTAGTGCCAATGCAAGCAAAGGCGCAATAGATCTTGCAAAAAAAGCGGCGGCAGACAATGGTACTTTTTTAAGCGACCTCGATATACAAAATCTTACTAATAGCTTTGCTGGTGGTAATACTTATACTTACCATGTGCAGGCAGTGGGTTTAGATACGCTATTTAAAGATGATACTTCGATTATTGGTCTAAGTTATGTTGATGGTCCAACAAGCCGTGTTCAGTCGGTTGTATTAACTAACGTCATGGTGCCTCGTGATAAATGGCGTTTGGATAGCTCGGTGAAATTGCTCAGAATTGAGTCGGATCCAGCTTCAGTACAATATGTTGTTGGTCCTACCCTCAGAGCAAGCTACCGCCTGCGTGAAAAAGCGACTATAGAAGCAGAGGTGGGTTTGGAAGTGACAAATGAAAATAGTTCAGACAGCTTTAATCCTGGACACACTCGTACATTCCGCGATTTCAGCTTTATCGGCTACCGTTTGGATATTTAATGCTATTAGCGCAAGGGTTGGCATGCTTGCGCGGTGATCGCTTGCTGTTTAAAAATGTAGAGTTTGAGCTTGATACAGGCGGCTTACTCTATGTGCTGGGCGAGAACGGTAGCGGCAAAAGTAGTTTACTGCGTATGCTGTGCGGATTGATGTTGCCAGAAAGCGGAACAGTTTTCTGGGATAAAAAAACCATCAAAGAAGAGGCTGAAAACTATTTGTCCAATCTCACTTATATTGGACATTTGAATGGTCTTAAAGATGATCTTACCGCGCTAGAGAATTTAACAATGAGCGCACGTGCCGCAGGTAATGAAGTGTCAGAAGATAAGGCATTGGCAGCATTAGCTGCTATTGGAATCGAGCGTTGTGCAAATTTGCCAGCACGCGTGCTATCGCAGGGGCAGAAAAGACGCGTGACGCTTGCTAAGCTTTGGTTGGCTGAAGGTAAATTATGGATATTAGATGAACCCTTTGCTGCGTTAGATATTGCGTCAGTCACTGTACTTGCTGCAAAGTTAGGCGAGCATTTATCTAATGGCGGAATGGCGATTCTTACCACTCATCAAGATGTCACGATTCACGCACAGTCGACTCAAACTTTGAGGTTAAGTTGATGAACGGTGCATGGATGACCGTGCTGAAGCGCGATCTTTTATTGGCTTTCCGTAGACGTTCTGATGTTGCGACAACGCTATTTTTCTTCTTGATTGTATCCAGCTTGTTTCCGCTAGGCATTGGTCCGGAGCCTGCGGTGTTAAGTAGCATCGCACCGGGTGTTTTATGGGTGGCGGCATTATTAGCTGGCATGCTATCGCTCACGCGTTTATTTGCTGCAGATTTTACTGATGGTAGTTTAGAGCAAATGTTACTCGCGCCGCAGCCATTAACTTTATTAGTAACGGCTAAGGTGTTAGCGCATTGGCTAGTTTGCGGCTTGCCAGTGGTGGTGTTAGCGCCATTGATTGGTTTGCAGTATACGCTGCCAAACGATTCCTTATTCGTGCTCATTATTTCTTTATTGTTGGGTACGCCAGCATTGAGTTTAATTGGCGCAATTGGCGCTGCGCTTACATTAGGTGTTCGTGGTAGTGGGTTATTGGTGGCATTATTAGTGTTACCTTTATACATTCCAGTATTGATTTTTGGCGCAGGTGCAGTCGCAGCCAGTCAGCATGGTATGAGTGCACAGGCGCATCTTTCATTGCTGGCAGCCTGTTCTTTACTTGCTTTGGTGTTGGCGCCATTGGCTACAGCTGCTGCATTACGTATCTCTGTAGAATAAACCGTAGGTAGAGTAAAATATGCGCCACTGTGAAATTCAGTCGTGAATTACAATTAGATTACCGTGCAATTTGAATGCAATTACAGAGCAATTTGAGCAAATAAATTATGAGCATTAATTGGTTTAAATATTCGTCACCACAAGCTTTTTACCCGCTAGCTGGAAAAATGATTCCATGGTTTGTTTTGCTAGCCACAATTTTCGCTGTCGCTGGTTTGTACATCAGCTTTGCTATTGCCCCCACTGATTTCCAGCAGGGTGAGGCGTATCGCATTATTTTTGTCCATGTGCCCGCTGCTTGGATGTCTATGGTGATTTATATCGCTATGGCAGGCTGGGCGGCGTTAGGGTTAGCGCTTAATGCGCGACTATCTGCCATGATGGCACAAGCTTTAGCGCCTACAGGCGCAATATTTACCTTACTCGCTTTGGTCACAGGTTCACTGTGGGGCAAGCCGATGTGGGGTGCATGGTGGGTGTGGGACGCGCGTTTAACCTCTGAACTTATTTTATTGTTTTTGTATCTTGGCTTCATTGCTTTGCAAGCGTCAATTGATGATCCACGTCGTGCAGATAGAGCAGGAGCCTTGTTAGCACTGGTTGGTGTGGTGAACGTGCCGATTATTTATTTTTCAGTGAAATGGTGGAATACCTTACATCAAGGTTCTAGCATCAATATGGGCGCAGCGCCAAAAATGGCGGCGACTATGTTAATGGGAATGCTGCTCATGGCTTTAGCCTTTTGGATGTATACCGTGGCGGTTGCATTGATGCGCGTGCGCTGCATTATGCTGGAGCGTGAGCGTTCCTCGGATTGGGTTAAAGAGCTGTCAGTGACAACAGGAGGAAAATCATAATGCAATGGGCAAGTTGGTCAGCGTTCTTTAATATGGGAGGCTACGCATTTTATGTGTGGTTTTCTTTCGGTTTAACGGCACTTTGTGTCGTTTGGGAAGTCATATCTCTGCGCAAACGTAGTAAAGCTGCATTACGGTTATCTAAAATTCTGGCACAAGGTTAATATGGCTATAAAAGCACGACATAAACGATTTATTTTGATAGTGATTGGTTTGGCATTGTTGGGTCTAGCTGCAATGCTTATTTTGAATGCTTTCCAAAGCAATATGGTGTTCTTCTACACCCCAACGCAAGTAGATAAAGGCGAAGTGCCACACGGTACAGGCTTCCGTATCGGTGGCTTAGTAGTAAAAGATAGTTTAAAACGTCAAGATGATGGTTTAACCGTTCACTTTGCTATTACAGATACAGCCAAAACGGTACCAGTCGTTTACAAAGGTGTTTTGCCAGATTTGTTTAAAGAGGGCAAAGGCGTGGTAGCGCAAGGTAAGGTAGGTCCAGATGGCATATTTATCGCCAGTGAAGTGCTTGCTAAGCACGATGAAAACTACATGCCGCCAGAAGCTGCAGAAGCGCTGAAACGCGCTCAAGAGCAAGGTAAAACGGTCGTGATGTCTAAGTAATACAGCTTAAAAATACTCGCTTGCTGTATGTAGGTCGGGCCTTTAGCCAGACTTGTCAGCTTAAACGCCGACCTACAAAAAGCAGGTTCATGCAATTATCGAAATACTCAAAATTCAATAAATATATAGATTAAATTCACTAAGGATATTAACGTGATTCCTGAAATTGGCCATTTTTCCCTCATTCTCGCCTTGCTGGTGGCGCTTACGCTTGGTAGCTTGCCTATCATCGGTGCTGCCCGTGGCAATATGGTGTGGATGGGATTAGCTAGACCGCTTGCGCGTGCGCAATTTTTGCTCATTGCATTCGCTTTCATTTGCTTGGCTTATGCTTTTGCAAGCAAAGACTATTCGGTCATGTATGTTGCATCGAATTCAAACTCAAAACTGCCTATACAATTTCGTATTGCAGCGGTGTGGGGCGGTCATGAGGGTTCTTTGTTACTTTGGGCGCTGATATTAAGCGTTTGGACTGTAGCGGTGAGTGCATTCTCCAAACATCTGCCAGATGATATGCGCGCGCGTATCTTGGGTGTTATGGGCTTAATCAGCGTAGGCTTTTTACTGTTCATGCTGATGGTTTCAAACCCATTTGAACGCTTGATTCCAGCGGCCTTAGATGGTCGTGATTTAAACCCACTATTGCAAGATCCTGGCATGATATTCCACCCACCTATGCTTTATATGGGTTATGTTGGTTTTTCAGTTGCCTTTGCTTTTGCGATTGCAGCTTTGATTGGTGGTCAGCTTGATGCCGCTTGGGCGCGTTGGTCACGCCCCTGGACTACTTTGGCATGGGTATTTTTAACCTTGGGTATATTGGGCGGCAGTAACTGGGCGTATTACGAACTTGGCTGGGGTGGTTGGTGGTTTTGGGATGCGGTAGAAAACGCATCATTCATGCCGTGGCTAGTCGGCACTGCGCTTATTCACTCCTTAGCTGTGACAGAAAAACGCGGCAGCTTTAAAGCTTGGACAGTATTGCTTGCTATTTGTGCATTCTCTTTAAGTCTACTCGGAACATTCTTAGTGCGTTCAGGCGTACTGACTTCAGTACACGCTTTTGCTACAGACCCAAGACGCGGCGTATTTATTTTAGCGTTCCTAGTGATTGTCATTGGCGGTTCATTAGCACTATTTGCTTGGCGCGCACCAACGGTTGGTCGTGGCGGTAAGTTCAGTGTGGTTTCACGCGAAAGTTTTCTGCTCGCAAATAATGTATTGTTAGCTGTCGCGGCGATGTCTGTATTACTCGGCACGCTTTATCCGCTGTTTTTGGATGCGTTAAATTACGGCAAAATCTCTGTAGGCCCTCCTTATTTTGATGCAGTATTTGCGCCATTGATGACGCCCGCACTGTTTTTGATGGGTGTCGGTCCAATTGTCAGCTGGAAGAATGCTTCATTACCAGAATTGGCCATGCGCTTACGTTGGGCTTTTGGTGTGAGTATCGCCACAGCCATTATCTTGCCATTATTGCTAGGGAATTTAACGCCGATGATAGGCTTAGGTTTGTTCTTAGCCTTCTGGATTATCGCGACTACAGTGAACATGGTGCGTCATCGTTTACGCGGTGCAGGACAGTCTTTAGTTTCACGCATACAAGCTATCCCACGCGCTTGGTGGGGGATGGTGATTGCGCATTTAGGTATTGCTGTGTTTACTATAGGCGTGACCGTAGTGAAAGGCTTTGAGTCAGAAACTGCTGTGCGTATGCTACCCGGCGATGTTGCACATTTAGCTGGTTTTGATTTCACCTTTATGGGCGTAGATGAAGTTCAAGGGCCGAATTACACCTCAAATAGAGGGCAGATACGCGTCAGCAAAAATGGTGTTGAACGCACAGTACTTAAGACTGAAAAAAGACTGTACACCGTAACTAATATGCCGATGACCGAAGCTGGTATTAGCCCAGCAGTTGTTCATGACTTGTATGCATCACTTGGCGAGCCACTGAGCGATGGTGCTTGGAGTGTACGTATTTACCATAAACCTATGGTGGAGTGGGTATGGGCTGGTTGTGCTTTAATGGCTTTTGGCGGTTTACTTGCTTTATCTGATAAGCGCTATCGCATGAAAAAACGTAATAAGAATTCAAATGGCGCTGAGTCAAGCCAAGAAGAGGTTGCTGCATGAAGCGCGCTTTATTACCCTTAATCATATTTTTGGTGGTTGTAGGATTTCTTTTTAAAGGTCTGTTTTTAGATCCACGCGAAGTGCCTTCTCCATTGGTAGGTAAGCCGGCTCCGCAGTTTAGTTTGCCACGCTTGGATAGCCCTGATACTAAAATTTCGCCTAAAGAAATGTTAGGTAAAGTCTGGTTGTTTAATGCATGGGCGTCATGGTGCCCTGCATGTAAAGATGAACATCCACTTTTAGTCGAGTTATCTAAAACAGGCTTTGTGCCTATTATTGGTTTAGATTACAAAGATACCAACCAAGAAGCTCAGCAATGGCTAGATCAAGCTGGCAACCCTTATGCAGCAAATGCTGTAGATGCTGATGGGCGTGTAGGCATTAACTATGGTGTATATGGCGTACCAGAAACTTATGTCATTGATAAAACAGGCATGATTGCTTACAAGCAAATTGGCCCGATTACGATGGAAGCATTACGTGACAAAATCATCCCTTTAGTTAAAAAGTTGCAGGCTCAATAATGCTGAAAAAACTAATATCTTTATTGGCAGTTGGTCTTTTAATCTGCTCATTGAGCATCGGTGCACAAGAAGCACGTCCGATGCAAGACAACGCTGCAGTTGAAGTGCAAGTGCAACGCTTGGCTAGCCAACTGCGATGTTTAGTTTGTCAGAATCAAACATTAGCGGATTCGCACGCCGAGCTTGCGCAAGATTTAGTGCAAGAGATTCGTGAGATGGCTGCCAAGGGAATGACAGACAAAGAAATTATTGACTACTTGGTAGCGCGCTACGGCGATTTTGTTCGGTATCGCCCGCCACTTAAAGCGAGCACTGTTCTGTTATGGCTAGGTCCATTTGCATTGTTACTGGCAGGTGGTTTTGGTTTGTTCATACAGATACGCAGACGCCAAGCAATGGTTGTAGATGCGCCACTGACTGAAGAAGAGGTACGTAAAGTCAGAGAGCTTTTGAATAAGTAAGCTGTTGTGAGTAAGTAAACTGCCGAATCAGTGAATGATTAAATAAGGAAGCACCATGTTGTTATTTTGGGTAATCGTAATTGTAATGATCGTAGCCACGCTGGCACTAATTTTGCCCGCTTTATTAAAGCCAAACCAAGCTGCAACTACTGATGCGGGTGCCGAAAAACGTGCAATTTTCCGTCAGCAATTTGATGAAATAGAGCAAGATAAAATCAATGGCATATTAGACGCTACACAATATGACCTAGCAAAAAGTGAACTTGAAAGACGAATGCTTGATGAGATTGGTCACATGAGTGAACATACTTCAAGCGCTAAGCCTGATCGTCGCTTGGCTGCGGTATTGTTGGTGTTGCTACCGCTAGCGGCAGTGGTTATTTATAATAAAATCGGTAGCCCAATCTCAGTCACAATCCCGACAGTGGCGCCAAATATTCAGCCTGAGGCAGCCACGGAACAAACGACTCTTGAGCATAAAGCAATGGCAGGTGATATTGAACCGCTACTTAATGCTTTGAAAACTAAACTTGAAAAAGATCCTGGTGATGGCAGTGGCTGGGCGTTACTAGCAAGATCATACGTAGAGTTAAGACGTCATGCTGAGGCGGTTCCTGCTTATGAAAAAGCAGTAAAAGCGAATCCGAATGATCCACAGTTGTTGGCTGATTATGCCGATGCGTTAGCGGTGGTGAATGGTCACGATTTAACTGGTAAACCAGAAGAGCTTGCAAATCAAGCACTAAAACTTGATCCACACCACACAAAAGCATTGTTACTAGCCGCTACAGCAGCCTTTAATCGCAAAGATTACAAACTAGCCATCGCGCATTGGGAAACCTTGCAGCAAGACTTGCCAGCCGATTCGGATATTTTGCCTGAGGTGAAAGCTTCCCTACATGAAGTCTATACATTGGCGGGAGTGAAGCCTCCGGCACCATCAGCAAAAGCTACAGCTCAGCCATCAGCGCTAGAGCAAAAAGTAGCAGAGGGAGTGAGTGGCACAGTCAATGTTGCTGCGAACTTAGCGAGTAAAGTAGATCCTGCCGCTACAGTATTCGTATTCGCACGTGCTACGCAAGGCTCGCCTATGCCGCTTGCCATTGAACGCATCACGGTAAAAGATTTGCCTTACACTTATCATTTAGATGACAGTAAAGGCTTAATGCCAGCGAACAAACTTTCACAAGCTGCTGAAGTGGTCATTGTGGCGCGTATCTCTAAAACTGGTGATGCTAAAGCGCAAGCGGGTGACTTACAAGGTATGTCAGCAGCCGTTAAACCTAATGGCGGCAAAGTTGATGTTGAAATCAATGAGCAGCTAAAGTAAGTTACTGCGCATTTGGTGCAGGCGGCAGGCTGTTGCGCATTGGCCAATTTAATAATGATTAAGAAAAATAACTAGCAAAAATGATGACGATGCCAATAGAAAAAAACCTGACACCTAAGACTATCTATTTAAAAGACTATCAGCCTGCGCCTTATAAAGCAGCGCATGTGAACCTCAGCTTTATATTGTTTGAAGATAAAACAGTTGTGAAGTCTGAGGTGCAGTATTTTAAAAATCCTGAGAGCACTTCAAATGACTTAATCTTAAATGGTGAAGGTCAGACCATTATCTCTGTTGAACTTGATAACAAGCCGTTTGATGGCTACACCATTACGGATGATGCACTGACCATCAACAATGCAGGCGAAAAGTTTACGCTAACCATTACCTCAGAGATAGACCCAGCATCCAACACCTTGCTTGAGGGTTTGTATAAATCTCAAGACACTTATTGCACGCAATGTGAAGCTGAAGGCTTTCGCCGTATCACTTACTTTCAAGATCGTCCAGATGTCTTAAGCATTTTCACCGTGCGTGTCGAAGGTGAAAAAAGCAAATATCCAGTACTACTTTCTAACGGTAATCTAGTCGATTCAGGCGAGTGTGATGATGGACGCCATTTTACCGTCTGGCATGATCCATTCCCCAAACCTTGCTATCTTTTTGCATTAGTCGCTGGCGATCTCGTACGTGTTGCAGACACATTCAAAACAATGTCTGGACGCAATGTTGACCTACATATCTACGTGCGATCAGGCGACGAGAAACAATGTGGCCATGCCATGCAATCGCTCATTAAAGCGATGAAATGGGATGAAGAGAAATATGGTCGCGAATATGAATTGGATTTATTTAATATCGTAGCTGTGAGTGATTTCAACATGGGCGCCATGGAAAATACCTCGCTGAATGTTTTTAATACTTCACTAGTCCTCGCCCATCAAGATACCGCCACTGACAATGACTTTATGAGTGTTGAAAGCGTGATTGGGCATGAGTATTTTCATAACTGGACGGGCAACCGCGTGACTTGCCGAGACTGGTTCCAACTATCGCTCAAAGAAGGTTTTACCGTTTTTAGAGATCAAGAGTTTAGTGCCGATATGAACTCTCAAGCCGTGCAGCGGATTGATGATGTTAACTCATTACGCCGCCTGCAATTTTCAGAAGATGCGGGTCCACTGGCACACGCAGTACAGCCCGATCAATTTATCGAGATTAGCAATTTCTACACAAAAACCGTGTATGAAAAAGGCGCAGAAATCATTCGCATGCAGCATACCTTGCTCGGTGACGAAACGTTTCGTAAAGCCACAGATTTGTATTTTGATAGATATGATGGGCATGCCGTCACCTGCGATGATTTTGTACAGTGCATGGCAGACGCATCAGGCCGCGACATGTCGCAATTCTTCTTGTGGTACAAGCAAGCTGGTACGCCAACTTTAAAGGTGAGTAGTCAATATGATGCGGCACTAAGCACATACACCCTCACGCTTCAGCAGTCTCAGTCTGCAACACCTGGGCAGCTAGATAAAAAGCCACTGCATATACCAGTGGCGGTGGGCTTGCTTGATGCAACGGGTAAGCAAACGCATGATACGCAAGTACTTGAGGTGACTGAGCGTGAACAAAGCTTCACTTTCAACAACGTGAATACGCCGCCAGTGCCATCAATCTTGCGCGGCTTTTCTGCACCGGTAAAATTAATCACAGACCTGAGTGATGACGATCTGCGTTTATTACAGCTTAAAGATACTGACGGTTTCAACCGCTGGGAAGCTGGCCAGACACTTGCACTACGTAATATCGAACGTGTGATGGCTGATAGCGAAGCCAATATCGCTCAATTTGTAGATGATTTTGGCGCAATGGTTGAACAGGGGCTTGCCAATAAAGGCGATAAAGCACTGCTTGCACGCGCGCTCACGCTGCCTGCCATCGCCGTGATTGCGCAAACGCAGCGTGTGATTGACCCTGCAGCCATAGATAATGCCCGCACGCACATTCTTAAAACAATTAAACAGACACATAAAGCAGCCTTACAGCGTTTGTATCAGGACAACAGCAATACTGGCGAGTTTTCACTATCGCCAGAGGCGATGGGACGCAGAGCGCTACAAAATACCGTACTTGAACTGTTAATTGTCACCAATGGCACTGGATGTGCCGCCTTTGCAAAGGCGCATTATGACGCGGCTGATAACATGACTGATCTTGTTGCGGCCGTATCTTGCCTGTCTGACAGCACGCAAGCTCAAAGAGAAGAAGTTTTAGCTGATTTTTATCGTCGATTTAAAGGCTATCCGCTCGTTGTTGATAAATGGTTCTCTCTGCAAGCAATTGCAAACAGAGACGCCATATTTGATGACTTTGCAAAGCTACTTAAACACCCAGACTTTAATATTAAAAATCCTAATCGCGTACGTTCGCTTTACTCAGCATTTTCAATCAACAACCCAGTGAAATTCCATGACCCTAGCGGTCAAGGCTATGCCATTTTGAGAGATGTAATTATTGAGTTGAATGAAATCAACCCACAAATTGCATCACGCCAAGTGACGCCGTTCCGTGAATGGAAACGCTACACACCAGCCCTGCAAGCGCATATGAAAGCTGCCCTGCAAACGATTATGGACACACCCAATCTATCAAATGATGTGTTCGAGATTGTAAGTAAAAGCTTAAATGGCTAAGTTCATCGTACTGAAAACGCGCTAGCGTCATCAGTATTGTGAGATGCCTCTCACAATGCCAAAGCCACCTCAAGGAGGATGTGCAAACAATCTGTTAAGTTTGATATTTAGTCGAAAGTAATATGATTTTGACATTTAATATTGCATCAATTACTCGAATGAAATTGATGCAATATTAAAGTGCCATTAGCCATCTGAAAGTGACTAAAGACTGGTATGCTTAGCCATAAAAAAAGGTGAACATATGGATCATGACTTAACACTTATTACAACCATCGCTTCAGGTTTTGGGCTCGCACTTATTTTTGGCTTTATCGCTGAGCGCTGCAAGCTCCCCGCACTTGTTGGTTACTTATTCGCAGGTATTCTGATTGGCCCCGCAACGCCAGGTTTTGTTGCAGATGTCAGCATCGCATCTCAATTATCTGAAATTGGCGTCATGCTGCTTATGTTCGGCGTAGGCTTGCACTTTTCCATTAACGATTTGATGTCTGTAAAGCGCATCGCCTTACCCGGCGCGATCATACAAATGACAATCTCAACTGTGCTTGGCATGCTGCTCGCGAATTGGTGGGGTTGGACATTTGGCGAAGGCTTAATCTTTGGTTTGGCACTTTCGTGTGCCAGTACTGTGGTGTTATTAAAAGCACTTGAGTCCAGAGGCATACTTGAGAGTATGAATGGCAAAATTGCGGTAGGCTGGCTGGTGGTTGAAGACCTTGTCACCGTGTTAGTGCTGGTGTTAATGCCGCCACTTGCAGCCATTTTAGGCGGCGTAACGACTGAAGCTACTTCTACGCCATTATGGCAGACCATTAGCTTTACGCTTTTGCAAGTGACAGGTTTTATTGTCTTGATGCTAGTCGTTGGTAAACGACTGCTGCCGTGGATTTTATGGCATGTTGCAAAAACAGGCTCAAGAGAGCTCTTCACTTTATCTGTAATTTCAGCCGCAATCGGCATCGCCTATGGCGCAGCAATATTGTTTAGCGTGTCGTTCGCGCTCGGTGCTTTTTTTGCAGGCATGGTGATGCGCGAATCTGAGTTCAGCCATAGAGCGGCAGAAGAATCATTGCCACTAAGGGATGCCTTTGCGGTGCTGTTTTTTGTGTCAGTTGGCATGCTGTTTGAGCCTTCGATATTATTGTCAAAACCATTGAGCGTATTGGCGGTTGTAGCCATCATTGTTTTTGGTAAATCGATTGCTGCCATGGTGATCACTTTGGCACTTCGTTACCCGCTCAATACAGCACTCACTGTAGCTGCAAGTCTGGCGCAAATTGGTGAGTTCTCGTTTATTCTTGCTGGCTTGGGGGTTTCATTAGGCATTCTGCCAGCTGAAGGCATGAGCCTAATTTTGGCTGGTGCTTTAATTTCAATCGCCATCAATCCACTTATATTCTCAATCATTAAACCGTTTAAAAAATGGGTACTTGGCTTCTCTGAGATTGCGCGCCAATATGAGCAACGTGTAGATCAATTCTCTGAACTGCCTATGAGTACAGAGCGTAAATACTTGGAAGGTCAAGTCGTGCTGGTGGGTTATGGGCGCGTTGGAAAAAGAATTGCCAAAGCTTTAACTGATAGCAATATTCCTTATGTTGTGGCTGAAGAAAATAGAGAGATTGTTGAAAGTCTGCGTAAAAAAGGTGTTCCTGCCGTATCGGGAAATGCTTCTGAACCCGCTGTGTTAATTCAAGCGCATATTGCAAACGCATCCATGCTGGTGATTGCAACACCTGATACGATTAATATCAGAAAAATGGCCGAAACCGCAAAAACATTGCGTCCTGAAATTAAAATTGTTGTAAGAACGCATAGTGAGGATGAATCAAATTTATTAACTACAGAGAATATCGGCCAAGTATTTTATGGCGAAGAAGAGCTCGCCAATGGAATGAGCAAGTTCATTGTTGAGCAATACATCCCACAATAGTTTAGTTTTCTGTTATAAAATATCATGACTATCTCAGCCTGCACTAGGCGAGTCAATTCGGAATGATATACGCACCAGTAGTCCCTTGCCTTTGGTAGGTGTTGTTAATATGAGCTTTGCTCCGTGAATTTGTGTTATGTCATTCACAATTGCCAAGCCTAGTCCGCTACCGAAGCCTTTAGCTTGGCTACCGCGAGAAAAGCGTTTTAGCACCTTTTGCCGCTCTTCAAAATCTATTCCTGGGCCATCATCCTCTACTTCAAGAATAGCTGATTGCTCTAGAACATAGGTTTTTACAGTAATTTGAGTACTTTTACCCGCATGTTCAATCGAGTTATGGATAAGATTCGACAATAACTCTTGAAGTAAAGTTGATTGCCCATATACGGGAGCTGTAAGTAATTGAAACCCTAAATCAATGCCAGCTGAGAACGCTAGGCTAGACCACTCATTTGCAGCTTCAGCACCAATATCCTTGAGGTTGATATGTTTAAACTCCGTTGAATTTTGGCTATTGGGATCTGCACGGGCAATCGCCAATAATTGGTTTGCTAACTTCGCAGCACGGCTTGCTGAGCGATTGAGGCGCTCTAGTGTGGTATTCAGCGATTTTGGATGAGGTTCCAGCAATGCTAGCTCCGATTCTGTTTGAAGCGCCGTGAGCGGAGTGCGAAGCTGGTGAGCTGCATCGGCGAGAAATGCCTTCTGTGCATTACTTGCGTCACTAAGTTGTTTGAACAGATGATTGAGTGTTGTAATGAGTGGCTGTAATTCAGATGGTGCATGCGGTAAGCTTATAGCTTGCAGGTCAGAAAAACTTCGATCGGCAAGTTGAGCACGGAGGTCCTGCATAGGTTTTAAGCCATGTTTTACTGCAATCAGAACCACTGCTGTTGTAGTCAAACCCAATACCAGAATCGACAGTAGGGTGGTAATAAGTGCTTGAGTCTGTGCCTTGTCCCTTTTACGCAGAGTTTCTGCAACCCGCACTTGACAGGGGTTTTGGCCACAAGCTACCCCATACATCACCATACGCAGTGCATGACCGTTGATTTCACGATCGATAAAGCGCAACTCGCCCGCAGCAATTTTATCTTCAGGGGTGTTAAGTGCAGGATCTCCCGCGATTACCTTGCCATCAGGGGATGCAACCAGAAAAAATTCAGTATCAATTTGATCTGTGCGGAGCAGATGTACCGCTTCATCTGTCATTTTGAAATGAATGCTTTTCCCATCTACTTTTAAGAAGCTTGAAACTGCAATGGCATAATCACCGAGTTGATGATCAAACTCTTGCTTCGCCGGTCTGAGTGATAACCAATATTGGAATGTTGCAGCCACAGGAGCAATAACTAGCATTGGTACTATAAGCCAGATAAGCAACTGCTGTTTAAGGCTGGACTCCATTGACGGACTCCTCTATAAGATAGCCAAATCCTCGTATTGTTCGAATTGAAATCCCCGCAGGAGTAAGTTTTGTTCTTAGCCGTGAAATGTAGACTTCAATTGCATTACTTGATGGTGCCTCATCCCAGTCAGAAATTGCTTCCAAAATCTGCTCCTTACTTACTACTTTGCCCAAATTGTTCAATATGTACACAAGCACAGCCCATTCTCGAGGTAATAGTTCGAGCGATTTATCCGATAAATAGGCACGCTTGGCTGTCAAGTCTATACGCAAAATTCCGAATATAATTTCGTTATGTTGGCGGGTATGGAAGCGTCGCGTAATTGCTTGAATGCGAGCAACTAACTCTTTCAAGGCAAATGGTTTTACCAAATAATCATCAGCACCAAGTTGAAATCCATATACTCGATCATCAATAGTATCTCGAGCTGTTAACATCAAAACTGGCAGTGAGTTATTTTGGGAACGCAAACTGTGCAAAATTTCGAAGCCGTCCATACCAGGCAAACCTACATCTAGAATGATTGCATCATAGGAAACAAGGCCTATCATATTTATAACAGAGTCACCGTTTCTTACCCAATCAACAAACCACTGCTGAGAACGTAGCGCTCTTGCGGTACTTTCGCCTAAGTGAGTGTCATCTTCCACCAATAATATGCGCATTGTAAGTTCGCCGTTGAATTTCTTATTTTAAGTATAACTCAGTGATTCCAGCCTTGTTAGCTGTACTTTGATGACTTCCAGTGGAAATTTTTGTAATGAAAGCTTGCTGAAAGGTTCTGTACATGTTCTTGCAAGGTTGCATCTGTAGAATCCGGCAATCTTGTTATAAACAATACAACGGAACCACAAGTTCCTTAAAAGCAAATCCATATGACCAAGTGCATTAACATCTGCCTATCTAAAACTTTAAAAAAAATACGTCCATTACGGCTCAAAGAAGAACGTAATTGCGAATACGTAAATTTTTATAGGTTTCAGTTTAAGCGTTTAGTTACTTTTCTGATGAGCTGCTGCATCATTTTTTCAACTTTTTCCTACGCATCCGAACATTGCCAAACAGAAGCCCCACCAGCGGTTCTTACTAAGGATATTGCGCTGAATCGCTTATTGCAGTGCAACCTTGAAATTATTGATAGCCGCCGCTTCATTATTGCTAATGAAGCTAACCTGACTCAAGCAGGCGAAACTCAGAATCCAAATTTAAGTATTGGCGTTGGTAATATAAACCCTAAGCTTGGCATTGGTGCTGGTTCATATTTTGATAAAACAATTGATACTTCAGTCCGCTATGAACAATTAATCGAAAGAGGAAATAAACGTAACTTAAGAGTTAAATCGGCACAAGGCATCGTCTCAGCTTCCAAGCAAGATGTACTTGAAACAGAACGTCAGCAAAGCATTGTTCTATTGTCGGCAATGGTAGATGTAGCCGCTAGTAATGAGCGGATTAATTTATTGTCACAAATGGTCGATTTGTATAAGGAAACACTCCGTGCCAATAGCATTCGCCTAGAAAATGGAGACTTGTCACCTCTCGATGCAGAGCGCCAAAGAATTGATGCTCATCGGGCACAGATAGATTTACATCAGGCGCAGTCTGACGCAAAAGTAGCACAACTCACGCTAGTAACTCTTTTGGACTGGGGGCATCAGACAGATGCCTTGACAGTTGATTCTGCAATCTTGGATGTCGAGCCTATTGAGGCGCAGCAATTTGATCTAGCTAGCCGCACTGATGTGAAAGCGGCTAAATTGCGTATTGAGGCGGCTAGTCAGCAGCTTGAATTGGCTAGAGCACAACTGAAGTCTGACATTACTGCTGGTGTGCAATATGACCATTGGCCTACAAGTGGGAACAATGCAACTGGCACTGGTGACACTATTAGCTTTACGCTTGGTTTCCCACTGACAGTCAACAATCATTATGAAGGTGAAATTGCAATAGCTACCAGTAATTATGATGCAGCAAAAGAAGCGTTAGTGCATATAGAAGCAAATGCAAAATCGGAGTGGCAACGCATGAATGCTGATATGGGCAATGCGCAGGAAAACTTGCAACTCCTGCAGAAAGAACTGCTACCACATGCTGAAGATGTTGCTCGCACTGTTGAGTTAGGTTACGCGAAAGGCGCTTTAGGTTTATTGGATTTACTTGAAGCAAGACGCATTTTGCGCCAAACACGCTTGGACACCTTAAGTGCGCGAGCTAGCTTGGCGCGCTCCATTTTTACTCGCAATCAATCCATATCTGCAAATAATATTAACTAATGAATAACTTGAAGTGATCATGATGATTTCTAATGTACTTACACGAAGCTACTTAATGCATGCATTGATGGCGGTTACTCTTTTATCTCAATTGACGGCGTGTCAAAAACCTGTAAAAGCAGATATTCCTTCAGTTGATGAGCCAACCATTTCTGAAAATGCCGTTCACTTTTCAGCAAACTCTCGTTTGAAACAGAGTGTAATCACAGCACCTGTCATTTCCTCTCAAGATAATATAGTCAGCTTTCCAGCCCGTATTGCTTGGGACGAGGATCATACTGCCCGGGTTTCACCGCCTATCAATGGGCGTTTAGTGGATGTTTTAGTGCAGGTTGGTTCACCAGTTAAAGAGCATCAAGCCTTGGCGCATTTAAGTTCACCAGATCTGGGTAGCGCACAAGCAGATGTAGCTCGAGCAAAGTCGGAGCTAGCCCAAGCTGAGAGAAATCACGCAAGGAATAAAGATTTGGCAGATGCGGGCATTATCGCGGGCAAGGATTTTGAGCAATCACAAACTGACTTATTAAACAGCAAAGCAGAAGCTGCTCGAGCAGAAATAAGACTTCGGTCATTAGGTGCTACCGATTCAGTTGATCAAAAATTCACCATTAGAAGCCCTATTGCCGGAATGATGGTCGCACGCAACACGAATCCTGGAATGGAGCTGAGGTCAGATCAAGTTATTTCACCTTTATTTGTCGTAAGTGATCCAACTTATCTGTGGTGCTGGATAGATGCACCTGAGCAAGCAATCAGCTCAATACATAAAGACATGCAAGTCATACTTCACTCTAGTGCATGGCCAAACAAAACATTTAATGCACAAATAGATTTCATTGAAGATATGTTAGATCCAGCAAGTCATACGTTGAAAGTACGTGCAAAACTACGTAATTTAGACCTTAAATTAAAGGGAGAAATGTACGTCACTGCTCAGCTCAGTAACACGACTAACAATACACTGGATATACCTGCAAAAGCAGTATTCTTGAAAGAGTCTACAAAAATGGTATTTGTTAAAACTTCAGAAGGCATTTATACCCGTAAGGTCATCGTACCCGTCGCTAGTAATGATGATTGGGTGACAATTTCAAGCGGTTTAAATAAAGGTGACGAGGTGGTTTTAGATGGCGCACTCTTTCTTGAAAAACTCATTGAGGAAAACAAATCCCAAGTAGCACAAAATATTGATGTGCCAAAACCAATGCCGGTTAACTAGGAACAAGAATCATGATTAACCGCATTGTAAGATTTGCATTAACTCAACCTGTATTTGTAATATTAGGCTTAGTGCTATTTGTGCTGGGTGGAGTCATTGCGTTTATCAACTTACCGATTGAAGCCTTTCCTGATGTGTCCGACACGCAAGTTAATATTGTTGCGCAATACTCGGGGCGTGCTGCGGAAGAAGTTGAAAAGCAAGTTACTATTCCAATTGAAGTTGCAATGTCTGGCATGCCAAATATGGTGCGTATGTTCACGCATACTCAATTTGGCTTGTCTTACATGATGATTACATTTAATGATAAACCAACAGATAAAGAAGCTCGTCAGCTTGTTTTTGAGCGCTTAAGAGGTATTGATTTACCTGCGGGAGTTGAGCCTGACGTTGCTCCACTGTCTACCTCCATTGGAGAGATTTACCGTTATCGCGTTAAAGGCGATCACCTTAATTCCCGCCAGTTAAGAGAAATTGAAGAGTGGGTGGTTGAAAAAGCGCTAAAGAAAGTACCTGGGGTTGCTGATGTCGTTTCTATGGGCGGTGCACTTAAGCAGTACGAAGTAAATCCTGATTTAGCCAAAATGCGAGATGCGAAGATCACCTTGGCTCAATTATTCTCATCTTTGACTCGTGCAAATGCCAATGCTGGAGGAGGCGCAGTTTCACAGGGACCACAGCAGTTTTTAGTTCGCTCTTTAGGAACATTCAGAACCTCGGCCGATATTGATCGCGTTGTGGTAGGTGACAATGGCAAGGGCGTACCTATACTGATAAGAGATGTGGCAGTTGTTAAGGAAGCTAATGCACCAGTACAAGGGTTAGTGGGCCAAGATAATACTGATGACATAGTCAACGGCCTGGTGCTAATGCGCAAAGGTGAGAATCCTTCTGAACTACTTAAAGGCATCAAACAAACCATCAGCGATCTTAATGACCATGGGCTGCCGCCAGGTGTGGAGTTAAAGCCCTATTATGATAGATCATGGTTGATTGAAAAAACGCTGCATACAGTGTTTGGTAATCTAATTGAGGGGGCGTTGTTAGTTACTTTTGTACTGTTAATGTTTTTAGGTAACTTACGTGCAGCGCTTATCGTAGCTTGTATTATTCCCCTCGCCGTATTATCCACATTCCTAGGCCTGACTTTTTTACACATGCCAGCAAACCTTCTTTCACTTGGAGCAATGGATTTCGGCATTATTGTTGATGGTGCGGTGATTGTAGTCGAGAATGTATTTTTGCGACTTGGGAACATGAGTGACGAATCACAGCATCACTTTAATGAGCGAAGAAAGGCCATATATAAAGCAGTCACCGAAGTGGGTCGCCCCACCTTATTTTCTATGCTGGTGATTATTGCAGCACATATTCCCATATTTACGCTACAACGTGCTGAGGGACGTATTTTTTCACCTATGGCATTCTCAGTGACCTCAGCATTAATTGGATCATTGATATTATCACTCACATTAGTGCCGCTACTCTGTTTGTGGTTGTTGCGTGACCGTATTCCGCATCATGATAATCGCTTACTTAGCTGGTTTAAGAAAATTTACCAGCCAGCTTTCTCATGGGCTGTCATTCGCCCAAAGCAGATAATTAGCATAGCTTTAGTTTTATTGATAGCTGCGCTGGCTTTGGGTACACAAATTGGAACAGAATTTTTACCAGAGCTTGATGAAGGATCTATCTGGGTAAACGTCACATTGCCTTCATCAGTTTCTCCTGCAGAGGCGCTATTGTCCGCTCGGCGAATTCGTGCGGCATTACATACAGTGCCAGAAGTAAAAACTGTTATTTCAAAAATTGGCAGACCTGATGATGGATCAGATCCTAAAATATTTAATGGGGGGGAATTTTTCGTAGAGCTCGCACCAGAAGAAACTTGGCGTAAAAATTATAAAAAAGAAAAAATTATTAATGAGATGGGTAATGCTGTTTCAGTATTACCTGGAGTAGAAGCAACATTTTCACAGCCAATTAGAGATAATGTGCTGGAAAGCATTTCACAGATTGATGGTCAGATTGTGATAAAAGTGCATGGCGATGATTTGCCGCTTTTAAGAAAAACGGCAAGAACAATTACTCAGCAAATCTCTAAGGTTGCAGGCGTTGCAAATGCTTATATCGATCGTGATGGTGACTTGCCGCAGGAGGTCATTGATATCGATCGCGATGCTGCAGCCCGTTATGGGATTAATATTGGCGATATTCAAGATGTGATAGAAACAGCTTTAGCGGGTAAGGCTACGACTGAATTATGGGAAGGAGAGCGTCACTTTTCTGTTGTTGTTCGTTTAGCTGAAGCGCAGCGCTCACTTAGCAAGTTGGACGACTTACTTATTGCTGCGCCAAGCGGAGCACAGATACCGCTTAGTGAGCTTGCACACTTTAAACAAACCGTTGGAGCAATGAATATTGCACGAGAAAATGGTCAGAGGGTGGTTTCTATAGGCATTTTTATTAAAAATCGCGATATGGGTAGTGTGGTGACGGACATGCAAGCCAAGGTAAAGTCTTCTGTCAACATCCCGAATAATGTCAACATATCTTGGTCAGGAGAGTTCGAAAACCAGGAGCGAGCAATGGCAAGGTTGGCTGTTGTTGTCCCACTCTCTATATTGCTTATTTTTGTATTGCTGTTTGATGCTTTTGGATCGTTTAAAAATGCTTTATTGATAGTGGCAAATATTCCATTCGCGTTAATTGGGGGCATAGTTGCGCTATATATTACTTGCATCCCATTGTCAGTTTCAGCCGCTATTGGTTTTATAGCTTTATTCGGACAGGCTGTGCTTAATGGCGTTGTCATGGTGTCAGTATTTGACCAGTTGATTGCCGAAGGCAAGACGCCAGAGGAAGCTGTGCAAGAGGGAGCAATGTCCCGTCTGCGTACCGTTTTAATGACTGGTTTACTTGCGATGTTTGGCTTGTTACCTATGGCGCTCTCACATAATATTGGCGCAGAAACACAAAGGCCGCTAGCTGTAGTTGTCATAGGGGGCTTAATTAGCGCAACATTATTGACGCTTTTAGTGCTGCCTTCAGTGTATTTATGGGTAGTTAAAAGATATGGTGGAAAATCCAATTCAAACGAAAGCGAAGAAACAGCGCTATATTAAATTCACTTCTAAAATTCATAGACTGTAGAATAGATAGGCGCACTGTTAAGCTAATAGTGTCAGATTAACTATTAGCTGACTTACTTAAATTTATATAATTTATAAAGCTTCTATATTTAAAATATTAAGAGCGAGCTCAACATGTTATCCGTGATTGCTTGTTACAAAAACTGATAAAAGTAGTAGCTTTTGTAAGCTATAGGTCAACAATACATATGTTAAAAAAATTATTAATTTATATCGTTTTTTTCTTGATGCAAGGGTCTTTAGCATTTGCGGATACAACAAATCCATCACCTGAGCTTAGCTTTGAGAAGGGTAAGCCGATTGAATATAAGCTCAGTCTAGGTGACTACTCCACACAAAGTGTGCATTCAAATGATATTAACTTAAGAGCTGAAAGGGATAATCAGCGAGCTTGGGTTGGGTACTACAAAGAGAGTTCAACAGGATTTGACCAGTGGCGGGGTGGATATGAACGAACTGATCAGCTGTTCATGGTGAACTTAGATACGTCGCTACAAGTCGCAACACATGGGTTTCTCGGAGGTTCAATTACGGCTACTACAACCGATCCATTTTTTGGAATGATTGGTTATGGTGTGACAAATTTAAAACCATACGCCAACCTTAACTTTGATCCTAATGATGCAATTACGCTTGGTGTGGGTTATAAAAAAGAAAATGGCCCCAGCGTTACACTATTTGTGGTGCGTGATGTCAGAGTAGTGCCTGGGCAACAGAATACGCATTTATTGATGCAGTTCCCCTTACAAAATAAACAACGCTTCTCACTTGATGTGTTTAATAAAAGTGGCCCTACAGATCCAGGGCAGTCGATTAATAGCGTTGGTGCATCTATTACCTATGATTGGCCAAGCTATTTTTTACGAATTGCATATGATCCAAAAGTAAATTTTACTCAGGATGATATGACTAGAATCACAATTGGAATACGATTTTAATCTAATGTGAATATATGTTTAATTGCTGCTTCAGCATATATACTTAGTTTATAGCTTTCTGTAATTTTCCCTCTTTCATGGCTGTAGATAGGTGTCTATTGATGAATCTGAAATTAAAATTTTTGCTAACGTACTTTGTTGGACTTACTTCAATTTGCTTGATGGCGGCTTGTTCCGAACATCAAGATTCAATCACAATCAATGAAAAAGCTAAATTAACTAAAGAGCTCATCATCGATAGCTCAATATGTGAGGCATTTAGTAGAAAGCTTTTAACCCCAGCTTTAGATGCCATTGCTATTGAAAAAATCTACCATGAAGCAATGACGGCTAAATGTATTCAAAAAGATGTTTAGATATTGATACATTTTAGTTTAGAACTCCGCCCATTAAGATTAACTGAATGTTAGTCTGCTCTGTACAGTGTTTACCTAAGACAAAAATAAGGTACTCCCTGTATAAGAGAATACAGCATTTGCCCCAGAGCTTCTTACAGTCTCTACGACTATCCTAACTCCATAATATGTTTTGTTATACGCTGCCCTTAGAAGGTGGTGGTTAAAACAGACTAGTTGCAGTATTTAGGAGGAGACTAAGCCATGCCACGGTATGTTGCACGTACCATTTCACCCTCTAGGTCCAGCATGGGCTTTACACTTCTTGAGCTACTTGTGGTGATGGTTATCATCGGCTTGTTGGCAGGTTATGTTGGCCCCAAGTATTTTGCACAAGTGGGTAAATCCGAGATTAAGGTCACTAGAGCGCAAATCGATGCGATGGAAAAAGCCTTGGATCAGTATAGATTAGATACTGGTCACTATCCCTCTACAGAACAAGGCTTGGCTGCGCTGAATACTGCGCCGACGAATGAGCTTAAATGGAGTGGGCCTTACCTAAAAAAGAATGTTCCGCTTGATCCATGGGGCAACGCTTATATCTACAAAATGCCTGGCGATCATGGCGAGCTTGATTTGTTTTCCTATGGCAAAGATGGTCAGCTTGGGGGCGATGGTGAAGCAGCCGACATTACCAATTGGTAGCCAAGGTGGCAGATTTGCCACAAGGGGATAGCCATGCGTTACGAGGTAAAAGCTTTTATGGAAGGTGCTGGAGTCACGACACTGACTTTTGAGGCGCTGGATGAGCGCGAGGTCATTGGTCAGGTAAAGGCTCAGGGTTATGCTGTACTCGCAGTAAAACCAAAACAGGCGTCGAGTAAGTGGGGAGGCGGGCAGTTTTCACTGGTTTTATTCAGCCAAGAGCTTTATGCCTTACTGGAAGCAGGTCTGACGCAGGTTGAGGCTTTCGAGACCATGGCGGAAAAAGAGACACGTACTGAAAACCGGAAAATGCTGGTGGAAATAATCTCCAAGTTACGCGAAGGACATTCCCTTTCTACTGCCTTGCAACAATTCTCCTCTGTGTTCCCGGCACTATACGTGTCCACTATTCGAGCTAGTGAGAAGACTGGTGATTTGAGTGAGTCGTTGTCACGTTATATCGCCTACCAATCTCAAATGGATCTGGTACGCAAAAAAATCGTCAGTGCATCCATTTACCCAGTACTGCTGATAGGTGTCGGCAGTCTTGTCACCTTATTTCTTATGCTCTATGTCGTGCCAAAATTCAGTAAGATTTACGAGGATATTGGTACGGATCTGCCATTTTTTTCTAAATTGCTGATGAATTGGGGGCATCTGTTAGATACGCACAAGGCGCTGGTATTTGCAGGTTTGGTAGGGTTTTTGATAACGGTAGTGTATGTCGTATCGCAACCAGCTTTTCAGCAATGGATGATGCGTTGGTTGTGGCGTATCCCCGCAGTGGGCGAGCGCATCAGGGTTTACCAACTGGCGCGCTTCTACCGGACGCTGGGTATGTTGCTGCGCGGAGGTATTCCTGTGGTGAGTGCATTGGAAATGGTGTCGGGTTTGTTGCAACCAATATTGCGTAGGCAGCTTGTGCAGGCTTCAAACAGTATTCGTGAAGGCAAGCCGATTTCGCATGCCATGGAACAGTTCGGTTTGACCACGCCTGTTGCACTGCGTCTGCTTCGTGTGGGGGAGCGCACTGGCGGCATGGGCGAGATGACCGAGCGAATCGCCAACTTTTACGATGATGAAATGGCGCGCTGGGTGGACTGGTTCACTCGGCTATTTGAGCCACTACTGATGGCTTTTATTGGGTTGATCATTGGTGGCATCGTCATCATGATGTATTTCCCAATTTTTGAGCTTGCTGGGAGCATCCAGTGAGTATGGTCGAGACAGAGGCAATGAGAGTCACACTTGATCATTTGCATCAGGCGAAGATGCAGGCCAAGCATAGTCATCGTCCGGTGCTTGATGTACTGGATGAAATGCTTGCGCTTCCTCCAGTTGAGTTTACGGCAGCGTTGGGCGAGACATTACATTATCCTGTGCTGAAAATGTCAGATTTGCAGCGCTTAGCGCCAGCTTTCGAGGTCATCGAATTTACTCAAGCACTAGAGCATGAATGTCTGGCGCTGTGGAATGAGGACGGCAAGCTAATTATCGTGTTTGGCGACCCGTTCGATGCTGGTGTACAGGCGTGGACTGAAGATAAAGTTACACAACATTTTGAGTGGTATCTGGCTAATCGTGCAGATATTTCCGCCTATCTAGCGCAACACGAAAAAGGTTTGCGCGCCATGGATAGTGTGGTGACGGAAGGTGAGCAGCATCTGCGTAACGGTCACGAGGTTGAAAACCTGTCGTTCAAATCCATCAGTGAAGATACCAGCACCGTGGTTAAGTTGGTGAACTCGACTTTGTACGATGCATTGAAGATGGGCGCCAGCGATATTCATATAGAAACTGGAGCGTCTGGACTGGTCATCAAATATCGTATTGACGGTGTGTTGACCGCGATGAACGCTGTGGAGGGGATAGACCTCGCAGAGCAGGTGTTGTCTAGAATTAAGGTGATTTCTGAGCTAGACATCGCGGAACGGCGAGTACCTCAGGACGGACGCTTCAAGGTTTCCATTCATGGGCGTGAAGTGGATTTCCGCGTGTCTATCATGCCTTGCATATTCGGTGAGGACGCAGTGTTGCGTATTCTAGATAAACAGGCGCTGTCTGATCAGGTGAAAGGGCTGCGTCTTGATTGTTTGGGATTCGATGACCAAGCCATCGCCATGTTGCGCAGACTCGCTAACGAGCCTTACGGCATGATGCTGGTCACAGGGCCAACGGGTAGCGGCAAGACTACTACGCTCTATGCGGCAATTACAGAGATCAATCATGGTAAAGACAAAATCATTACCATTGAAGACCCAGTGGAGTATCAATTATCTGGTGTGCTACAGATACCCGTGAATGAGAAGAAGGGGCTTACCTTCGCTCGTGGTTTGCGATCTATTTTACGGCACGACCCAGACAAGATCATGGTAGGTGAGATTCGTGATCCTGAAACGGCTCAAATCGCTATTCAGTCGGCACTGACCGGACATTTGGTACTGACAACGGTGCATGCAAACAATGTGTTCGATGTTATCGGTCGCTTTATGCATATGGGTGTTGATCTCTACAGCTTCGTTTCCGCCATGAACGGCATTCTGGCACAGCGCTTAGTGCGTATTAATTGCCCACATTGTGCCGTTGATTATGTGCCAGATACAAAGCTACTGGCGGACTCTGGCATCACACCAACGCAGGCTGGTAAGTTCACGTTCCGTGTAGGGCATGGCTGTGGGCAGTGCCGTGGTACTGGCTTCAAGGGCAGAAAAGCAATTGCCGAGTTGCTGAATCTCAACGATGAGATTAGAGAACTCATCGTGGCGCGTGAGCCGATTCGGGTCATTAAAGAAGCTGCGCAACGCCACGGCACACGATTTCTGCGTGAGGCAGCTGTGGATTTGGTTCGTCAGGGTGAAAGTACATTAGAGGAGATTAACCGTGTTACTTTCGTTGAGTGATGAGGTGCGGATTAGTTTACGCCCAGATCGGGTGAGTATAGTGCGACTGCATCAAGAGTTGTTGCGAACTAAGGTCGTGGCGAGTAAGACTGAGTTCTGTGGCTCCGTTGAAAGTGGTGAGGCGTCGTGGCAGCCTACACTGCGCGCTTTGCAGACTGGGCTATCGAGCGTTGGCAGCGGCAGAATGAATGCGACGGTCATTCTCTCCAACCACTTTGTGCGCTATGTATTGATTCCATGGGGCAATGAGTTGAGCAACGATAGTGAGGAGCAGGCTTATATCCGTCACTATTTTTCCGTCTCTTATGGTCATGATGTCGATGATTGGGTATTGCGACTGAGCACTAACGGCTATGGCGAAATGCAGGTGGCGAGTGCAATAGACCGAGGTTTACTGGATGGGCTGGAGCGAATTGTTAGTGCACGTGGTCTGCGTTTTGTCTCAGCACAACCTTATTTAATGGATGAATTCAACCAGTGGCGGAGTCGATTCAATAGTCCTAAGGTCTGGTTTGTTTTGGCTGAACAAGGCAGGTTGTGCATTTCACTGCTAGAGCAAGGCAAGTGGCGCAGCCTGCGGACGATGAAAGTCGACGATACTTGGCTTAGCAGATTGCCGCAGCTATTAGAGCGGGAATTTAGTTTATCGGATAGTGGTGCTGAGCGTGGCGTGGTATTTCTGTTTGCTCCAGAGGTTGTCGATAAATCTGCACTGCCTGTAAGTGGCTGGACGGTCAATTGGTTGAGAGCTACTCCAAGTGAGAGTAAAGGCATACGACCTGCGAGTCACCTTGCTAGCGTCAAGCTTAGGAGTGGATAGAGCATGCGTGCATTATCTCTAGATTATCGAAGAACTAACCGGTTTTGGCACTGGGTGGGAATTGCTATTTTAATTTTGGCAATCGGGGGTGCTGTAAAGCTGGGTTCTTATTATCTTGTGTTGTCTAAAGAGATGACGCATCTAGAAAATCTCATCGCTAGAATTGAACGCAAACTGCACTCTAACCGCATTGCACCGCCTACCAGTGTCGCTGAAATGCAGCGGCTTGAAGTTGAGGTGAATAGCGCCAACGACGTGCTACTTAAAATGGGGCTACCTTGGGATGTGTTGTTCCAAACGATGGAGGCATCCAATAACGATAATATCGCCTTGCTTGGAATAGATCCAGACTCTAAGAAAGGGAAGATTAAGGTCAGTGGCGAAGCTAAAGATTTTGATGCGCTTCTTGGATATATCAGGACTTTGCAGAAGAGCAATTTCTTTACTGAGGTGTATCTCCAGCATCATCAAGTACAGGAGCTGGATCCAGATAAACCCATACGTTTTACATTGGATGCATCATGGAAAGACCAACACTAAATGCCATGAGGTTCTACGTGAGCCACTGGGCAAGTCGCCTAAGCTGGCCATGGATGGCTGTGATGGGATTATTGGTGTTCAGTGGAGGTATCTTCTTTTCTGTAATCGAGCCTGCTCAACACGAGCTCAGTACCTTGCGTCAGCATTTGCTGTCTTTGCAAAAGCAGGTGAAGAACTCCGCAAAAATACCTGCCATGCCAACCCGCGCTACTTCACCAACCCAGCTAGCGGTTTTCTATCATTACTTTCCTGATGAGCAGAGCCTGCCTGACTGGCTGGAAAAGATACTTGGTGCAGCCGATGAGAATGAACTGGTGCTGACTGAGGGCGATTACCACATTGCCCGAGATAAGATAGGCAAACTGCAACGCTACCAGATCAGGCTGCCGATCAATGGGTCGTATCTTAATATTCGAAAATTTCTAAGTAAAGTGTTGTCTGACCTGCCAGCATCATCGCTGGATAGCGTTAAGTTTGAGCGCCAAAAAATTGGAGACAGTGGCGTCGCAGCTACTATTGAACTGACGCTCTACTTTGGGCGAACATCATGAAACAGTTTTTAAAAAAGAAATGGATACTATTAGGGCTGGCTTTATTGGTAGCAGCGACCTACGTCGAGTGGCAAGATACAAGTGGTGCTGGAATGGGCTCATCTGCCAATATCGTGAAAGTCAATATCCGCGAGGCTGGCAAGCCTGTGGTTAGACATGTTGCCAGTGTGGCTGAGATCGCTGATGTGAAGCTCGATAGCTTAGGCAAGCGAGACATGAGCACAGTGAAAATGATCAATGTATTTGAGAAAAAATCATGGTTCATCCCACCGCCTCCCCCACCGCCGCCTCCAAAGCCCAAGCCACTGCCTCCTCCAGAACCAGTGGCGCCCCCTTTGCCTTATGCTTATCTAGGCAGCTACCAAGAGCCCGGTGGACATCTCATTATTTTTCTAACTAAAGGGGAGCGCATGTATTCGGTTTCTCCCGGAGATATTCTTGAAAGCGTCTATCGCGTAGATGGGATAGTCGGCGGGCAACTTAGCCTGACTTATATCCCTTTAAATACCAAACAAACCTTGAACGTCGGGGAGTCATCATGATGCTGCGTCATTATTTTAATTTTGTTGCTAAAGATATACCGATTCCCAATCGTAAATGGCTGACTTCATGCGTACTCACGATGATATTGCTTGGTTGCGCCAATGACATGTTGCCGCGTAAATCGCTGGATTTGACAAATGAAGTGCGTCTGGAAGATGGATTAAGCAAATTGGAGCAAGCATCTATTAGCTCACCCGGAAATATGGCTTACCGTGCCGATTTTGTGCGAGAGCGTGACCGGGTGATTAATAAGTTACTGTTACTTGGTGATCGAATGCGTGAACAGGGTCAACAGGATGAGGCGGCATCTTACTTTCAACGGGTGCTTCATATTGATGCTGATAATGCACGTGCTAAGTCTGGCCTTGAATCCATTACCATGGATAGGCGGCATGATGCGGCTTTAGAAGAAGCGCGTGAGTTACTTGAAAAAGGTGATTTGGATGGTGCAGAAGCCAGACTGCAGAATATCTTTCTGGAAACCCCAACGCATGCTGAAGCGCTTGCTATGAAGCAGGAGATTGAGGTGCAGCGCGCTAAGCGCATCCAGATGAGCACACCGATATTGCAATCAAAGTTCAAAAAACCTATTTCGCTTCAGTTTCGGGATGCTAATCTGAAAATGGTGTTTGAAGCATTGTCTCGCACCAGTGGCATCAACGTTCTACTGGACCGTGACGTCAAGAATGACCTAAAGACTACCATTTTTGTTAAAGATGCTTCCGTTGAAGATACCATTGGATTGATTCTGATGCAGAATCAATTGGAAGAAAAAGTGCTGAATGAAAACACCGTTTTCATCTACCCGAGTACTCCTGCAAAAATTAAGGAGTATCAGGAGTTAGTCATTCGCACTTTTCATCTCGTTAATGCGGATGCCAAGCAGATGCAGACGATGATTAAAACGATGCTGAAAACCAAAGACATCTTTATTCATGAGAAAACGAATTCGCTAGTGATGCGCGACACACCAGAGGCTGTGCAGCTCGCGGAAAAACTAGTCGCTGCACAGGATCTAAACGACCCGGAAGTGATGCTTGAAGTAGAAGTACTTGAAGTCTTACACTCTAAAATGACCGAGATTGGGGTGCAGTGGCCAACTCAGTTCGGCTTATCTGTCACAGATGCACCGTCTACACCAACCACTACTGTAGGTCTTGGCGGTGCAATCCAAACGACCACTCCGCCACCCGTTCCACTTACCTTGGAAGGGTTACGAAACATCACTGGCAGCAACATTAAGGTCACCCCACTGAGCCTGCTTCTTACGATGAAAAAAGATGTTGGTGATACTAACTTGTTAGCCAGTCCGAGAATTCGTGTCAGGCAGCATGAGAAGGCGAAGATTATGATTGGCGACCGTGTGCCAGTGATTACCAACTCAGTCACACCCGTTTCTACAGGAACGCCAGTTGTCACTGGCAGTGTCCAGTATTTGGATGTTGGACTTAAGCTGGAGGTTGAGCCAGATATTCACATTGATGGCGAAGTTGCCATCAAGACATATCTAGAAGTGAGCAATATTGCTAACCAAGTGACGAATGCGACATCTGGTACGATTGCCTATCAAATTGGTACACGCAATGCCAGTACCGTATTGCGTTTAAAAGATGGCGAGACACAAGTGCTCGGTGGTTTGATTAGCGATGAAGATCGCAAGTCCGCGTCTAAAGTGCCAGGGCTAGGGGATTTGCCGATACTTGGACGGTTATTTTCTTCACATAATAATAGTAAGACCAAGACCGAAATCATTCTCTTTATTACGCCGCATATTATTCGCAATATTCATCAGCCTGCTGCTGATTTATCAGAATTCTGGTCAGGCACAGATGCGACATTACATAGCAAACCCATGTCATTGCAGCCTGTAGGGGTGGCTAAAACAGGCTCGTCTTCTAATACTGTAGTGCCACAGCAAGCCGTGGTATTGCCACCAGTACCACAAGCGACTGTTCCAGCGGTGCAAGCTGTACCTCCGACGACTGAGCCTGTGTCTCAACCTAAAACAAGCCCACAGGCCAAGGCTCAACCACCGGCCACGGTAGTGCCTACTCCAGGCAAATTACTGCCAGGGATAAGACCGGCGGCAGCACCGCTCACGCTTTCATGGCTAGCTGGTACGCAGGCACAGGTTGGCGAACAGTTTAGAGTGGTGGTAAATGCGCAGACTGCGGCCAAGGTAATCAGTGTGCCGATTCAGGTTGGTTTTGATCCAGCGGTGTTGGAAGCGGTGGATGTCACTGAAGGTAGTTTTCTGAATCAGAATAACGTGCAAACGGCATTTGACAGTAGCATTGACCAAGCCGGCGGAAAGATATCGATCAATATGTCGCAGCCTGGGCAGATTGGTAATGCTGGCAGAGGTAGCCTAGTGACCATCACATTCAAAGCGATTGCCGTCAGCCCTCAGTCACAGATTACCGTATCTTCCGGCGGTGCGACTGACGCTACTGGTCAAGTATTACCTATGCGTCTGCCTACACCGCATAACGTCATGTTGCTAAATCCATGACAAAAGAGACACACAATCAGCTAAAAGGGTTCACCCTGATCGAATTAGTGATTACGGTGGCTATCATGGCATTACTCTCTTCGGTGGTATTTCCTATGGCTGAAGTGGCAGTGCAGCGCAGCAAAGAACAGGATCTGCGCACTTCGCTGAGGCAAATTCGCGAAGCCATTGATGCCTACAAAGAGGCTGCGGATGAAGGGCGGATTCTCATGAAAGTGGATGAGTCTGGCTATCCGCCATCGCTGGATATTCTTGTGGAAGGGGTTTCCGATGCTAAGAGCCCACTTGATCGCAAAATATATTTTCTACGGAGATTGCCGCGTGATCCATTCGCGAAAGACCCTCATATCCCAGCTGCCGAAACTTGGGGTAAACGCAGCTATGCCAGTAGCCCTAACGAACCACAGGAGGGTAATGATGTTTATGATGTTTATACGCTGTCCACTGGCGTCGGTTTGAGTGGGATAGCCTACCGGGAGTGGTGATGACTTCTGTAGATAAACTGATAGTGGCGAATAGGCAGAGCAGAGGTGGCTTTACGCTGATTGAACTGCTGGTCGTGATGACTATTATCTCGCTCTTACTTACCTTAGCGACACCACGGTATTTTGGTAGTGTGCAGCGGTCTAAGGAAGCTGTATTGAAACAAGATCTGGCACAGATTCGCGAAACTTTGGACAAGTATTACGGGGATGTCGGAAAGTATCCAGATACCTTAGATGATCTGGTCGTACGAAAATATCTCCGAAGTATTCCTAGTGATCCCATCACTGAGAGTAACTTGACTTGGCAAATCGTTCCACCAGAAGACCCTGACAAAGGCGAAGTTTATGACGTGCACAGCGGTGCTGAAGGAAATGGCGCTGACGGGTTGCCATACAAGGAGTGGTAGCAATGCTTCAGCTACAAAGAAAAGCGTCGATAACACTGTATAAATCGCACATAAAAGGATTCACTTATATTGGTGTACTAGCGGCAATTATTGTCATGGGGGCTATACTAGGCGCAACTATAGAGGTGTGGCATACTTCATTACAACGGGAAAAAGAGCGTGAGTTGTTGTTTGTTGGCAATCAATTTCGATTAGCGATTTGGCATTACTATCGAGATGGGAAAGCCTATCCAGTGACTTTGGAGGATTTACTAAAGGATCCTAGACAGCCTGCTATAAAACGTTATCTGCGCAAGATTTACCACGACCCGATAACGGGGGGAACTGAGTGGGGTTTAGTGTTAGGAGACCATGGGGAAATTATAGGTGTACATAGCCTGTCAGAGAATCAGCCGATAAAGACGGCTGGATTCTCTGCAGCAAACAAAAGCTTTGAAGATGCAGAAAAATATTCTGACTGGGTTTTCAGCTATCAGGTCCAGCAGTCATCGGCGAGAGCCGCAAAATTACATATTACCGACCCGCAGTGGTCAGACCCTAAGTGGTCAAAGGTAAAATAGAGTTAGGGGGATATTATGCTTACTGTACAACGCATTGTTATTGTCGAAGATCATACTCTGCTCAGACAAGGCTTGTCTGCCATGATTTCAGCGGATCCGGATGTTGAAGTTGTCGGCGAAGCTGATAATGGACGCGATGCAATTAGGCTTGCTGGCAGCCTATCTCCTAACTTAATGCTGATGGACCTATCTATGCCAGGTACTAATGGTACAGAGTCGATTTTGGAAATCAAGCGACGTTATCCTAAAATTAAAGTACTGGTGCTGACGGTACATAAAGCAGAAGAATATGTTCGAGAAGCGCTTAAGGCTGGTGCGGATGGTTACGTGCTCAAACATGCGACGCTTGCCGAGCTGATGGTGGCAATTAAAAGCGTTCTAAGGGGGAAAACTTATCTTAGCCCAGATGTTGCTGAGCAGGTCGTGAGCGGCTATCTTTTTGGCGGTAAAGGTCCGAATCAAACTTCGACCTGGGACTCTATCACCTTACGCGAACGCGAGGTGTTGAAACTCATTGCAGAAGGGCATCCTAATAAATTTATCGCTAACTATCTTTGCGTGAGCGTTAAAACCATAGAAAAACACCGTTCCAATCTGATGAAGAAATTGGATATGCACAACGCGGCATCACTGGCAGTCTTTGCCATTGAAAAAGGCTTAATAGTGCCGCAGTAAAGGCACCTAAATGTTGTTTTGCATAAGGGCTTGGTTTGCTTGCAGACTAAGCCCTTATGTCATGGAAACTTGCTTGTCCCTCTAGTATCACTACTGCATTTATCTACAGTCTTATAGGGTATTCACCCTAATAGAATACATTCCCCACCTAACTGCGCTAATTGATGTTGCAGACTAAACTCGCTACTAAGTCATAAAAGTTTACTTTGCCGTATTCGATGATGGGCACGGCAAATAATCACAACTTGCAATAGCTTAGCGTTTGGAGATTGCCATGAATAATGCGACGACATCATGCCAACGGGTGACTGAATGTTTCCCAATAGTGACAATGTTTTTATTTCTTTCCCTTGCTTTTCCGGCAATGGGGGGGTCATTCGGGGTTCAGTGCCCATCGGCAACTACTGCGCATCCGACAGGAGATGGTATCAAGTGCCAACAGATCTCCGGTGGTGATGGTTTCGCGACTATGGGTGATGGTACGCAGACCTATCTATTTGCATTCGGCCCGCTCTCTGGTTTGGCTAACATTGTAAAAGGTCTGCCTGGCACCCAGCCTGCATCGGTGTTCAATGTCGACTCAACTGATCGCACCGATCTTACCAGTGGAGCTCCATATCCTGGGTACACATTCAATGGTGCCGTGGGGATAGTGCCAGATCCTGAATCGATTCCAGTTGCCAACCAACTCAATGGTCATGTTGATCCACGTATCATCATGGATGTCGGTGTGTTGAATGGTAGCAGCCCAGCACCACTGATGGCGATTGACGAAGACGACGAGTTTTTTCTCACCCTCACAAATGTCGGTATGATTATGCGGCCTGACCTGTTCGAGCAACATACTGTTCACTTTCACGGCTATGCTAATGCCTCTGCGTTCTATGACGGCGTGCCAGATGCCTCAGCCGCCATTAATATCGGTGGTAGCTTCACCTATTACTATCTGGCGCCAGATGCTGGAACCTACTTCTGGCATTGCCACATTACGCCACCTGAGCATTTGCAGATGGGTATGGTTGGGCAACTCTATGTGCGACCACGGCAGGACAAAGTCGGCACGATTGCAACGCCAGTCAACTTACGCACAGCTCAGAATGCTTACGAGGGGCCTGCCAACGTCGCCTTACTGACCTCTACGAGTGTTTCTGCCGCGGCTAAAACTGCGGAATACGAACGCCTCCGTAAGAGCTGTAACGGCGAGTTACTTTGTCCTGCCCCAGTGCCAGCAGTGGACACTGGTGCTACCAACAACGGAACAAAAAAATACGCCTATAACGATGGTGATGGGTCAACCGCTTACGACGTCGAGTATCCGCTTCAATTACATGGTTTCGATCCAAACTTTCACTTCGTTGGTATGACTTTTAATCCAGAAAGTTTTGTTGACCTCAAGGACAAGCACTTCCTGATGAACGGGCGCAGTTATCCAGATACCATCAATCCGGCGCCATTGAGTACGCAATCTTCAGATGGTTTGCCACGTTTTTCACAACCGATGTCAGCCATCATCAATATTCCAGTAGGCGGTAAAGCGCTTCTACGCATATCAGACCTTAACGTGACTGAGTTTCATACATTGGCTTCGCTAGGTATTCCTATGCGTGTGGTTGGCATGAACGCCAGACTGCTACGTGATCAAGATGGTAATAATATGGCCTATGACACTAACTCCATCACACTCGGTGGTGGCGAGTCGATTGACGTGATTTTGGATGCCTCTAATCCCAAGTACACCGTGGGTCAGAAGTTCTATCTTTACACGCCACAACTTGACCATCTGTCCAATGATGCAGAGAACTTCGGCGGCATGATGACCGAGGTCAATATCGTTGCCAGCATTTAGGAGAATAGACATGCCTAACATCACAAACATGACTTGGATCAATAAGGCTTTGATCACGAATCTTGCCTTGCTGACAGCGACTATGGTTTTATTACTACAGATCGTACCCGTCAATGCAGCAGTGCCTGGTATTACTGGAACGAACTTTGACCTCATTGCCGAACCCGGTTTTATTCACCAGCCAGATGGCGCAAGTGTCTATTCTTGGGGTTACGGCTGCGATAGTTCATTGACACCCAATTTCGCGCCTGCGTCGATTTCAGGCAATTGTCCGTCCATGCAACTTCCCGGACCAACGCTCATTGTGCATCAGAATGACACGGTAACAGTCACCTTGCACAATAACCTACCAGCGGCTGCCGGTAACACCTCAATTCTTTTTCCTGGTTTTCAGGTGACTGCGACTGGTGGTGTGGCTGGATTATTGACCCAAGAGGCTAAACATGCCGACACTGTGACTTATACCTTTACGGCAACGACGCCCGGTACTCATAGCTACTATAGCGGCACACAAGGTGATTTGCAGGTAGAAATGGGGCTATATGGCGCACTTATCGTCTTGCCTACTACAGCTAATACAAGTGTTTGTTCTGACACAAAGAACGATCAAGCTCGAGCCAGTAACAGCCAGCCTGACTTCCGTCTTGCTAAAGCTGCCTACGACCATGCTTCAGCATGTTACGACCGTGAGTACATATTCCAATTCTCTGAGATGGATCCAAACATCCACCGCCAAGCTGAGGAGCAGGCGGCATTGCCATGCACACAAGCTGCTGGGTGCATGCTCGTTGCCACCGAGCCGTATGTGCCTGCTTACTTCATGGTCAATGGTAGATCCATGCCAGACCTGATGGAGCCCAACTATGCGATGCACCTCCCACACCAGCCATACAATGGCAGTCCACACATGCATCCGGGTGAGCTGACTTTGTTACGCGTCATTGGTGCTGACCGCTGGCAGCATCCATTCCACGAACACGGCAACCATGTACGTGTTTTGGCGAGGGACGGCAATATGTTGCTGACTGCAACGAATAAGCTGGCTGGGCCACTACTTTTCACCACCACCACCACACCTGGCATGACTTTGGATGGCATCTTTCAATGGACAGGCAAGGGTCTGAATTGGGATGCTTATGGCCATGGTTTAAAAGATGGCGTAGCGGTTGATAGTAGCGTTTGCACGCCCGATGCCAATGGTTACTATACGGGCAACCCAGCTGCTTCAAACTATTACGAGTGGTGCGGCGATCACAACAAAGCGCTGGAATCCAAGCCATTTGGTCAAGTTGGCAGTGGAGGCCCAGTGACGTTGCCGGATGCCAATATTCTAGCCAATGGTGCATGGTATGGCGGCAGTCCCTATCTCGGACCAGATGCCAACGCAAGGTCGGTAGGCTCTACACCAATTCCACCGTCCGGCACTGTCGGCAACGATACTGGCTCATTTGCCTATATGTGGCACTCACATAATGAACGAGAAATTACAACGAATAACGCCTTTCCTGGCGGAATGATGATGATGATGCTTGTAGATCCATGGGTTACCAGCATTAACGAAGCAAATTAGAGCACGGGGAGAAATATCATGAGAGCCTATAATTGCAAGACAAGCCTAATCAAATCTGGTCTTGCCGCATTTATTCTCCTGCTGGCGAGTAGTGCCGCACTTGCAGCAACGATCAATTTGACCGCAGCACCCACGCAAACAAAGTTACCCGATGGGCAGACCGTGCCGATGTGGGGCTATCGTTGCGGTACAGTTGATGCTAACGCTGCTAGTGCTACTTGTGCAGCCTCAAATCCAGCCGCTGGTAATAACTGGTCACCAGTGGTGATTACGGTTCCGGCAAATGCGGCTGGCGGCTTAACGATTAATCTAACAAATAACCTGAGCTTTGCCACAGGTAGTGGAACCAACACCGTTCCAACCTCTCTGGTCATTGTTGGCCAACTTGGTGGTGGCTTGGGTAGCGCCCCTGCGCGTATGCCTAGTCCAACGCATGCGGCACAAGGCACGACATGGCCAGGAACGCTAGGTGCTCCTGACCCTACAGCTTGTTTACCGGGAGCAGACCCAGCCGCTGCAGCTGCCGCCGGGACATTTTGTCCACCTGCACAAGCAGCTCGTGTGCGCTCATTTGGTACTGAAGTCGCAGCAGGTAGCTCGCAAGTGTTGACTTGGAGCAGTCTCCGTCCCGGTACCTATTTAATTGAGTCTGGTACGCAGCCTTCAATTCAAGGGCCGATGGGACTATACGGGATGTTGGTAGTGACCGACGCCACCTACCCAGGTCAGGCTTTTGACAAAGACGTTCCACTATTGTTAAGTGAAATTGATCAATTGCAAAATACCGCAGTCGATACTGCGGTAAAAACTGCTGGCTTCAGTGATGGCTTGGTTTGGAACGGTCAGGCTGGTCAATGCGGTGATCAGAGCGTACATACCTGCTACCCACCAGCCGTCAACTACGATCCACGCTATTATCTGATTAACGGTGTATCGTTTGATCGCACCAATATTGGATCCTCTACGTTTGCTGGCCCTGCTGCTACGGTAGCTTCAGGCAATGTATTGCTGCGTTTTGTGAATGCGGGTCTACGCATGCATGTGCCATCAGTAGTGAATGCAAACATGACATTATTGGCTGAAGATGGAAACAAACTGCCAGGTGTGCCTAAAGTGCAGAGCGAGTTACTTCTCCCTGCTGGTAAGACCTATGATGTGACGATTCAGCCGACACATTCATCTGGAAGCTATGTGCCTGCTACCTATGCATTGTTTGACAGGGCGCTAAGCCTGTCAACCAACAACCAGCGCGATGGTGGTATGCAGGCTTACATTGCCATTAATGGCGGTGCTGCATCTGGCGTGGGTACAAATTCGCCCGGAGGCTCCAGCACTACCCTAAGTGCTGTTGATAAAAATTATTACTGTATATCAGGTTCGACTTTGGCCGTGAGTGACCCAAATAAAGGTGTTCTAGCTGGTGTTGTGGGTGCCAACGGCGCCACGCTAGCGGATTCTAGCGCTCTACCAGTTGGTGCGACCTTGGCATTTCAGTCAGATGGAACTTTTACCTATACGCCACCCACTACCGGCACTTGTGCAGGCGCATTTAGTTACCTTGTGAACGGAACGCTTAGCAAGACGGCAACGATAACCCAGTGTGATGCAAGCACACCCGGATGTGCTGCACTTGGCGGCGCACCTGTTGCTAACTCAGATGCTTACACTAGCGCCATCGCCACACAGATTAAAGTCGCTTCACCTGGTGTGTTGTTAAACGACACAGATCCTTCAGGATTGCCGTTGAAAACTGCGATTGTAGGTACTCCTGCGGGCGGCACGGTGATACTGAATGCGGATGGCTCTTTTACTGCTACACCAACAACTGCACCTACGACAGCGCCAGTCAATGTGACCTTTCAGTATAATGCTATCAATACACAGAACACAGTGAGCACAGGTCCTGCAACGGTAACACTGACCTTTCCGACGCCAAGCAACCTTGCGGTGAATGTCAAAGATGCCAAGACTGGCGTGGCCATTAACGACTATCGCTGGATTATAGAGGAAGACCGTACTTTCTGGATTGACCCTAAGTGTCAGGTCAATACAGGCACTGGCCAAAGACCAGATGGCTGTCCTCCATTACCAGTAGAAAGCCTTGGCTATAACTTCCATACTGCCAACATGCCAGTGATAGCCACTGGTTGTGTCGGTGACGTTTCTTGCGAAATCGGACAAGCGCAGCAGGGCACACCAGTTGCCTGCGATGTGGGTAATGGCGTGTGCCGTACCGATGCGGGCAAGAAGATTGCGGTTCTGCCAAGTCAGGTTGCCCTTGATCCAAGCAAACGCTACTATATTTCCGTGTTGCCTGGTGACGGCATCAATACCACGCTAGGTGGCGCTGGTGGACCACAAAATATTGGTGGTAAAGATGTTCCGTTTGATATTGCCAGAGATTGTGGCCCCTTCAGTGGTCCGACTGGCGCCTGGGAGCCTGGTGGCCCTTCTGCCCTCTGTGGTCATGCCATGGGCGGGGCGCAAATTTCAAAAGAACAGGTTCAACAGGCTGCAGCTGGAGCTGGGGCGCCTGTGAATATCAGTTTGCAACAAACACCATTGCCAACGGCAAAAATCTCTGTATTCGTGTTTCAGGACGATAATCCACTAAACGGTGAAAATGATGCCGGTGGTGGCGTTGATGTGATCGCCCCCAATGAGCCAGGTTTAAGCGGGTTTGAAATCAAGCTGTTTGACCAGGCAGGTGGTCTAGGTGATGCGACCGGACAGATTACCTATGACATGTTCAACATGCCAGTCTCTAACTCTCTTGCAGGCACAAAAGATCCTGTGACCGGCCTTGATGCTTGCCCAATCAGTACTAAGTCAGATGGTCTCGTTGGCATGGTACCAACCTGTCCAAAATTTGAGTCAGATGGTAAGACCTTGTCACCTTTAGCGGGTCAAGTGGTCGTTGCTAATCTATATCCAGGCTTGTACGAAATAGTAGCTACGCCAGGGCATGACCGGATTGCACGCGGAGAGGAGTGGCTACAAACCAATACCTTGGATGGCGGCAAAGCACATGAGGCCTTTATCAAACCTAACGAGCCCGGTTACTTCCAAGAGTTCGGACCCGGCGGCTACCATGTCGCCATCGGTTTTGCCAATCCTAAAATCATCAATAATCGTAAAGCCGCTTACTGTGCTAGTTTGGATTGCTCACATACATTGAATGTCAGTGTTGCAAATACGCATATGTCCCGTACGCCAGATCAGCGTACGTTTAGTACCCATAGCTACGATCACTACGGCTTTACAACCTGCTATGTTTCAGTAGGGCCTGCGGATACTGAGGATTTCGCGTTCCAAAAATGTGATGCAGACGGTAAAGTTACTTTCACTGGAATGCCAAATGGAACGTACAAGTTAACAGTTTTCGACCAATGGAATGACATCATGCTCGATGGTTTGGTGTCCACGGTAGTAGTGAATGGTGATACGACTAAGGAATTTCCAGTGACCCAGTGGCGCACCAATCTTTACACCCGCACATTTATAGATACCAATGGTGATGGGGTTTCGCAAGAAGATGAGCCAGGGTTGCCTCTTGTTTCTACTAATATTCGTTATCGCGATGGTAGCTTCGGTTTTTTCAATAGTACTGATTTAAAAGGTTATGCTGGTTTTAACGAAGTATTCCCTTTCATGAACTGGCTGGTCGTTGATTCTTACACTACAAGTTATAAATCAACAGCGACTCACGTGGTTTACGACGCGGGCGGTCCAGTTGATGGGCAAGACGGTGGAGGAAGCTCGACTATCGCTGCTAATCTTGCGAATACGATAGAAAATAACAGCTTGCCTCCTGCGCTGCGGGTGCCCGGTGCTAGATATTGCGCTTCTGCCGACTGCCCTGCTGGCGATACAGCTGGCGGCTCTACTGGTCGTGTTGACCCTGCAGGTACAACCACAGAAGGTTGGCAAGGTCTACTTGGTCAAAATACTTTTATAGAATTTGCCAAGAAACCTTTTGCCAAAACTGAAAATGGCGGCATCATGGGTCATGTGATCTACGCTTCGACTAGACCATTTGATGACCCGGCATTACTCTTGCAACTTAGCTGGGAGCCAGGTGTACCACGCGTGCAGATTAATCTGTATCAAGAAGGTACAGCAGCTGATGGCAGTAAAACACTCAAACTGGTCGATACTACTAAGACCACCAGTTTCGATGATTGGGCGCAGGGCTTCCGTTCTGACGGTGTACCCAACATGAACTGCCCAGGCCAAGATGCTTCAAGTCCATTCTTTGCGACATTGAAAGACAGCAAAATGTGGTTAGACCCCACTAAGACTGCTCTGCCAAACAATTCACAGTTCAAATGCTACGATGGCTGGTCACAATTAAACCAAGCCCAACCCGCACCTTATGATGGTCTGTACAAGTTCCCGAGTGTGACCAGTATTGATCTGGCAACTGGTTTGCCTACTGGCACTAATTGCTCAATTTGTGTGAATAATCCATCAGGCGACGGTACCAAAATGTTACCTGCTGGCAAATATGTAGTTGAAGTGATTGTGCCAACAGGATACGAACTGGTGAAAGAGGAAGATAAAAATATCCTGATGGGAGATGTTTATGTTGCGCCAGTGACTCAGCAGTTTGCGGGGCTTGGTAGCATCTTCATCATGCCTGACCAGGCGGCAGTGAATGCTTACTACAACAAAAACAACCTGATACAGTCTACTACTAACAATGGTGCGGTACCTCGTCACGAAGGTGACACTGGCACCGTAGAGGCTTTCTGGGCTTGTGTTGGTGAGAAACGCATCGTGCCAGATTTTAACAGTCTGTTCCCAGGAGCAGGGCAAGCAGCACCGTTCGCTGGTGCATTGCGACCATTGTGTGATCGCAAAGAAGTGATACTTGAAGACGAAATGACCGCGCTTGCGAAATTCTATGTCTTTACTTCAACTCACATTGCTGGTCATTTCACAGGCATGATGACGAACGACTTTGCTTCAGAGTTCGATCCATTCTCCCCACAATTTGGCGAGAAGTTTGGTCCACCAAATCTGCCAGTTGGTTTACGTGACTTTAACGGCAATGAGGTAGCCCGCGTCTATTCTGACCAATGGGGTGTCTATAACGGCTTGTTCTTCTCAAGTTATGGCGTCAACCCACCAAACCCTACTGGGTACGTACCACAGATGGCAATTGCCTGTATGAACGACCCTGGTCCGATACATTCAGATCCTTTGAATCCGAATAGCCCGATGATTACTGATCCATCCTACAATCCGGCATATAGCAATTTCTGCTACGAAACACCTTTCATGCCTGGCTTCACTGCCTACATGGATACACCAGTTATTCCAACACAAGCTTTTGCTGATGGCTACAATCTGCCAGACACTGAGTATCCTGACGGAACGCCAGCTATTAAGGCTGTGATGGGTGACGGCATCGGGCCATGGGTGGCCGCGGCTGCAGGGTCTCGAGTTGTTTCGTCGATTACCCTGAATTCAGCAGGTTCTGGTTATAGTAGTGCTCCAACGGTGACTATTTCTGGTGGCGGTGGTAGTGGGGCGCAAGCAATTTCCACACTGACACCTAGTCCGATAGGTGCTCTGAATCTCACCAATGGCGGTAACGGCTACGCATTAGCACCTACAGTGACCTTTGCCGGCGGTGGCAGTGGCGCTAGTGCGATTGCTAATATGGGTGTCGGCTCCGTTGCGGTAACGAGTGCGAATGGCTCATATAGAGGTATTACGACACCAGTAGTCACTTTCTCAGCACCACCTTGCGCAATTAATGGCACAACCTGCGTATTGGCGCGGGGAACAGCAACGATGTCTAGTAATCAGTTGCTTAATCTCAACCGTCGCGTAACAGGCATTAGTTTGACTGGTGGTACTAATACACGTGGTAGCGGTTATACATCGCCACCTACCGTTACATTTAGCACTGGGCCAGCAACTGCGACAACTTCGCTTAATATTCGCTCCTTGCAACTAGTGAGCGGCGGCTCAGGCTATGTATTGCCTACAGTCGGCTTCACTGGCGGTGGCGGTAACGGTGCCACAGCAACGGCTACAGTGAGTGGCGCTTCCGTAGCCTCAGTGATCTTGCTGACTGGTGGTTCTGGGTACGCAGGAATACCAACGATTGGGTTCACTGGCGGTAGTGGTAGCGGCGCTTCTGCAACTGCAGCAACTGCAGCCTCTGGTAATCTAACAATTACAGCACTTGGGGCTAAGCAGGTGCAGAATCCAAACTACTCTGGCCCTAATGCAACATCTGCACCCTACAACCAAAAGACTATCATCAGACACTATGATTTTGGTAGTAGCGCAGGTTCCGTTGCACTGGTTGGCAATGACGGCGTTGCTCGTCCATTGACTGGCGTGACATGGAGCAATGATACGATTACAGGTACGGTGCCTAATGGTTTGCCTAACTGTACTGTACAACAACGTAATCAACCAGCTTCTAAGTGTGGACAGTTAGTGATTACCCGTTCCGATAATGGTAAACAATCGATAGACGCGATTACTGTGACGGTTGGCGGTAGCTCACCTTGGTTCGTGACTGAGCAAGGTGTGACCGCGCCTGGCGGTAAGTCTGTGAAAGATTACACGGCTAATTTTGGCCGCTTTGGCTTCAGCCCAATCCAGACTGCGCTTGACAGTGCTGAACCAGGAGACTTGGTGATTGTCGGTCCAGGCACATATCGCGAAAACTTGATCATGTGGAAGCCGGTACGCTTGCAAGGTGTGGGCGCGGGCTCTGTCACTGTTAATGCTGACGCACATCCTGCAGGTAAAATGGATCAGTGGCGTCGTCAGGTGGATTGTGTCTTCGGACTTACGCTAAGCGGTGTGCCTAATTTAGGTAATAGCAGCGCTGCTTTCGATCCAAACGGTCAGTACTCTTGCCCATCCGCAATGCACCAACGTGGAGACCGCATCCCATTTGAGGCCATCACAGGATGGGATGCTTCGGGCAATGGTAACCTCGCCCAAGTGCTGCAAGAGCCTACTCTGATGGGTGCCTATGAAGGTGCTGGCATCACAGTGCTGGGTCGCGGTGTTCGCATTCCGAATGGTAGTACCGACTTCTGGGGTGCTGCTGATCCTACTGCTGCTGGAGCATTCCCTTCTGGAAGCCAATGGCTCAGCGGTGGTAACAATGACTGTCGCGCCGACAGTACTCTGACCAACGGTTTGGATTACGGAACCAGTAACTACTACTGCAACCCATCCCGCATTGATGGTCTGTCTGTCCTCAATAGCTCACAAGGCGGCGGCGGTTTGTTTGTCCACGGCTGGGGGCATAACCTTGAAATTGCGAATACTCGCATATCGGGTAACCACGGGACGCTTGCTGGCGCGATTAATTTAGGTAACGGTGAGACACCACCAGTATTTGTTAATGATGGTGTGATCTGTGGTGCTGGTGCAGCCGGTGATGCTTGCCCTCCACTCAACGGCACGCCTGTGGGTGCAACGATTCCATTCGCTTTCGATGTGAACGTACGCATACACCACAATATGCTTTACAACAATGCTTCTATCGGCGATGCGCTGTTCACGGGCACTCCAGCTGGTGCTGGTGGCGTCACAGTGAGTGCGGGTGGCGATAACTACCAGATTGACCATAACTGGATCGCTGGTAACCTTTCCACTGGCGATGGTGGCGGCTTGCAAACACTGGGTGTGAGCTTTAATGGCAAGATCAACAACAACTACATCTTGTTCAACCAAAGTACCAATCCAACTCTGCCTACGAATGGCGGTGGTGTTGTCATCCAAGGCGCTAACGAACCACGTACCTTCCAAGGTGCTGAGTGCGGCGGAACCACCGATCACGACTGCCCTCCTGGTCTGGGTGATGGTACAGGTGCTGGTCTGGTCATCGATGCCAATCTTATTCTGGGTAATAGTGCCGAGAGCGGTAGTGGCGGTGGCTTACGCTTACAACAAGTAAACGGCAGCGAGATGATTGCCTTCCCGACCAATAATACACGTTGGTACGGCGTGACTGTCACCAACAACATCATCGCTAATAATGTTGCTGGTTGGGATGGCGGTGGTGTGTCGATTGAAGATGCGTTGAAAGTGAACTTCACCAACAATACAGTGGTGTCAAACGATACGACTGCATCAGCTGGTTCACTCTTCAAAACGCTAGGTGCAATCAATGCTTCGTCTCCACCTCCAGGTTGCACACCGACAACGGATCCGAATGCACCACAGAATCCTAACTGTCTTGGTGTTGACGCACCGCACGGTCCACAACCAGCTGGCTTGGTAGTGATGGCAAATACCATTAACCTGCGTGATGCGATTGCCGGGTTGGCAAATCAAAACGTGAGCTGCCCAACAATCCAGACTGTGGCAAATCTTGCTAGCATAGTGCGTGTCAGTGGAACAGTCACAGTGACAACCGCTACGCCGGTAACGCTTCATGTTGGTGACATTATCAGCATTGCAGTCAATAACGGAGGCGGTAATTTTAATGGGACAAAAACGGTGGCTTCTACTCCTGACAGCACTCATTTCACCTATCTACAAGGAAGTGGCAATACTGCTCAGATTAATAACCGTGGAACCGTGACGTATAACTCTGGTAACCCTTATCCAGTTGCCAGTGGGGTCAATGCAACCTGTAAGAAAGTGTCATTGCCAATCATGACCAACAATATCATCTGGCAAAACCGTTCTTTCAGCGTTGATATTGTTTCGCCAGGTACTGGTCTGCAATCGCAACAGAACTTAGTGGCATTAGCTCCGCAGTTGAATCAAACAGCGACAGGCGAGTGCGCGCAGGGTGCTAGTTATTGGGACTTCGGTCTTCGCACAGATGACGTTGCAGGTGGCACTATTCCAAGTGGTACTAAATTGACACTGAATAACTCTATCTACACGAATGATGTGCGTAATGTGAATGTGGTATCGAGCATTTCTGCTAACAATCATGTGGGCGGAAGTTCACCGGTCATTGCACAGTTCTGTAACGGTGCAAGAACAGCGCCAGAGGGTTGTAATCAGCTAGCTAGCGGACTTGGTCAGTCTTGCCACGGTTTCAATGTGCCTCCAGGTTCATCCGAAACTACAGGTTTGGCTGACGTGTTTGTGTTCAGTGGCATCAGGCCAACGGCAACAGTGGATGAAGGTCATAACTGGTTGAATCTGTCCTATGGTCCTCTAACACTGAGTCGGCCAAATGTCTCAACTGCGACTGCAGCTGAACAAATGGTTGCATCTGCAGATATTGGAACTAAAAATGGTGCTTACTCGATTCCATCTACATCTGTTGCTGTCGATAATGGCAATACCAATGGCGCACCAAGCAGAGATTTCTACGGAAATACTCGCGTTGGAGTGCCGGATATTGGTGCGGTTGAGGTGATTCCTGCAGCGATAGCAAGCGTAACTGGTGGCCCACTCACCTTCAGTAATGTGGCGGTTGGTTCAACCAGTGCTGCGCAAACGCTGACATTGCAAAACACTGGCGGCGGGTCATTGACTGGCATAGGGGTTGCAGTGACAAGTCCATTCTCAAGAGCTGGTGGAACTTGTGGTGCAACGTTAGCAGCTAGTAGCAGCTGTACTATCACAGTGACATTTACGCCAACAGGAACAGCTGCGGCAACAGGCACAGTGACTATTACAGGTAGTGTCCCAGTCACTGGCTCGCCAGTTGCACTTAATGGGACTGGCGTTGCTCCAGTGACTTCTGCCACATTAGCGCCTGCTTCATGGACTGTTTCTCAAGTACGAAACTGTCCGGGTACTGGTTTAGGGCAACTTGCTTGTGCGCTTGACCCAAGTCAGTCATTTACACTGACAAATACTGGCAATGTGACTCTGACAGGTATCACGACTGGTTCATTGTCTTCATCACCAGTGGCGAATGCAGCCAACTATGCAATTATTGGTACGGTGCTGGGTGTACAGCAATCAACATGTGGAACAACAGTGACCTCTCTGGCGCCCGGTGCGACCTGTACCGTAAGAGTACAGTTCAAGCCACTGACAGCGCAGGCAGCTGGAGCTAAGCCCGCAACGTTGAGTGTGACAGCAGGCGCAGCAGGGCTGAAAACATCCAGCTTGAATGGAACTGCAAATTGACGACACTGATTGACACAGGTAGATGAGATTCGTGACGATCGACTTCCCCTGAGGCAGGCACTAATGCCACAGGGGGGTTGTGAATCTCAGAAAGAATATAAAGCATATGATGTTTGGAGAAATTAGAGTAGGTCGATTAGTCTGTTATCTAGTTTTGGTGCTTGCAATGACCAATCATGCTCCTAGTTATGCCAATACAGAGAAACAGGATTTGGGGATTCAAGCGCCAAATCCTCAGGTGCCAGCAGTTCAGTCTAGATACCGCGCCGTGCGAGGCGGCTTGGATGACCGCATCAAGGCACTTTCGCAAGCGCTCGATTTGGATGAGGTACAACAATCCAAGTTGAGGAAAGTGCTAGAGAGCCAGCGTGAGCAGGTGATGAAGGTTTGGAGTGATCCATCATTGCCAGCGGCCTATCGCATTAGTGCAACACAGGCGATTAGTAATGGAACAGCAGACCAGATTCGTGCATTGTTGAACGAAGAGCAGAGGAAAAAATACAACCCACCCAGACGGTCGCATGAAGCTGCAACTGGCGCCAGTGAACGCAGTGTAGAAGATTGGATGGAGGTCGCCAAGCCTAAGCAGATTGAGGCCAGTCCAAACCCATAGTGGATTTAGGGTGGCGTAGTTGTTGGAGTAGTTATTTGATATGAGTTTATGGTCATTGGCGAATTTGTAGAAAAGAGTAAGGCGATGATGTTGAAACTTGGCGATATGTTTATCAGAGAATTATCAGAAAAGGCCGAGCTAGGTATGCCTAAGCAGCCACTCCAAACTGTTCGTATCATGTCAGCTACATTGCTTGTATGTGGCGTAATGCTAATGACAGCTTGGACTCAAGCTAAAGCAGAAGTGCCTGAAGCTGCACAAGTGACAAGTATTATCGATTCATCAGATGAGATGGACGTGGCTAAAGAAAAGCCGGAGAAAAAAGCGCAAGTTTCTCCCTATGTAAAAGCAAGCCGACAGCATGTGCAAGTGGACGAGCCAAATGAAGCACATAAGCGCTCGCTGGCAATTACGGTGGGCTTCCCAGGAGTTCCAAGCGGACAGGGCAAACGGCATTGAGTTGATTTGGTCGGGCAAGTACAACAAACTTTACTGGCTTGTAGTGGTAATTCAGCAAAAGGTGAGCATATGACAAATGATTCAAAACTAGGCAGCATGGCAAAGCTATTCGGGCTGATAGTTGTATGTGGGTTGCTTACATTGTCATTCATGGTTCAAGCCGAGCAAAGACATATTGGCGGCAGCACACACAAGACCTCGCCGTATCATCAAACCAAATTAACCGAGCGGGCGAAAGAATATTATCAGGCTGTTTGGGGTGTGGATAATTTGAAGGTGAGCCAAACTGCGTCCGGCAACCTTATACGCTTTAGTTACCGCGTGGTCGAGCCTGCGCTTGCTAAGGCACTTGGTGATAATAAAGCCACGCCACGCATGTATGGGCTACGTAGCCGCGCGATGCTGGAGGTCCCAGTCATGGATAAAATTGGCCAATTGCGGCAAACCAACACGGTTGAAACTGGCAAGGAATATTGGATGGTATTTTCCAATAAGGGCAATATTGTCAAGTCTGGTGATCGTGTGAGTGTGTTAATTGGTTCGTTTCATGCTGATGGGTTGATGGTTGAGTAATGGCGCTACTAAAGCGCATAAACTGAGGATGGCTATTATGAAAAAATTAATCTATATCACAGCTTGTTTGGCGCTTGTGAATGCTACCGCTGTACCGATTACATATGGTGCGCAAACAGCCGATATGACTGTGGCACAAATCGTGGAGAAAAACGCTAAGGCTCGCGGCGGACTTGAAGCTTGGCGCGCGGTGAGCAGTATGACCATGTCTGGCGAGATGGATGCTGGCGGCAAAAAGAATACCATGCTGCCATTTGTCATGAGCATGAAGCGACCTTACAAGAGTCGTTTAGAGATTCGTTTTCAGGATCAGCCGGCAGTGCAGGTTTACGATGGCACACAGGGTTGGAAAGTGAGACCTTTCTTGGGACGTGATGACGTTGAGCCATTTAGCCCAGCCGAAGCTAAAGTGGCTAGTGGATGGCCGCAGCTGGACGGCCCTCTGATTAATTATGCTGCTAAGGGCACCAAGGTGGAATTGCAAGGCACTGAAGCCGTGGAAGGCAAAGATGCCTATAAGCTCAAGCTGACCATGAAAAATGGTGAGCAGCGTAACCTATGGATAGATGCTAGTAGCTTTCTGGAAGTGAAAATCGACGGTGATCCGCGCAAAATGGATGGAAAATTGCGTAATGTTGCTATTTACTATCGTGACTTTAAGAAAGTGAATGGGCTTTCGGTTCCATACGTAACAGAGACCGTGGTCGATGGCGTCGGTCAGACGCATAAAATGAACATTCAGACTGTGACCTTGAATCCACCACTAGACGACACAATCTTCGCAAAACCAAAGGTGAATCTGGCCACAACAACCGACCATTAGGTAGCGTGTGATAATGAAACTTTTCTCAGCATTGGGTTTACTTGTATGGCTTGCCATCCCATCCCATTCTTATGCTGACGAATTAATCACTACACCACTGCTAGATGCGTCCGAGATTATCAATAAGAATATCTCGGCTAGAGGTGGTTTGGAGGCATGGCAGAAAATCCAGACCATGGTCTGGATAGGCCATATTGAGAGTGCCCATGCCCCCATTGCCAAAATGCCGTTTGTCCTTGAAATGAAGCGTCCGAATAAGACGCGCTTTGAGATTAAAGCCCAAAACCAAAAAAGTGTACGCATTTTTGATGGCAATCAAGGGTGGAAAATGCGTCCAACAAGCAGTGGCAAGCCTGATTTGCAGCAATATACCAATGAAGAGTTGAGGTTTGCGCGAGATGAACCCAGTATTGGCGGCTTGCTAATGGGCTTGCAATCGAATGCTGCCGATGTGACATTGGACGGAGTAGAGGATGTTGCGGGTCAACAAGCCTACCGTCTGAGTATAAAATTGCCATCAGGCGTCACTCATCACGTCTGGGTCGATACACACAGTTTTCTGGATATCAAATACGATCGCGAGTTCATCAATAAGCTTGGTCAGTCTGTGATGGTGCCGGTGTTTAATCGCAACTATCAGTCTATGGGTGGGTTGCAGGTGCCATTGTTGATAGAAACTGGAGAGGGCGCAACAGAGCCGCCTGATAAGCTGTTAATAGAAAAAGTATTGCTTAATCCACCTCTGGAAGAAAATATCTTTGCCAAACCGAGCGTTCCGCAACGTCGTAATGCAGTAACTGTTAACGCAGTTGCTGAAGAACGACCAGAGGATGTTAGGTAATGCTAACTCTTCATTCAGTATGTCTGCGGCTGAGCGGTGCATTTCATTTTCTCCGCTCAACGCCAATGCTAAGGGTGGTCGCTAGCCTATCGCTACTAGTTGTATCAGTGGTGCCGTTGTGTCACGCAGCCGATCCAACAATACAGACAGGTGAAACAATCTACCGTAAAGGTGTGCTGATATCAGGCGAAGCGTTGGAGGGAAAACGTGATGATGGCGCGACTAGTATGGGTGCAGATGCAGCTTGCATCAATTGCCACCAGCGCAGCGGCTTGGGCTCTAAGGAGGGTCGCATTTCCATTCCGCCTATCACTGGTCGTTATCTGTTTCACGCACGAGCTTCAAGTGTAGAGAATCTTGATTTGCCATATGTCGAGGGCATACGTCCTAATCGCGAGCCTTATACGGATGAAAGCCTCGCCAAGGCGATTCGAGAAGGTATAGATTCCGAAGGAAAGCCACTCAACTATCTAATGCCGCGTTATCAACTCAATGATGCCGATATGGCAGCGCTCATCGGGCATCTTAAACACCTCGATCAGCGACGGCTGCCTGGGGTTGATGACACGGTACTGCATTTTGCTACCATTATCACCCCAGACGCCGACCCCATTAAAGCTAAAGGCATGCTCGATGTGATAGAACACTATTTTGCAGTCAAGAACACCTTTCCTATTGGTGCCACTCCACCAGTGCGCTCCTCTCGAAAAATGATGTACATGGTCAATCGTCACTGGCAACTGCATATTTGGCGGTTAAATGGCCCTGCGACTGGCTGGCAGATGCAGCTTGAGAAGCATCTTGCCCAAGAGCCCGTTCTAGCAGTTGTGTCGGGGATTGGCGGTGCAAACTGGGCGCCTGTCCATGCGTTTTGTGAAAAGTCGACCATTCCATGTCTTTTCCCAAATGTTGAGGCGCCACCTGCCGAAGCTGATCGTGACTTCTATTCGCTTTACTTTTCCAAGGGTGTGTTACTGGAAGCAGGCCTAATCGCTAACAATCTACTCAAACAGCATGACGAAAATATGGTGACGCAGATAAGACAAGTTTACCGTGCTGGGGATGGTGGTGAAGAGGGCGCTATGGCGCTCGCCGCTTTACTTGAGCCACATGGTTTCAAATTTGAAGCACATGCCCTAGCAAAAGAGTTACCTGCCTCCAGTGTGGCTAATGCGCTTAATGAAACCAAGTCAGAAAATGTGTTGGTCTTGTGGTTGCGACCACCAGATATTTCGGCTCTCAGTCAGGTGCCGGATGTACCCTCTACCGTGTTTGTCTCAGGCTTACTAGGCGGTCTTGAGCATGCGCCGCTACCGCCTGACTGGCGCAAACGAATACAGCTCACTTATCCATTTGACTTACCAAAGCACCGGCGTGTCGGTGTCGATTTTGCGCGCGGCTGGTTTTCAATCAGCCATATTCCTGTTGTAGATGAGCAGGTGCAGGCCGACACTTATCTTGCCTGTGGACTACTTGCTGAAACATTGAGTCATATGACCGATACTTTTGTTCGTGAATATCTGATTGAGCGTATGCAGAGCATGATAGAACATCGAATTGTGACTGGTTACTACCCACATCTGGCACTGGCGTCTGGTCAGCGTTTCGCGTCCAAAGGGGGCTATATCGTGAGGTTTGCTTCAGGTGAGGGCAAAGATGTGATTAAGCCGTCTGAATGGATTAGACCATGAACACTCTTGTGGGGAGGTATCTGTCTTAAATTTGGCTGTAACGACTCTGAAAAATATAGGTCAGATTTATTGAGCAGCGATGAGCGTACGGTATTGTTGCAATACATCGTCCGCCGAGGCAAATCCATCTATCCTTAACCATTGTTTCCCCTTTGCCGCTCTGAGTAACGTCACCGGTACATGGTTCATCTTGTCACCTCGGTATACGTCGAAAGCGCGTTGAGTAGCTAGGCTGGCCTCAATGGTGCCGGTATATAGCTGCCACTGTGTTCCTGCATTATATTTGAAAGCGTAGTCTGTCAGACGGGTAGGCGTGTCCTGCTCAGGGTCAATCGAAATTGACACCATATGAACTTTTTCGCGTTCATTACCAAGCTTACGCTGTAATTGGGAGAATATCTGGCTACTTAACGGGCAGGTAGCTTTGCAGGTGGTATAGATGAAGTTCATGATAACCGGACGCCCATCGTTTAGTTCATCTGGTAGTGAGACGGTTTTTCCATCAGCCCGTACCAGATTCACTTGTGGCAGATTATAGCCAGCCGATGATGTCTTAATTTTTTGCGTGGTGACATGATGATTGGCGTGCGAGTCGTCCTCCTCATGCGCAAAGGCTCCGCTCGCTGTTGATAAAACTGTAGTAATGAACACCGCTTGACTGATTAACTTGAAGTTTAAGTATGCTTTTTCTTTTAATCTTGTTTGAGTTTTGCGAGTCTGCTTAGAATGCATGACCCATTTAGTCATTTGCTGATTTGATTTCAATGCATTGTTCATGGCAACTCTCACACTTTAAGCTACATAATTTCATCATGATCGTTAAAGCAATCAAGACAAAAAACTCTTAACTTAATGACTTGAGTTACATTTTATTGAGTACGGGGAAATTACACAGTAGGGTGAAGGCGGTATTTTTATGGGGTGAATACCCCATATGTTGATCGATTGATGCGACTAAACTGCCGAGCTAGTTTAGGTGGGCCAGCTGTTCGGCGGGTTGACTGTATTGAACATGGTGCTAAGGTGCGCCGTTAACTTAGTGACAGACCTTAGAACCTAAGATAGCTTCAACTATTGCAGGTATTTTTTCCATGGACACGGACCCCTTATCAATAAAATAAGTGGCGCCAGCTTGGTACGCTGCCCGATAGTATTCGGGAGCATCATTGGCTGTCATGACGATAACGGCAATGTCTGAATGCTCTGCCTTGATGTTCTTTGTCAGATTGAGCCCATTCTCGTCTGGTAACTTGATGTCCATAAAAACCAGATCAGGTTTGAAATAATCAATCTTGACCATAGCATCCTTACCATCAGCTGACTCTGCAATTACCATAGCAGGAAAACATAACATCAGGCTTTTGTTTAGGGAATGGCGAAAATCCACATTGTCTTCAACTAATAAAACTTTGAACATATAGTGCTCCAATCAGCCCCCTAATTGTTCAATTTATAATTTGAATTATATTTTAAACACTTACTAACACTGTAAGCAATACAGGTAGTAGTGTATTTATGCCTTACAGGCATGAGAACTATTACAGCAATTTCTCTTATAACTTACTTTGCTTTATTACGAGTCAATATAGGGTATTTACTGTATTCCATCAAGCGCTTATATGGGGTGAAATGTTAAACATTGTAATAGTTAACATTAAAACAATAAGCGAGACACATAATGAACAGACATTTAATTGTTAAAATAGTGCTGTTTGTGCTTGGTATTGGAGCAACTCATCACGTTCTTGCAGATGTTTTTGCTTTTGAAGACGAGAGTGGAACGGTTACTTTGACTAATCAGCCCAACGATAGTCGTTATACGCTGATATTAGAGTCGCCTAAAGTAAGCGCTCCTGCACTGGCGGTGATCACCAATTCCCTTCCTCCTTCCGTTTCCAGCATACCCTTCAGAGCTTTAGTGGACGAAGTAGCACACACTAATAATGTAGAGGCGGCGCTATTGCATGCCGTTATTGCTACAGAGTCGAATTACATCACTCGAGCGGTTTCTAGAAAAGGAGCTGTTGGTCTGATGCAACTGATGCCAGCGACAGCAAAACGCTATGGTGTTAAAGATGTATACGACCCAGTTCAGAACGTGCAAGGCGGCACGCGCTACCTGAAAGATTTGTTAAAGTTATTTGACAATAATGTGCGGTTGACACTGGCTGCTTACAATGCAGGAGAAACGGCCGTTGCCCGTTTCGGCAATAAAGTGCCGCCTTATCCTGAAACTAGGGAGTATGTTAATAAGGTCATGGGTCTTTATAATCAGTATCGAGTCAATAGCATTCAGCTAACGCTTTAAGTTGCTGTCAAAGTTTCGACAGCTTAGTCAGCGTCGTATTCCCAATGCGACAAAAGGTGATGTTATTTCAGGTATTAAGGATATTAAAGAGAGTTATTTAAACGCTAATCACCTTGGTTATATCCCAACAAAGCCTCGACAATGCTCATTTCTCTGAGTTGTTTATATTATCCCTATGCCAACTTACCACCAGCACTGTGTGTTGGCGTATTATTTGCTGTAAACAGATTAAACGTAAGTGCGTTAAGTTAACATTATTAGATATCTAAAAAATAACAATAAACACCTTTTGTATTGCTGGCAAAGTCGGTCAGTTACAATTAAAATTGTTGTAGATTGGGGGTGAGTAAATGGACGAAGAACCACTCAAACATTACCAAAAAAGGCTCCAGCAATTGCGAGATAAGGCCGAGGCTGACTTTGCTCAGGCTCCTGCTTTGGGTTCAATATCAGCACCGCAAGCTGTAGGTTTACTTACTCACGAACTAGGGGTTTATCAGATTGAGCTGGAGATGCAGAATGAGGAGCTGCGGCTGGCACAAGTTGCGCTAGAAAACTCACGTGACCGTTATGTAGATCTGTATGAATTTGCTCCAGTCGGTTACCTTTCTATCACCAATACGGGGCTGATCCATGAAGTTAACCTAAAAGCAGTCACAATGCTTGGCTTCAATCGTAAGAATCTTATCCAGCGACGCTTTGCACAGTTCATTGCTGATGATGATAAAGACCGCTGGTATCAATTGCTACAGCGGTATAAGAGAGGTGATAGTGAGCATAGCTACAGTTTGGATTTGCAATTAATCCGCTCTGATAAATCAACGTTCTTTGCCCATATTAATTGTCTGCAAATAAAAAGTACTAACAACCAGCTGATATTGCGCGTTGCGATTACCAATATTAGCCAGCTTAAAGCGTCGAGCTCAGAGCTAGAGTTACTCGTTAGAGCCCGTACTTTAGAACTGACTGATGCAAATCTACGTTTGAAACAAGAAATCGAAGACCGCAAGCGCATTGAGGCTGAACTGGAAAAAAGCCGGATAGAGTTTCGCTTGTTGGTTGAAACCATGAGTGAAGGTTTGATGGTATGCGACAATAAATGCATCGTCACCTATATTAATGATCGATTCTGTGAAATGCTCAAGCGTCCACGCGAGGAGATCGTTGGTCACGCTGCTATTGAGTTTATTGATGAAACCAGTCAGGCCGCTTGGAGTCTGCAAATTGCAAATCTCAAAGCGGGTAAAGTTACTTCTGATGAGGTCAAGCTGAAAGGACCGAAAGGTAATGGCATCTGGGCAAAAGTCTCACCCAGTCCATTACCTGACCTGCATGGGGGAACGGTTGGCAACTTCTCAGTCTTTACTGATATTGATGAGCATATACTCGCGGAGTACGCTTTGCGAGTGTCAAAAAATCAGCTGCGAAAATTGTCGGAACAGGTCATGTCAGCGCAGGAGAAAGAGCGACAAAGAGTCTCTTCTGAATTGCATGACGGCATTGGACAGACGTTAAGCGCGGTGAAGTTTTGCGTCGAAGCTGGTATTAAAAGTATATGTGAGCACCCTACTGAAGAGTCCTTTCGACATTTGGAGAATGTCATCCCAAAAATTCAGCACGCAATAGAAGAGGTTAGGCGCATTTCAATGGCGCTCAGACCATCCATGTTAGATGATATTGGTGTTCTAGCTACGCTCACCTGGTTCTGTCGTGAATCGAGTGTTGTGTATAAAAATATTAGCATTCAGTTGCAACTAGATATCAAAGAAGAAGATATTCCTGTTCGAATCAAAGTGGTCATCTTCAGAATCGTGCAGGAGGCATTCAATAATGCCGTCAAACATAGTAGCGCGGAGCGTATTAATATCATCTTAAAACTTGTGGGCAGTACCATTGTGTTGAGAATTGAAGACAACGGTGTTGGTTTTGATGCAAAATGTGTCGGTTCCCATGGAGGTGTTGTATCGAGTGGACTGGGGCTGGCTAGCATGCGGGAGCGTGCCGAGTTGGCCAGCGGTATATACTCAATTGACTCGACTAAAGGCGCGGGGACGAAAATACAGGCCACATGGCATAGGATGAGTTGAAGCAATTGCCCATTCATACATTGTCGGTCTGCTTTGCACGGAGTTGGTTTGGCACAGAGTAGACGATGAGGTGAGCTATCAAAACCTAACAGTGTCAAAATTGCGTGAGTTAAGGTTGGGCTATGGACATAACTTGCTCACCTGTCTTGAACGGCTGAGATTAACCAGTTGAACTCAAGACCAAAAGTTCCCATTCATCAGTAATTGACTCTAATCATTGAGTTAGCATTCCAATAAAAAACTTGACAACTATTCTATAATTATGGAAATATAGAATTTATGGATATTAAATTAGCAGTATTACAGCTTTCATCAATCGCTCAAGAGGCGCGTTTAGAGATATTTAGGATACTTGTACAGGCTGGCCCGGACGGCCTATCTGCTGGCAGCATTGGTGAATCGCTTCAAATCCCAGCAAGTACGCTGTCATTTCATCTTAAAGAGTTAAGCCATGCTGGGCTTATCAACTCACGCCAAGTCAGTCGATTCATATACTACTCAGCCAACTATGAAGCTATGAACGGTTTGCTTGCCTACCTCACAGAAAACTGTTGCGCTGGCGTAAAAGATTGCGGCCCTGCGTCCACTTGTAATCCTAAGTAAAGGAATTCCAAAATGAAAAGAATGCATTTACACATCTCTGTTGAAGATATTAATAAAAGTATTGGTTTTTACAATAGCTTATTTGGTGCTACACCTACTGTTTCAAAACCTGACTATGCGAAATGGATGCTAGATGACCCATCGGTTAACTTTGCTATCAGTCAGCGTGGCGCCAGAGCTGGCTTAGACCATATCGGCATTCAAGTGGAAAGCGATACTGAGCTTTTGGAAATTAAAAATCGGTTAGAAAAAGCTGAACTTAGTTTGCTGACTGAAGAGGGCAGTACTTGTTGCTATGCCAAATCAGATAAGCATTGGGTACAAGATCCATCAGGTATTGCTTGGGAAACCTACCATACGCTAGATAGTGCGCCTACATTTAGCGGTCAAGAAAGCGCTGAACCTAGTGCTGCATGTTGCGTGCCTGCTACACAAAAAGTGCAGTTCATTTCTAGAAAATAGTCAGCGTGAGCGAAATGAAAAAATCAAACGACTTGCAAGACACTAAACTAGCAATCGGCGCTTTTGAGCGTAATCTCACATGGTGGGTGCTTGGCTGCATTGTAGTAGGTATAGCGCTAGGTAAAGTATTTCCTAATTTATTTCAAGCGATTGGAAGCCTCAAGATTGCAGAGGTGAATTTGCCTGTAGCGGTCTTAATCTGGCTGATGATTATTCCCATGTTACTCAAAATTGACTTTAGCGCGATGAAAGAAGTGCTGTCGCATAGCAAGGGAATTGTCATTACGCTATTTATAAACTGGGTGGTCAAACCTTTCTCCATGGCACTACTTGCATGGATATTCATACGCCATCTATTTGCTGGCCTATTACCAGTTGATCAAATTGATAGTTATATTGCCGGATTGATACTATTGGCTGCTGCTCCATGCACGGCAATGGTGTTCGTATGGAGTAACCTGTGTGGAGGCGAGCCTAAATTTACACTTTCTCAGGTGGCAATAAACGACGCCATCATGTTATTTGCGTTTGCACCATTAGTGGCTTTGCTACTGGGGCTTTCCAGTATCACAGTGCCTTGGGCTACGCTATTCTTGTCTGTACTTTTGTTCATCGTAGTACCTGTAGTCATTAGTCAAATTTTACGCAAAATGCTGTTATCAAAAGCCACCAATGCTTTAGAAAACACGCTTAAACGACTGCATCCCATTTCACTTTCAGCCTTATTGACTACACTCGTTTTACTCTTTGCTTTCCAGGGCCAGCAAATCCTTGCTCAGCCTACCATCATTGGCTTGTTAGCAATCCCAATCACTATTCAGGTGTACTTTAATTCAATGCTGGCTTACTGGCTTAATAAGAAATTTAAAGTCGCGCATTGTGTGGCTGGACCATCTGCATTAATCGGGGCATCAAACTTTTTTGAGTTGGCTGTGGCTACTGCAATTGCACTATTCGGATTTAACTCAGGTGCAGCACTTGCAACTGTAGTAGGCGTGTTAATAGAAGTGCCTGTCATGCTATCAGTGGTCTCTATCGTCAATCGTAGCCGTGAATGGTACGAAGCTCATTAATCATCGAAAGTTATAAATGAACATTCTATTTTTATGTACTGGCAATTCTTGCCGTTCAATCTTAGCGGAAGCTACATTTAACGCTTTAGCCCCAAATGGGATGAAAGCCATGAGTGCCGGAAGTAAACCGACAGGTGAGGTACATCCACGCTCTATCGCTTTGTTGCAGCGTGAAGGACTATCTACAGAAGGCTATCACAGCAAATCTTGGGATAACCTACCGGTGATCCCCGATATTGTGATTACCGTGTGTGGCAATGCAGCCGGTGAAACTTGCCCAGCCTATTTAGGCAAAGTCGTCAGAGCGCATTGGGGTGTTGATGATCCAGCAAAAGCGACTGGTACCGATGCTGAAATTGATGCGGCTTTTGAAAGGGCTTATTTGATATTACGCAAAAGAATTGAAGCGTTTTTAGAGCTAGATTTGTCGGAACTTGATAATCAAATGAAGCTTGCACAAGCACTACAAGTGGTTGGCTCAATGTAACTTTAATGATGGGCTGCTGTTGGCGAGAGCAGGTTTTGAGTTATAGAGAGACACCTAGATTCATTACCTTGGCATTTAAATAAAAAAGGCTGAAACCTATTACAGATTCAGCCTTCAATTTTTTGGTGCGCCCGGCGGGAGTCGAACCCACGACCTTTGGCTTCGGAAACCAACACTCTATCCAGCTGAGCTACGGGCGCAAATAATGCACGCATTATAGCAAACCATGGCATTACATGTGTTTTTACCTGAATGAGCATGACCTTTTGCCATAAGTTAAAGTGTGGGTATAATGTTAATAATATGTATCTGTTAACTAAACTAGGGAATGTACTGTTATGAGCAATAACGATAATGAATATAAAGGCTCCACAATCAAGCAATTAATCTTGGTAATTCCAGGTGCTATTTTAGCATTTACCTTATTGATTTCATTGATCGCAAAAACCTCTAGTGTGGTAGGTACACCAGCAGCCGAAGTGCCTCAAGCTGTGGTTGCTCAAGTTGACGAAAATATTAAGCCAGTGGCGAGTGTTGAGGTTGCGGCAGCGGATGCTGGTCCTCACGTGGATAAAAGTGGTGAAGAAGTTGTTAAGGGCGTCTGTAGTGCTTGCCACACAGCGGGCTTAATGGGCTCACCTAAAATTGGTGATAAAGGTCAATGGGGTCCTCGTATTGCGCAAGGCTATGATACGCTTATCAGCCATGCAATTAATGGTATTCGTAGTATGCCTGCTCGTGGTGGTAATGCTGCGTTGACAGATGGTGAAATTGCAAATGCAGTTGCGTATATGGCTAATCAAGGTGGCGCTAACTTTACGCCACCAGCGTCAAAAGCTGCTGCCCCTGCTGATGCGAAAACCGCAGAAGCTGCTCCAGTAGCGGCTGTTGCGGCACCTGCAACAAAAGCTGCAGAGAAAAAAGCCGAAGCTGTAGCCGTTGTAGAAAAAGCTGCAGCACCAGCTGTTGTTGCAACTGCAGCTCCTGCTGCAAGCAAAGGTAAAAGCGGTCAGGAAGTCTACAAAGCGGTTTGTAGTATGTGTCACGGTGGTGGTTTGATGGGTGCGCCTAAATTTGGTGATAAAGATCAGTGGGGGCCGCGTATTGCACAAGGCCACGACACATTGGTAACTCATGCGCTTAAAGGTATTCGTATGATGCCAGCTAAAGGTGGTAATGCTGATTTGAGCGATGATGAAGTTGCAGGCGCAGTCAAATACATGGCGAATGAAGCAGGCGCAGGGTTCTAATTAACCTGATTCCCGATGTCCAGTTTTAATTAGTTCAATTGTAAAAAAATAAGAAGCCACTTACATCGTTAAGTGGCTTTTTTATTAAGGTTAATAAATGGCAACATATGCAATAGGCGATATTCAAGGTTGCTACCATGCTTTTCAAGCATTGCTGGCTCGTATTGATTTTAATCCAAAGCTCGATGAGCTCTGGCTGGTTGGCGATTTAATCAATCGGGGCAGTGGCTCGCTTGAAGTGCTGCGTTGGTGTTATGCGCATCAAGATAGCCTAAAAGTGGTGTTGGGTAATCATGATCTGCATGCGCTGGTTGTGGCAGCTGGGTTTGTTAACGCGCACAAGGGTGATACTTTAGATGCAATACTGCAGGCGGATGATCGCGATGTTTTGTTAACTTGGTTGCGACATCAGCATTTGGTTTATCAAAATGAATCGTATTTAATGGTTCATGCTGGCTTGCTGCCACAATGGACAAGTGAGCAGTCCGCTGCATACGCCACAGAGGTAGAGGCGGTATTGCGCGGTGAGGATTACTTGGATTTCTTAGCACATATGTATGGTAATCAGCCTGATAGTTGGAGTGATGAGTTGCTGGGTTTGGACCGGTTGAGGGTGATTACCAATGCCATGACGCGGCTAAGAGTATGCACAGAGCAAGGCGTAATGGAGTTTAGTTTTAAGGGTGAACTGACAGATATTCCTGTGGGATTTGTGCCTTGGTTTGATGTGGAAAATCGCGCAAGCCGAGATAAACATGTGATTTTTGGACATTGGTCTGCCCTAGGTTTGCAGCAACGGCAGAATGTATATGCGCTAGACACAGGCTGTTTGTGGGGTGGTCAGCTTACTGCCATGAATCTAGAAACCAAAGCAATTACACAAGTGCAATCACACCCGCTCGATAAGCCAATCAAGCTTAAGCTAAAGCTTTAATTTATCTTTAATCGAACGCTCAATATGTAATGTCAGTTTTCGGCGATCTTTATCTATTTCAGATAATTCGGAAGTGGCTATAGGCTTCAAAAAATGTAGCTCTACTACAACTTCTTTTTGCTGCAATACTAGTTGTATAGATTCGATTAAGGTTGTTTCGCCAGCATATGCAATCTCAGTATTTATGCTGCCGTCTTGACGAGGGTAGCGGAATGCAATCGGCCAAATGACAGCATTTGCATGAATTGCCCCTTGCATAATGCTGCTTTTAAACGGCTTAACTTCAGTGCCATCTGTTGTGGTACCTTCTGGAAACAAACAAAGCGTATCGCCATCTAACAGGCTGCGGTTGGTCGCATGCACGATGCGTGCAGCATCTTGACGCTTCTCTCTAGAAATAAACAACACATTCGATTTTTTAGCTAAGTAGCCAAATACTGGCCAGCTTTGAATGTCTGATTTTGCGATAAATCTTGTTGGAATGATGCTATTGAGTGCGTGAATGTCAATCCAGGAAATATGGTTGGCAACAAACATGATGTTACCCGCAGTTTGATATGGCGGCGGTAAATGCCCATGACTCACAAGCCGTATGTTGAAAGCCGCTAACAAATGCCTGCACCACCACTTGATTAATCTTAATTTAAACAACTTGCTAGATAGCGGAAATACCAATGCTGCTAATGTAATTCCTAGCAAAGTGTGCAAAAAAATGCGGCTAACCCTAAAGTAGCGGGTGAGTCTGCTAGTTCTAGTGGGTGTGATAATGGCGTTGTTTTTAATCGATTTCAATACGCCATATTTTATACGGAACGCACTTGCAAAACTAATCATTTATTCTAGATGTGTCCTCTAAAGGATTTATTTCAAAAAATGTGCAGCGTATTTAGTCTTCATTCGGCTAAGCGGCAACATGACCAACATATCTGCGGTATTAAAATAAGGATCCCATGCAGGTTCGCCGCAAATGTAGGCACCAAGACGTAGGTAGCCTTTAATTAATGGAGGGCAGGCCACTTGCATATCTGTCCGTAAAGAGTCATTTAGCAGTGGGTTACGAGGAAATACGCGGTATTCAAGTGGACATAGGTAGTCATCTTGTAGCCTGTGATACAGGCTTGCTGCCGCGTGACCGCCATCAGCCATACTCACACTGCCACAACCTATCATGTATTCATAATTGTGAACTTGCATATATTTAGCAAGACCAGCCCAGAGCATCGTAATCGTGCCACCGCTGCGATAGTTTTGGTGTACGCAAGCACGTCCTACTTCAACTGTACGGTCAAATAAGTGCGATAGTCTGCTTAAATCAAACTCTGCAGCTGAGTAATAGCCGCCTGCTTCATTAGCTTTCGATGGACTTAAGATTCTATAGGTACCAATCACTTGGTTGGTGCTAGTATCCCTTACGATTAAGTGATCGCAATACTGGTCAAAACCATCTACATCAAGTCCGCCAGTGCCTAAAAGCTGGGCGCCCATTTCTTCAGCAAACACCTTGTAACGTAAACGTTGCGCTTCTTCAATTTCTAGCTGACTGTGTGCAAGGCTGATGCTAAGGCGCTTTTGATCGTGAGTTGCTACATGTGCAAGTTTTTGATTGAGTGCTAGTGCGCTGCCGAGAGTAATATCAAGTACTGAAAACTCTTTATTTATCATTAGATGTCTCCTCTTAAATTTAAGGTGACTTTAATGAACAAAAGTGAAAAATAGATGACAGAAATATGACTTTTTATTGACAGTCTATTTCCAGATTGTTTCCCAGGTTGATTCTCAGTGGAGATTTACGATTAAAGTTTAGGGTATAAAAAAGAGATGCAAACGGATTGCATCTCTTGATATGTCATTTGTGGGAATCTAACTAGTGTGAAACACGTGAAGTGCCGCCATTTTCAACCAAACGCACTCTATCTCCAGCCTTAAACTCTTCATCTGCTTCTTGCACGATAGCGATTAAAGCGCCGCCATCAAGTTTTACGGTGATTTCATACGCATCTTTACGTGTTACGCCTTCTTCAACCGCTGAGCCAGCCAGGCCGCCAGCTACTGCGCCAATCACAGCTGCGATAGCACTACCGCGACCACCTCCGATTGAGCTACCAGCAATGCCGCCAACTGCGCCGCCTGCGATTGTGCCAACAGGGGATTTAGTACCTTCTAGTTTCACTGAACGTACACTTTCCACCACGCCAGTTCTCACTGTTTGCACTTTACGTGCATCGTCACGGCTATAAACGCTGCCAGAATTTGAGCTGGCGCACGCGGCAAGAAATACACTCAATATACCAACGGCCAATAATCTTGTTGTTCTCATATGATGCCTCCTAAAATGTTGTTAACTAATTTTTGTTAGTGCTATATCTTTAATGTCGATGCCAATGACTAATATATCAATTCAGACTATTTGTTGTTAGCGATAGTTGCGTTTATTAGCCTAAATTTTCAGTGAGCGCGGTTTCATCCACCAGTGCTTGTGTGTAAATCGCTTCAATTTCAGCACGCGTAGGTTTATGGTTTTGTCCGCCACGGCTTTCAATTTTAATCGCGCCCATAGTAGAAGCTAGCCTGCCACAGGTCGGCCAATCCCAGCCTCTTGCAATGCCGTAAAGCAAGCCTGCGCGATAAGCGTCACCACAACCCGTGGGGTCTACAATCTTCATGGCCTTAACGCATGGAATATCAAAACGTTGACCATCTGCATAAATTTGTGAACCAGCTCCGCCGAGTGTCACTATTAAGGCTTTTACCTTAAGCGCTAATTGTTCTAAATCAAGCCCAGTTTTATCTTGAATGATTTGTGACTCATAGTCGTTTACTGCTAAGTAGTCAGCCATTTCAATAAACTCTAAAAGCTCTTTGCCATCAAACATCGGTAAGCCTTGGCCTGGATCAAACAAAAATGGAATGCCAGCTTCAAAGCACTCGCGTGCATGCTGAAACATACCGCCGCGACCATCAGGAGCAATTACTGCCAATGTGACGTCTTTAGCATCGTAAACGCTATTCTGGTGTGATTCAACCATCGCGCCGGGATGAAAAGCAGTGATCTGGTTATCATCGGTATCGGTAGTGATAAAGGCTTGCGCGGTAAAGCTGCCTTGAATAGTTTTAACGTGCGTGGTGTTAAGTTTATTTTGTTCCAACCATTGAGTGTAGGTAGAGAAATCTTCACCCACGGTTGCCATGATGAGCGGATTGCCTTCAAGTAATTGCATATTGTATGCAATGTTGCCTGCGGTGCCGCCAAACTCGCGACGCATTTCAGGTACATAAAATGCCACACTTAATGCATGAATTTTATCTGGCAGGATGTGATTTTTGAATTGATCTTGAAACACCATGATGGTGTCGAAGGCAAGCGAACCGCAAATAAGAGTATTCATGAGAATAATAGATTAAATTAAAGCACCTATTATCTAAGGTATTGGCTTGCGCAGGCAAGCCAAATTAATGCTAAGACTAATTAGTGAGCGCGCTATCGATTAATATTTTTGAAGCTTTTTTCGCGTATTTCATGGCGCCAGAGCCGCGTTTCATTTGCTCAGCCTGCACTGCACCTTCAAATATGAGTGAGAGCTGTAGCGCTAAACCATCTGCGTCTTGGATGTTAGCCTCAGTTGCTAGGCTGCTGATGTATTGCCTAAACTGGCGTGATTGCTCTGAAGAAAGCTGGTGTACTGCGCTTTCTTCATTAGGAAACTCAGCAGAAGCCTTAATGAAACCCATGCCACGAAAGTTGGGTGATGTTACCCACTCTTCAATAAACTCAAATAGTTTTTGTAGTTTTTCGCTTGGTTTTTTTGCGTTTGAATTGAGTTTTTCACTCAACCAGCTTTGAAAGTCTTGATGACCTTTTTCTAACACTTCAAGAATTAAATTCTCTTTGCTAGTGAAATATTTATAAAGCGTCATTTTAGTTGTACCGGCGACTGCAACAATCGTATCCACGCCAGTCGAGTTTATACCCCTCGTTTGGAAGAGGTCGGTAGCCACTACTAAGATTTTACTTTTTAGCGAAGACATAGCATTGCCTCCAATTAACACTTGAATTTTAATTTTATACCAAAATAAATAAAAAATCTATATACAGACCTGTATATATAAGATAAACTATTTTCACGGTTGCAGTTTAATCGTTTTTCATTGTTGATTTAAAAGAACATTGTAAAAAATATTACTGCAATAATGCGATGTTAAATGTATATACCAATTTGTATATTTTTTAGGAGAATTATAATGAGTAAATTACTTATAGCACTATCTTTAGCAGCGATTGGTTTTACAGCAAATGCCAACGCAGGGTCAGCAGCATCACTTTATGTCATTAAATCGGTCAACATCAATGTCCCTGCAGCCACTGCTTGGGAAAAGATTTCTAAGTTTGGCGATTTAGGTGCTTGGCATCCAGCAGTAGCAAAAACGGAAATTGTTGCTGGGTCAGAAGGTAAAAAAGGTGCAAAACGCACGCTAACATTGCAAGATGGTGGCAAGATTAATGAAACATTAACTGCGTACAATGCAAAAAATAAAACGATGAGCTACATCATTACGGATGGCGTATTACCTGTGACTAGCTACGCTTCAAACTTACATGTATATTCAAATGGTGCAGATAAATCTGTTGTAGTGTGGGAAGGCAGCTTTTTGCCGAAAGCGCCTGCGGATGAAAAAGCAGCATCTGATGCTATTGGTGGCGTTTACGAGGGTGGTTTAGCTAACCTTAAGAAAATTTTAGAGTAGCGGCTTAAAGTGTAGTTGCTTAAATGGGTGTGGCAATGTGAAAACATTGCCACACAACCCTTTAGCTATCTTGAGTTTGCCATCAACATAGGCGTGAAATTGCAGCGCACTTTTTCTAAATATGAATTGGCAATCGCCAAGTCATTCAGGTTGGTTGGTATTTTTCCACCAACCACGTTTTCTAAATATATCGCTTTATCTTTATCTGGAATCTGAATCGCTTCCGGAAACTGGCAGGTGCCATTACGCATCTGCTCATATCTTGCATACATCGCCGCCGCTTCTTGCGCAGTTAACCTGGTATTGACTGGGCTTATTGCAGTGCTTACTTTTGTCGTTTGATTGTTAAAAGACTTTGCGATTATGGGCTTAGCTTGCACATGTAATAGTGTAGGCAGCCAAATTGAGCCAATACCAACGATCAGAAATAAACTTACGGCTACTCCATAAACAGCTGGTTTGGATATTGTTGGTTTAAAAGCCGAGAGTTTGTCGCGTAGATTTTCTAACCAAACCCACTCATTTTGAGTTTGTGCCAGAATCAGTGCGTTAGCTGCTTTTTTTGCATGCATTAAACTACCGCAACCAGGCTGATTGATTTCTTGCTGTGCTGCATTGCGTGCAATTAAAGCGATGTGTTCAGCAAGAATTGACGGGTTAGAAGCGCCTAAGCTTTTAGCTTGTGTTGTTAAAAACTCAATTAGCTGGCTATTCGCCAATGATGTTTGTGTGATGATCATCTGCGTATCGGGCGCAGCTAGCCAGTCATTTAAGATGTCAAACAGGCTGAGTACGCGACCTTGTGGCGTTTTGCTGGATTTAGCCAGCATATTAAGCAGCCACTGAGAGTTGAAGATGTCCATCAATTAAATGATCCGTTAAATTGTCAGAACGGTTTAACAACAACTAGTATGACAATGATAGTAAGCGCAACGACAGGAAGCTCATTAAACCAGCGATACCAGATATGGCTGCGTGTATTTCTATCATGTTTAAAGTCATTAACTAATTTGCCGCAATAAAAGTGGTAAGCAACCAGCACGGCAACCAGTGTTAATTTCGGGTGCATCCACTTGCCAGTGACGCCATAGCCCAGCCATAGCCAAAGACCAAAGCCCAGAGCTAACACAGCGAGTGGGAACATGAACCGATACAATTTACGCTCCATCAATTTGAGTCGCTCAGATGTTGTGGCGTCGGTCACCATGGCGTGATTCACTAAAAGCCTAGGCAAGTAAAATAGCCCAGCAAACCAGCTAGTGACAAAGATAATGTGAAATGCCTTAACCCATAACATCAATAAAGTCCTTTAATTATCATCAATTTTTTGCAGTAAGCTCTACACTTAATAGCTGATTTAATTTAACAAAATCTAATGCGCCAATTGTACGTTGTAACTGCTTACCTTGCTTATCAAAAATAAAGGTTGTTGGCGTTAAATCAACGTTACCAAACTTTTGTGTTATTTCTGCAAGCCCGTCATGCATGACTGGGAATGGTAGTTTCTTCTGCGTGACATAATTTAACACTTGTGCAGGTGGGTCGTAAGGCATCGCAACTGCAATGATTTCAAGGCCCTTTTTCTGGTATTGCTGATACGTATTCACTAATGCTGGCATTTCTGTAACGCACGCTAGGCAATCTGTTGCCCAGAAATTCACTATAACCACTTTGCCTTTTAAGTCCGCCATGCTGATTTTTTTACCCTCAATAGTGGTAAAAGTAAGGTCTGGAGCATTGTTTCTATTGTGGATAAGTATTGCCAAAGACACTAGCAATGCCAATATAACGGCAGCAAATAGTGATTTATTTAATAAATTATTCATGCAAATAGTCTATCTTATTTAGAGTGGCGGCAAGCTATAAGTTGATGCGCAACTTAATGATTTAAAATGGGTCATAAAAAACTTCAATAACCACAAAACAGTCGCGCTTATTTGCAGTGATTCAACATGTTATAATCACGTATCTTAATAGCAAAGCTATTTATCTAGACACTTATTAAAAAAAGACGTTGATCAAAAAACAATGAACGCACCTCTACATAGCAATATTCATCATGCAGAAGCGCAGCCTGCTACACGCTTGCGTGAAATCCCTTACAACTACACCTCATTTTCAGACCGCGAAATCGTCATTCGGTTCTTGGGCGAGGGTATATGGGAAACTTTAAACGAATTACGAGGTGAGCGTAAAACCGGTCGCTCTGCGCGCATGTTGTTTGAAGTGTTGGGTGATTTGTGGGTAGTGACTCGCAACCCGTATTTGCAGGATGACTTGTTAGAAAATCCTAAGCGCCGTAAAGCACTGATAGATGCATTGCATCACCGCATAGCGGCAATTGATGAGCGTAATACTGGCAGCACCGCTAGCGATAAAGTGCAAAAAATGGTGACTGCTGCAAAAAAAGCGGTAGACAAATTTGCTGATGACTTCCGTCAAACCTATGATTTGCGTAAAAAAGCCTTAGCTAAATTTACGAAAATCACACGTAAAGATAATGTTCAGTTTGATGGTTTAGCTCGAGTTTCACACGTCACAGATGCTACTGACTGGCGTGTTGAGTACCCGTTTGTGGTGCTTAATCCGGATACAGAAAAAGAAATTGCCTATTTAGTACGTGCTTGTATTGAGTTGGGTCTTACCGTCATTCCTCGAGGCGGTGGTACTGGTTACACTGGCGGAGCGATTCCTCTGACGCCTATGTCTGCAGTGATTAATACGGAAAAGCTAGACCAACATACTGGCGTGCAAATGCGCACCTTGCCTGGTGTAGCAAGACAAGTTGCGACCATTGAATGCGGCGCAGGTGTGGTGACACGTCGTGCGATGGAAGCAGCGACTGATGCGGGTTTAGAGTTCGCCTGCGACCCAACTTCAGCTGACGCCTCTTGCATTGGCGGTAACGTTGCAATGAACGCGGGTGGTAAAAAAGCGGTGCTTTGGGGTACGGCTTTAGATAACCTCGCCTCATGGCGCATGGTGACGCCTGATGCCGAATGGCTTGAGGTGGAACGCTTAGACCATAATCTAGGCAAAATTCATGATATTGCAATCGCGCGCTTTAAAGTGAGTCGCTATGCAGAAGACATGAAAACCTTGCTGGCGGAACCTGAGATTTTAGAAATTGCAGGGCCTAGCTTCCGTAAAGTTGGTTTGGGTAAAGACGTTACTGATAAATTCTTGAGTGGTTTGCCAGGCATACAAAAAGAGGGTTGCGATGGTTTAATTACCTCTGCGACGTTTATTTTGCATCGCATGCCTAAGCATGTTCGCACTGTTGCGCTTGAGTTCTTTGGTAATGTTTCACATGCCGTACCAGCCATTGTTGAAATTAAAGATTATCTAGATGCGACTGCAAGAAAAGATCCGCTAGTGTTGATGGCTGGTCTAGAGCACATGGATGAGCGTTATATCAAAGCCGTTGGTTATGCGACCAAAGCTGCGCGTCAACAACGCCCCAAAATGGTGTTGATTGCTGATATTGCCTCTGACGATGAAAACGCAGTAGGTGAAGCGGCATCGCACATCGTTCGCTTGTGTAATGCACGTGATGGCGAGGGTTTTATTGCAGTTTCAGCTGAAGCACGTAAAAAATTCTGGCTTGACCGTGCGCGTACCGCCGCTATTGCTAAACATACCAATGCCTTCAAAATTAACGAAGACGTGGTGATTCCATTGCCGCGTTTGGGTGATTATTCAGATGGTATCGAGCGCATTAATATTGAGCTTTCTATCAAAAACAAACTGCAATTGCTTGATGCTTTAGAAGCATTTATGCAAGGTGATTTACCTCTGCAAGCTGATGAAGATGGCAACGCTGATGCGCAAATGGTGCAATCAAAACAATTGATTGCTTTACAGTTGCTACGCGATTTACGTGCTAAATGGCGCATGATTTTGAACACGTTGGATGAGCCAGTGAATGTGCTGGGTCAGCTTGGCGATTCACTCGACCAGTATGAAAATGTGTTCCGCGCTGTGCAATCTTACGATTTACGTATTTCATGGAAGCGTGAACTTAAGCGCCCAATGGCCGATATATTCGCAGGTCGTGAGTATCAAAAAATACTGAATCGCTGCGATGACATTCACAAAACTGTACTTAAAGGCCGCGTATTTATTGCCTTGCATATGCATGCGGGTGACGGAAATGTTCACACCAACATTCCAGTGAATTCTGATGACTATGAGATGATGAAAACAGCGCACGAAGCCGTAGCGCGAGTGATGGCACTAGCTAAGGGCTTAGATGGCGTGATTTCAGGTGAGCATGGTATAGGCATCACTAAAATGGAGTTTTTGGAAACTTCAACGATTGAAGCTTTTACCAAATACAAGAATAAAGTGGATCCGAATGGTCACTTTAACAAAGGCAAGCTCATGGCAGGTTCAGGGCTTGAGAATGCCTATACCCCTAGCTTTGGCTTGCTTGAGCAAGAGTCTATCATTATGGAGCAATCAGCCATTGGCGAGATTGCGGACTCAATTAGCGACTGTTTGCGTTGCGGAAAATGTAAGCCTGTGTGTACCACGCACGTGCCGCGGGCTAATTTGCTTTACAGTCCGCGTAACAAGATTTTAGGTACCTCTTTATTGATTGAGGCGTTCTTGTATGAAGAGCAAACGCGACGCGGTATTTCACTGAAACACTTTGATGAGTTTAACGATGTAGCAGACCATTGTACGGTTTGCCATAAGTGCTTAAATCCGTGTCCAGTGGATATTGACTTTGGCGATGTTTCAGTCGCTATGCGTAACTTCCTGCGCGAGCAAGGTAAAAAACAATTCAATCCTGGCACTGCTTTAGGTATGGCATTCTTGAATGCCAAAGATCCTGCGACGATTAAGTTGATGCGCACCTTTATGGTCACCATTGGCTATAAAGCGCAAAGTTTCGCGCACAGTTTGGCGAAGAAATTTCATCTATTAAAAGATAAAATCAGACCGCCGGCGACTGTCGGTAAGCCGGAAATCAAAGCTCAGGTAATTCATTTTATCAATCGACCGATGCCTAAGAAAATGCCGACCAAAACATCGCGTGCACTTTTAGGTATTGAAGATGACACCATGATTCCAGTCATTCGCAACCCTAAAATTGTGACTGAAGATTCAGATGCGGTATTCTACTTTCCTGGTTGCGGCTCAGAGCGTTTGTTCTCAAACGTAGGTTTGGCTACGCAAGCGATGTTGTATGAAGTAGGCGCAATTACCGTATTGCCACCAGGTTACTTGTGTTGCGGCTACCCGCAAACGGCAAGTGGTAATCACGATAAAGGTCAGGAGATTACTACAGATAATCGCGTGCTATTCCACCGCGTGGCCAATACGTTGAATTACTTGGATATTAAAACCGTCATCGTGTCTTGCGGTACGTGTATGGATCAACTGCAAAAATACGAGTTTGAGAAGATATTTCCAGGTTGCAGACTGTTAGATATTCATGAGTATCTGATGGAAAAAGACATGAAGCTGGCAGGCATTACTGGTACAAAGTATATGTATCACGACCCATGCCACACGCCGATGAAAACTTATAAACCTTTAGAAGTGACCAATAAGCTCATGGGAACAGACGTTCAACTGAATGACCGTTGCTGTGGTGAAAGCGGTACATTTGCTGTCGCGCGCCCAGATATTGCTACGCAGGTAAAAATGCGTAAGCAGGAAGAGCTAGCAAAAGGTATGGAAAAAATGGGCTTAACGGTGGGAAATCCTGAAGAAAAAGTGAAAATTCTGACTTCATGCCCAAGCTGTTTGCAAGGTTTGTCACGTTATGGTGAAGACACTGGTATTGAGGCAGACTACATTGTAGTTGAGATGGCGAAGCATATTCTTGGTGAGAACTGGATGCAGGAATATGTGGCGCGGGTCAACAATGGTGGGATTGAGAAGGTGTTATTGTAGATAATGTCTTTTCACGTGGACTCATGTGAGAATAATGAATGAAAATTACCAAAATCCAAGTGCCAAGCACTTAGATTTTGGTAGTTGTGTGACAAATACTTAACAAAGTAGTTATTTAACGTTCTACCAATTAAATAGCACCTATTCATGATTCAGAAGATTCGATTATGTTGTTTTAACTTGGCATTTAGAGGTGCTCATCACTCACTGCATTTACCCCAAAAGGTTTTTGCTACGCGAGATTTGCCTGCATGCTACTCAAAAGATTCTTACGCGCCAGAGCAAGTCCGAGCATTAAATCGATATCACATAGTTGTTGGAAAAAATGAATATGTATTTTGGTTTAAAGAAGGTGACCAAAATACACATTGGGTATCTACGGCTTCAAATAATATCGATGAGTTTATTCGACAATTCTACAGAGAAAAGATTTTTGGTGAGTTTGCACCATATTCTCTTATAGTGACCCAAATGCTATATGGGCAGTATATTGAGTTTGTTAAAAATGGAAAAGTAGATAAGTTTGAGAGAAAGAAACTACAAGTTCAAAACAAACTTAGCGCTTTTCTTAATAATTACTTTAATACTAGCAAATATAAGCTATTAAAATTTCTAATTAAACTCACAAATTAAGCCGTCATTCCGACGAAAGCTAGAATCCAGAGGCTTTCGGTTTTGCTTGCCTTAAGTATTCAAACCACCGTAAATTAATTACGATTCTTTACGTTTAATTAACATCTTTGCTGAATTAATGTTGTTAAACTAATCCTCTTGTGTGCGTTAGCCAACATAAATATTTTTTTATCTAGTTCATAATCAAAATTATTCTTGAGTTTCTATTTCATTTTTAAACGGTTTATTTACGTGAATGAATAGTTAATTTGTTGGTTAATCCATAGTCGTTTCATTAGTAAAGGAAGTTGATATGCGTAATAAAATTATTGTGAGTTCTATTCTGGTTGCGTTTACATTGGGCGGTTGTGCCAACATGACAGAAACCCAAAAAGGCACAGCTAAAGGCGCGGGCATCGGTGCAGGTGTAGGTGCTGTAGTCGGAGCAATCGCAGGTAATACAAGAGGTGCTGTGATTGGTGCTGCGGTTGGTGCTGCTGCGGGTGGTGTGGCTGGTAACGTTTGGACTAAGCGTCAAGAAGAGCAAAAGAGACAAATGGAAGAGGCTACAGCTGGTACAGGCGTTGCAGTTACGCAGACTGCTGATAATCGCTTGAAGTTAGATATTCCAAGTGACATTTCGTTTGCCGTGGGTCGTGCAGATGTACAACCTAACTTCAGAGCGATATTAGATACTTTTGCAAATGGTCTAGTGACTAATCCAAATAGTAACGTGACTATTATTGGTCACACTGACAGTACAGGTAGCGATGCAGTGAATAACCCATTGTCATTGAACCGTGCTGCAAGTGTAAGGGACTATCTAACGAGCAAACGGGTTGCTAGCAACCGTATTACGATTGATGGTCGCGGTTCACGTGAGCCATTGGTGGCAAATGATACTGCAGCAAATAAAGCCAAAAATCGTCGTGTAGAGATTTTTGTAGCAGAACCTGCGCCAGCAGTTGCGCCTGCAAGTAATAAGTAATAGAATTTTTACTCGTAGACTTAATAATTTGTAAAGGATTTAAAGATGAATAAACTGCTAAAAGTGTTGTTATTAAGTTTGGTTGTTACTGTAGGTTTTGCCGCATGTAGCAAAAAAGCAGAAGATGCTGCAGCAGAATCTGCTGAAAAAGCGAAAGAGGCTGTCACGGAAATGAAAGCAACGACCGTTGATGCCGCAAAAGATGCAGCAGCTAAAACTGAGGATGCTGCTAAAGAAGCGGCTGCTGCAACTCAAGCCGCTGCTGGTGAAGCCAAAGATGCTGCAGTAGATGCTGTGCAAGCCGCCAAAGATGCAGCTGCAAAAGACTCATCAGCTAAGTAATTTTTCGCGTACCTGTTTGTTCTAGGTATATTCAATAAAAAAGGAGCCTAGGCTCCTTTTTTATTGTCTGCATTGAACTTGCTAGAAAGGCAAAAATACTGCAGTTGCGAGGCTTTGCACCACCCGTGAAATTAGCCGCTGTGATTTTTCCGCTAAGGTGATGGCAAATAAATCTGTGCGACCTATCATTTTTCCAAACTCGCGTTCGAATGATAAATTTTTATCTTTATCGTTGATTTCATTGCTGAGTAAATACAAGGCGCCCGTATCATCTCTAGCATTTGAGAGCTTCCAAGCCGCAATCTCAATGTTTCTCGACACGTTATACATATGTTGCGGGTCTATGCTGTCATTTAAGTAAAAGTCGGTTTTATTACCATGTGCTTTAAGCAACATAGTTTGCAGCCCGACGATAAAGGCCAATACTCGGTCACCAGTAAAATCTGGTTTAAATGCTAAAAATATAGCTTCGGTACCTTGCTGATTGTTAATAGATTCAAATTGGTAATGATGCTGTGTTTCACCATTAAAAACCCAATCCACCATTCTTTCTGCGACATCAGGTGTGCTCTTTTGTAATTCGTGCGGGTTGCGCTTATACAGTTTTAGCATAAGCAAGCGCAAGCTTTCGGTATTTTCACGTACTTCAACATCGGCCATGCGATCGGAATCGCCCTTGCCGAGCTGGTTAATCGTACTGCGGTCATCTTGCTCAGGAATCGGCTTGGCGGATTGCGTGGCTGTATTGTTTGAAATGGTTGCACAGGCTGGCAACATCACAATTAGCAGAGTAATAATGACTGAGCGCATTTTAACGGTTTATTTTTTTAGTGCAATTCGTGCTTTAGGGAATGCTGCGCTGAAAGTGCTTCCTACCCCTAATTCGCTGGAGATTTCCAGTTTCGCTTGATGACGAATTAGGATGTGTTTAACGATTGATAATCCAAGTCCGGTGCCGCCTGTTTCTCTGCTACGGCTACGGTCTACTCGGTAAAAGCGTTCAGTTAGCCTGTCAATATGTTGTTGCTCAATACCAATTCCAGTATCGCGTACAGAAAAAACAGGTTCGCCATTCACTAATGCCCAACGGATAAAGATTTCACCAGTTTTACCGGATTTCTTATCACCAGCGGGTGTGTAGCGAATAGCATTACTAACTAAGTTGCTAAATACGCTACGTAGCTCATCCACCGCGCCATTCAGATTGAGTGCTGGGTCAGCATCAAGATGAATAATGTGTTTATTTTTATTCAAGCCCTGACTTAACCCAATGCCGTCATTTTGTACAGACTTTAATAAAGTAGACATATCGATTTCACTATCGTCAGGCTCTTCGGTGTTGCTTTCTATGGAGGATAGCGTGAGTAAATCTTCAATAATGCGGCGCATGCGTATGGTTTGTTCTTCCATCATTGCAAAATAATTTTTTAAATTATCTGGCACTGCGCCTTCCATATCTGTCAGCGTTTCTAAAAAACCACCTACCACGGTGAGTGGCGTGCGCAGCTCATGAGAAACATTGGCAATAAAATCTCTACGCATGACGTCTACTTTTTCGTACTGCGTCATGTCACGGCTAATTAATAACTTTTGATTATTGGCGAATGGTATCAGCTGGATTTCTAGGATGACCTCAGAATTTCGCCAAGACTTCAGCTTAAATGGCTCGTCATATTTTTCGTTATACAAGTAAGCGATAAAGTGACTATTGCGAATTAAATTAACGACAGGAAGCTTTCTATCTGTATCTAAATTCAATCCCAGCTGGTGTTCCGCATTGGGCGTGCACCATTCAATTTCATTGCTGGCACTCAGTATCACTAAGCCGTCGGGCATGGCACTAGTGGCAAGATTAAAGCGCTCTAATGCAGAGTTAAGTTGATTTTGATTTTGGTTATTATTACGCTCATACTTTAACAGTGCGACGAAAATATCCTCCCAAACGCCTGAGCCTTCGGGGATTTCTTTGAGAGCAGGATTTTTAAACCAGTTTTGCAGTGCGTGTAGCCAATAAACATGGCTAATGAGGTATATCAAAAGGCCAGCGGCAAATACGATAAGCGCTGTATTGACGCTAGTGATTAGCCAGAAAAATAGACTGATGACGCTGAGCGCGCAAACGAATAAACCAGCTTTCCAACGAATATCTAGCACAGATTAACTTTTTCAATAAATTGACGTCAACAATTATAGCCAGCTTTTTAGCAGAATAATGAGCTATAACGTATATATTTATTGCTTATTTTAATCGTGTATTTAATCGTTCTTTTCTGATAATCGATAGCCTGCGCCTCGTACGGTTTGAATTAAATCTTCATGACCAGAAAGTGAAAGTGCATTGCGCAAGCGGCGAATATGTACATCTACTGTGCGGTCTTCAACAAAAACGCGATCGCCCCAAACTTTATCTAAAAGCTGGCTGCGCGTGTGCACTCGTTCAGCATTCGTCATAAAGAAGTGTAGTAGTCTGAATTCAGTTGGGCCTAAATCTATTGTTTTATTGTTACCAGTAACGCGGTGAGTGGTTGGGTCTAAGCGTAAACCAGCCATTTCAATTGGGTCATCTGTCATTTGCGGCGCACGGCGACGTAACACGGCTTTGATGCGTGCATTCAATTCGCGAGGGCTAAATGGTTTGGTGACGTAATCATCTGCGCCAACTTCCAAACCACGTACTTTGTCGTATTCATCACCACGTGCGGTCAGCATGATAATAGGAATGGTCTTGGTCAGATTGTCAGACTTCAATAAGCGCGCAAATTCCAAGCCGTTCATGCCTGGTAGCATCCAATCCAGTAAAATCAAATCAGGGATAGTTTCGCGCATTAGGTTTTGTGCAATCTCTACACTTAATGCGCGCATGGCGTTGTGCCCTGCTTGGGTGATGTTTAGCGCCAGTAGTTCTTGAATCGCTGGTTCATCTTCCACAACTAATATATTGGCCGGCATAGCTTCCTCTTGAATGTACTTTTTATTACTTTATTTTTGCCAGTTTATGATTTAAATGTGACAGATTCATGACAAATAGTAAATATAAAATTCCACGGTGATACTTCTGCGATGCTTCTGTCGTGCTTCCATCAAATTACCGCTTTTTAAATTGCCATTTTTTTTAATTTGTTACACTATGTAACATAACGTAATTACGCAATAATAATTCTTATATATAAGAGGGTGGCATGGCGAATTTTTTATCTAAAGAACATATTACCGCAAATGCAAATTTTAATCGCTGGCTAGTGCCGCCGGCAGCATTAGCGGTGCATTTGTCCATTGGTATGGCGTATGGTTTCAGTGTGTTTTGGAAGCCGTTAGGCAATGCGCTTGTGGGCGCGGATGGCAAGCCCTTAGCTGCTTGTGCGGCTGGAGCGACTAACTTATCTGAAAAACTATCAGGCACGGCAAGGGCTTTATTTGCGACAGATTGTAATTGGACCCAGTTTGATTTGGGTTGGATGTTTACTTTGTTTTTTGTGTTGCTAGGTTGCTCGGCAGCACTTTGGGGTGGCTGGTTAGAGCGTGAAGGACCACGTAAAGCCGGTTTGGTTTCTATGGTGTTGTGGTGCGGCGGTTTGCTTATTTCGGCGTATGGTGTTTATGCGCATCAATTGTGGTTGATGTGGCTGGGCAGTGGTGTGATTGGCGGTATAGGTCTTGGTTTAGGTTATATTTCACCAGTGTCTACCTTGATTAAATGGTTTCCTGACCGTCGAGGTATGGCAACTGGTATGGCGATTATGGGCTTTGGTGGTGGTGCAATGATAGGCTCACCACTTGCTACTAAGCTGATGGGGCACTTTGCAACGCCAACCAATCCTGGTGTTTGGCAAACATTTGTTGCCTTAGCTGCGATTTATTTTGTATTCATGTTATGGGGTTCGCTAAGCTATCGCGTGCCGCCAACTGGCTGGAAACCTGCCAATTGGACGCCGCCAGCAGCGCAAAATAATGCGATGATTTCCAGTAAGCATGTACATCTTAAAAACGCTCATAAAACGCCGCAGTTTTGGTTATTGTGGTTGGTGTTATGTATGAACGTGTCAGCTGGCATTGGTATTATTGGCGCGGCTGCACCTATGCTGCAAGAAACCTTCGGTGGTGCGCTGATAGGTCAGCCTGATATTGGCTTTGCTGATATTAAAAAAGATGAAGCGCTCACGGCTGCTGCTGCGGCAGTAGGTGCGGGTTTCGTTGGCTTGATTTCATTGTTTAATATTTTTGGCCGTTTTGCTTGGGCGACTTCATCAGATAAACTGGGTCGTAAACGCACTTACTATATTTTCTTTGTGTTGGGCACATTGATGTATTGCACAGCGACTTATGTAGCGGGTTTTAAATCACTGGCCTTATTTGTTGGTGCATTTTGTGTGATCGCTTCCATGTATGGCGGCGGCTTCGCTACGATACCCGCATATTTGGCGGATATGTTCGGTACACAGTTTGTTGGTGCGATTCATGGGCGTTTACTTACTGCATGGTCTACAGCAGGTATTTTAGGGCCAGTCGTCGTGAATTATATGCATGACACGCGTTTAGAAGCCAAAGTGCCATTTGACCAAGTGTATGCGCCAATTTTTCTGGTGTTAGCTGGTTTGCTTGTAGTGGGTTTTATCGCGAATTTTCTAGTCAAACCAGTCAATGAAAAATACTATATGACAGACGCTGAGCTTGAAGCGGTAAGAAAACTAGCGCATGAAAAATCTGAAGCTACAAATGCAAATGGTGCCGTGAATAGTGTCTCGCAATCGGCTAGTCATCCAATTTTAGTAGTGCTTGCATGGGCTTTGGTGTTGATTCCGATTAGCTATGGTATTTGGAGCACCATACAAAAGGCTTGGGGATTATTTCATTAAATCAGTTGTATAGCGCTTACATCAGCATTTTTACTAAATCATTAGCAGTGATATGCGGTAAAATACAGTTTTGTGAATTGTGCGGTAGCGCTTAAGGATAAAACGTGAGAGAAATTGAAAAGAACTTAGATGGATCAGGCCTGCAAATCGGTGTAGTGCTTTCAAGATTTAACAGTGATATTGGCGATGGTTTGCTTAGTGCATGTACCGCAGAGTTACTGAAGTTAGGCGTTGCGAGTGATGACATTACCATTGCAACTGTACCAGGCGCATTAGAAACACCGTTGGTTTTGCAGCACATGGCGATTAGCGAGAAGTTCGATGCATTGATTGCGCTAGGCGCGATTATTCGCGGTGAAACTTACCATTTTGAAGTGGTTTCAAACGAGTCTGCACGCGGTATTTCAGAAGTACAGTTTAATACGGGTGTTCCAGTTGCGAATGCAGTGCTGACTACTGAAGACGATGATCAAGCGATTGCGCGTATGCATATAAAAGGCGCAGAAGCCGCACAAGTAGCCATTGAAATGGCTAATTTGGTTAGATCGCTATGATGGCTGAGAATGACGCTTCATTAACCAGCCTAGTCGTAGAAAAAGAAGTTGATCAAAAAAATGTATCAAAAAAACCATCAGCTAAAAAGAAGTCTGGGCAAAATCGCAGAAAATCACGCGAGTTGGTATTAAAAGCGGTTTATCGCGGAATGTTGAATCAGTCCGAGATGACTGCTGTGTATCGTGATATGGCAGAAGACCCAGATTATGCAAAGGCAGATGAAGCTTATTTCAAACAATTGCTTGAAGCTGTTGGAGAGCATGCAACTGAACTTGATGAAAAAATGGCTGCATTTATTGATCGTCAAGTCAGTGAATTAAGCCCGATAGAGCATGCGATTTTACAAATTTCTGGTTGCGAATTGATGTTCGATATGAGCATTCCATATCGAGTCGTGATTAATGAAGGCGTTGAGTTAGCTAAGATATATGGCGGGATTGATGGCCATAAATATATCAACGGCGTGTTAGATAAGCTGGCTGCTGATGTACGTGCTTCTGAAGTTCTAAGTAATAAGAATTAAAGTCGCTCAAAATTAAAGCATTTAGGCTATTAAATGACGCACACTAATCTGTGATGGCAATTGATGATTAAAGAGATGCTTATGTCAGTAAAGTTTCTGATTCCATCATGTTGTTAATCTTTCTGCATACTCTTGGTGAAAAAGCGCAGAATGTCGCGACTCTACGCGATGCTAATATCGAGCTAGCCGGCTAATATGAACTTAAGTGGCGTGCTAGAAATTGTGCGTTTAACTGATGTTGGTTTGCTACGTGACCATAACGAAGATGCAATTGCTAGTGATGACACGATGGGGTTTGTCGTGCTTGCTGATGGGATGGGTGGCTATAAAGCAGGTGAAGTGGCAAGTGAGATGGCTGTGCTCAGTATTGCCGCCGAGTTAATGGAAGGCTTGGCAAATCAGCAGCCAGGAAAAGTTGATTCGGCATTAGGTAAGCAAGCAGAAGCGCAGTTGATTGTTGATGCGGTTAAAAGTGCTAACGAAGTTATTTATAGTGTTTCTCAATCTCAGCCACAGTGTGCCGGTATGGGCACCACGCTTGTTGTAGGGGTCTTTACTAATAATAAATTACTCGTTGGGCATATTGGCGATTCGCGCATGTATAGACTGCGCAATCAAGTATTAAGCCAAATAACGGAAGACCATTCATTACTGCAAGAACAGATTAAGTCAGGCCTTATTACGCCAGAACAAGCAAAATATTCTGCCAATAAAAACTTAGTCACACGAGCTTTGGGTGTTGACCCAGAAGTTGAGTTAGAGCTCAACGAGTATGATGTTGAGGTAGGTGATATATACTTAGTTTGTTCAGATGGCTTAAGCGACTTAGTTGATGATGAGGTAATCGAATCTGCGCTTAACAAGCTCATGCCAGATATCAACGTCGCCGCACAAGCGCTAGTGCAGTTGGCGAATGAAAATGGTGGAAAAGACAATATTTCTGTCATACTTATTCTGGTAAAAGAGTCTTTTGAGTACACTAAGACTTGGCGCGATAACTTTTTTAATTGGTTAAAATAGCAGGGTGGATAATGGCTAAGCTAATTTTTTCTTTAGATAGTAATATTTTGAATGAGTTTCTACTCGATAAAGAGCGCATTACTATTGGCCGAAGACCAACTAATGACATTCATATCGATAATCTAGCCGTAAGCGGCGAACATGCTGTGATACTTAAAAAGGGCGATGATTTTTATATCGAAGATAAAAATAGTACCAATGGTACAGAAGTTAACGCCAAGTTGGTCAAAAGTTATTTGTTGCAGTCAGGTGATTTGATTTCATTTGGCAAGCATCAATTGAAATTTATCAATGACGCTAAGTTACAAAACCACAGCGGCAGTGATTCAGCCTTTGAGAAAACCGTGTTTCTTCGCCCAGCCGAATTAACGGAAATGATGAAAGCACAGGCTCAAGTAGAGCCTAGCACTGCATTGCCAGACACGGTTATCTCAGAGAAACCAGTATTACCATTAGCTGAAAAGTCAGCGCCTGCGATGGCGGTTGGCAGAGTACAAGTCTTAAACGGCTCTAGTGCAGGTCGAGAGCTGATTCTTAATAAAGCACTGACCACCTTGGGTAAAACAGGTGTGCAAGTGGCGGTAATCACTAAGCGGCCTCAGGGTTACTTCGTTACGCACGTTGAAGGCAAAGTGTTTCCTATTGTCAATGGTAGCTCTATTGGCTCGCAGGCCTTTGAGCTGAGCGACCATGACGTGATAGAGCTTGCTGGCGTGAAAATGGAGTTTTATTTAGATAAAGTTTAGTCTGAATTAATCAATATGAAAATCACTTTTACCCTAAACCTTATGATCAATTCAATAGCATGATGGATCAACAACACCCTTATTTACTAAAACGACTTGAGCGCCTAAATACGATAGGTGTCGCGCTTTCTGCTGAACGGGATAATAAACGCCTTTTAGAAACGATATTGCTAGGCGCGCAGGAAATTACCAACGCAGATGGCGGTACGTTGTACACCATTACCGATGATAAGCACCTTAAGTTTGAAATCATGCGTAATAAAACGCTAGCGCTTGCGATGGGCGGTACAACAGGCAAGGAAATTCCATTTTTGCCTATTCCTTTGTATTTAGATGATGGTCGACCTAACTTAACCACGGTGGCTGCATACGCGACCGTGAACGATAAAACCGTTAATATTGAAAATGCCTATAGTGCTCAGAATTTCGACTTTACTGGCACGCGTAAATTTGATGAGAAGACTGGCTATCACTCTCAGTCATTTTTAACGATTCCGATGAAAAACCATGAGTCGGAAGTCATCGGTGTACTTCAGCTCATCAATGCGATTGACATTGATACGCATGAAATTATTCCATTCTCGCAAGCTAATCAAAGTTTGGTTGAATCGTTAGCGTCACAAGCTGCGGTTGCGATGACCAACCAGAATCTGATTGAAGGTTTGAAAGGCTTATTTGAAGCCTTTATTGAGTTGATGGCGGAAGCCATTGACCAAAAATCTCCATACACTGGCGGGCATTGCCGGCGTGTACCAGAGCTTACTTTGATGTTGGCACAAGCCGCTATCGATGCTAAAGAAGGTCCGCTTAAAGACTTTACACTCAATGAAAAAGAATTTTATGAGCTGAAGATTGCCGGTTGGTTGCATGACTGCGGTAAAGTCACTACGCCAGAATCTGTGATGGATAAGCCCACTAAGTTATCTGGCATATTCGACCGTATTGATCTGGTTGATCAACGATTTGAATTACTTAAAAAGCAAGCTGAATGTGACATTCTGAAAAAACAAGTTGAAGCTTTGAAAAGTGGACAAGTGCAAGATGTTGCTAAATTAGATTCTGAGCTGTTAGCTTTTAATCAGCAATGTGATGAAGATCGTGAGTTTTTAAGAAAGTCTAATTTCGGCAGTGAGTCTATGACGGATGAGGATCAGCAACGAGTCATTAATATTGCTGCGAATCAGTTAGTCAATGCAAATGGCAATTCAAGGCCATTTTTGAGTGAAAATGAAGTCTATAACCTCAATATTACGCGTGGTACGTTGACCAAAGAAGAGCGAGAGATTATTAATAATCATATCGTTGTGACTATTCATATGCTGGATTCTTTGCCTTACCCAAATGGCTTAAAACGCGTGCCAGAATACGCCTGCGGCCATCATGAGCGCATGGATGGTCGAGGTTACCCAAAAGGATTAACACGTGAGCAAATGTCTGTCCCAGCCCGAGTAATGGGGATTGCGGACATTTTTGAGGCGCTGACTTCAAAAGACCGACCGTATAAGAAGGCTAAGACACTATCAGAATCATTATATATTTTAGGCAAGATGAAAGTAGATCATCATATCGACCCTGATTTATTCGATATTTTTGTGCGTGAGAAAGTTTACTTGAGATACGCTCAGCAATTCTTAGAGCCTGAACAGATTGATGAAGTTGATGAGTCTAAGATTCCTGGCTATCAACCTTAGGGTACTTCTATAAATTCAAACTTCGTCATGATGCTTCGTTACTCAGAAAAAACCTCGTTATATCATCATTTATATACCGCCTCGTTTTTTTTTCGCGCCTCGCCTGACTTAGAGTTTTGAATTTATGAAAGTACGCTCTTCATAAGAAGTTGCTATGGTTATAGTGACATAGCCTCACAGCCAAACTGATTACAGCTCAGGTAGCTGCCTTGTTCGTACCAATCGCCTAATACCCATCTTGTTATCTTGTGGCCGTCTAATTGAATTTGATGTTCATGGGGGCGGTGTGTGTGACCGTGGATTAGCATCTCAGGATAGTGGTGAACTCTTAATAAGTGGTCAACAGCCGCTTGGTTAACATCCATGATCTGCATGGATTTCTGTGATTTTTCATGTTCACTACGCATGCGGATAGCTTCGATCTGGTCTTTCCTGACTTGTAGCGGTAATTTCAGAAAATCTTCCTGCCATTCAGCTGCACGTACTTGTACACGGAATTTTTGATATTCCACATCATCTGTACATAAATCATCGCCATGGCTGAGTAAAACAGTTTTGCCGTGTAGATTGATGATGCTCGGATCTGGCAGTAAAGTCATTCCCGCCGCATCGCAAAACTCGCTGGAAATCAGAAAGTCACGATTACCATGCATTAAGTAAAGTTTAACCCCAGAGTCGGCTAGACGCTTAAAGGCTGAGATAATAGGTAGGTGATGCATGTCTTGAATATCATCGTCGCCTGCCCAGTATTCAAACAAATCACCTAAAACGTACAGCGCAACTGCTTGTGATGCAGTGTCTTTTAGAAAGTCTAAAAATGCCGCAGTGATATGTGGTCGACTGGCACATAAATGCAAATCGGAGATAAATAGACTTTGACCCATTAAGCTCTGGCTTAATTGATTGTCCGATTTATCTCCGAGATTTTTCATGTTAAACAGCGTAATCCAATCTGATTGCTAGATTACAGTTTAACGCCACAAACATTAGCAGCGTGTTGCTTTTTCAATGATAACGTTCTCAACAGGCACGTCTTGGTGGCCTTTTTTGCTGCCAGTTTTCACTTTTTTGATTTTATCAACAACATCCATGCCTGCTGTCACTTTGCCGAAAACACAGTAACCCCAACCGCTGCTTGTAGGTGCTGAATGGTTTAGGAAGTCATTATTGCCAGCGTTAATGAAAAATTGATTGCTGGCTGAATGTGGCGCAGAAGTGCGTGCCATGGCAATGGTGTATTGATCATTCGTTAGGCCATTGTCTGCTTCATTTTTAATTTCATCTGCAGACTCTTTTTGATTCATCGTAGTATCAAAACCACCACCTTGAATCATAAAGCCATCAATCACACGGTGAAAAATCGTGCCATCATAAAAGCCTTTGTCTACATATTGCAAAAAATTTGCTACGGTAATTGGTGCTTTTTCTGCATCGAGTTCTAAAGTAATTTCGCCAAAATTTGTAAGTAGTTTAACCACAAAATATCCTTAATGTTAAAAGTGTAAATAAAGCCTATAAAGGCCTAGTTGTTAGTTGCGTTAGTATTGAGTTTAACTTGGTGTATTACTATTGCTGATTTCGGTACGTCATAGTATTGCCCAACGTTTATAGTAGGAGTAATGCCAATTTCTCGCACGACATCCATGCCTTTTAATACACGACCGAATACGCAATATCCGATAAGTTCAGGGTCTGGACCTTGATAGTTGAGCTGAACATTGTTTTCAAGATTGATAAAAAACTGCGCCGTTGCTGAATCTGGATCGCTAGTTCTAGCCATGGCAATTGTACCAATTTCATTTTTTAGTCCATTAGCCGCTTCATTGCTAATAGGTGCGAGTGTTTGCTTTTCAGACATGTCGGCATTAAAGCCACCGCCTTGTATCATAAAATGATTGATGACACGGTGAAAAGTAGTTTCTTTGTAAAATCCAGAGTTCACATATTTCAAGAAGTTAGCGACCGTTTTGGGCGCCTTTTCAGGGTATAACTCAACCACAAAATTGCCGCGATTCGTTTCAAATGTGACTTGAGGATTGGCGGCTATTGCAGACGTACTGAATACTGCAAAGGCTGAAGAAACTGCAAGTATGGCAACAGCATAAAATTTACGCATAGACTTCCTTAAGGTTAAAGCAAACGTTAGGGTGAATTAAAATGGCGAGTTAAGCCGAACCTTCGTAGATGATTTTCCAAGTATTATCTTCTTGAATCCAGTACTGACGTTTTTGCATTTTATTGCTCAAAGTTGGACTTTTAAAGTCTTGTGTAAAATCAACGACTACTAATTTCTTATCTGCATCTGGGTAGGCGAACATGCTGATGTTGGATAACGCAATATCAACTTTTGGCTTACTTGCTTGCACCGTGAATTTATGATCTGACCATTGCTGGAAGTTAATCCCATCGGTAGAAAAAGCTCGCGAATAGTGTGAAAGGTATTTAGGCGTGTTTTGTGACTTCCAGTCGCTCAGCCAGCTATTCATCGCTACTTGTAAGGTGTCTTTGTCGGCGCTTGTGTTATCCGCATCTATCCACTTTAAGTGATTGGCAATAATCACAGGCGTTTTACCAGTTTGCAGTATCGGAGCAATGGCATTTAAGTCTTGGTTGGTCAATACAACGCAGCCGTCACTTGCGTTAGGTGGTCGACTGTAGGTATTGCTTGGTGTGCCATGCAGCCAAATGCCAGAACCACTTCTGTTGTGTTGCATATCCCACTCGTTAGGGTAGTTCAGAGGATAAGCACCATTGCCATACATATCAGCCAGTGGCTTGGTTAATTTTTGGCTGGCAAAATAAACACCAATCGGAGTGCGTTTGTCGCCTTCTGTTTGCTTACCAACACCATTTTTGCCTACCGTTACATAATAGTCGGCAACATAACTCAAATTGCCACCGTTATTTTTATACAAATATAAGCGTGATTTGTCAGTATCAACCACAATCAGATGACTTTGTTGGTCATTAGGTGCGAGGAGTAGGTTGGGCAGTTTATCTAAATTTTCATTAGATAGATAACGCTCAATTCTTACACGCGCTTCAGCTTGCAGATCTTTAACTGCTGCGGCTTGACTCACATTGGCGTTACCAAAAGCCTGCAAATGTTGCGCTTGAGCCATCAGTAAGTCGCCACGCACGAGGTAGGCTAGTTTGAAGTTAGGAATTTTTTCGATGAGTTCATCAACGGTGTTGAGTGCTTGCTGGTTTTTGCCTTGTGTAATCTCTAGCAAACTTTTTACCAGTAAATTTTCAGCTATGCCAGTGAGTGACCGTAACTCAGGTTTACGCAATAAATTGCTCAAGCTGTAGCTATTGACCGCCGTCGCATTCCACGGCACAAGAGTAATCGCCGCCAATAGTACGTATGTTAAACCTTTATTTAAAGCCATTTCTCAACAAATTACCTTATAAAACTGCAATGAAGTAACATCTGCAAAAGCCAAACAAAGTTGCCGTCAATAATGACATGCAACTTTATTATTGAAGCTAGTGAACTAGTAAGTTTTAGTTGCCAGCAATTTCTTGCTCAATGAACCAGTTGTTACCTTGCTTTTTCATCATCAGTGTTTTGGTGGTGAAAATTGGTTTAGAGTCAGCACGATATGACTGTTTGAAGCGTACTTTAGCGCTATTTTCCTCTGTAGAAGTAATGTTGATGTTAGATACATCAACATTGATTTTAGCCGGTCTAGTGATGCGTTCACGTCGTTGTTGCTCCCAAGCTTTGCGGCTTTCACCTTTTGCTGGTTGGAAGCTTGCGCCGTAACTTGCAAAGTACTGGTCAAGATTCTTTGTTGACCATGCTTGCGCCCAGTTGTTCACAGCCGAAGTAATGTCAGCATCGTTATTTTTTGCAGGCTCAACATTTTTAGTCGATTCTACTTTAGCAGGTTCAACACTTGTTTTTGTCGAAGTAGTTGTTACTTTTTTTACGTCAGCAGTTTTTGTATCTGCTGGGCGTATAGGGTTCGCTACTTTAGTATCTACTTTAGCAGGCTCTTTAGAGGCTAATGTGGTTTTGTTACCTGTGCCAAACAAGTCTTTGATCATTGATAACTTGCCTTCTGCGCGGGTGTTGCTTGTATCTAGTTGCAGTGCTTTGTCGTAAGCTTCAGAAGCCATACGTGCATAAATATCACCTAAATTTTCATGTGCTGTGGCATAGCTTGGATGAGTTTTTATTGCAGTTTCAAGTGCTTTTCTAGCTTTATCGAATTGACCTTGGTCAGCGTAAAGTACCGCTAAATTGTTATATGGCTCAGGTAAATTAGGGAATTTTTCAGTCACATCAGTAAATGTGCGAATCGCTTCATCACGACGGCCTTGCTCTGCAAGTAATACGCCTTTCATGAACATTGCTTGTGCATTTTTTGGGTTAGCAACAATATAGGTGTTCAAGCGGTCAATGGCAACAGCAGATTGGCCTTGATCCGCAAGTTGTGAAATGTCTTTAAGCTCGTCTGCGTGTGCCGCAGGCGCTAATAAACTCACGGCAACTACCAAGAAAGACCGTGCGATTAAAGCGTTTAGCAAAGAAATATATTTATTCATTGTGATATACTTTTTCTAGTTAAATGACAAAGCGTAATTCTATCAATAGCCTAGCTAACATCCAATAGCTCATTTGAGATTATTACCATATATTTAGCAAAAACTTCTAAATCATTCATTTACTTAACTACCATTCATTAACAATTTCCTTTAATTCTCGTTTAACCATCAGATTATGCTAAAAATTTACAATACGCTCGCTCGTGAAAAACAAACCTTCACGCCAATTGTCGCTGGAAAAGTGAGTATGTATGTCTGTGGTATGACCGTTTATGACTATTGCCATTTGGGTCATGCCCGCGTCATGGTGGTGTTCGATATGGTCAGCCGCTGGTTGCGCAGTTCTGGCTATGCCGTGACCTATGTACGCAATATCACAGATATTGATGACAAGATTATTAAACGCGCTAATGAGAATGGTGAAACGATAGGTCAACTCACCCAGCGTTTTATTGAAGCAATGGATGAAGACTCCGCAAAACTAGGCATCATTCGCCCTGATATTGAGCCGAAAGCCACTGAATTCATCGATGGCATGATACAAATGATTTCAGCCTTGATTGAAAAAGGCTTTGCCTACGTTGCTGCGAATGGTGACGTATTCTATTCAGTAAACAACTTTGAAGGCTATGGCAAGCTATCAGGCAAGTCACTTGAGGACTTGCGCGCAGGTGAGCGTGTCGAAGTGGATACGCATAAAAAAGATCCTATGGATTTCGTATTGTGGAAATCTGTGAAGCCAAACGAACCAAGCTGGGATTCGCCTTTTGGCGGACCTAACGGCGGAAAAGGCCGTCCGGGTTGGCACATTGAGTGTTCTGCGATGAGTTCGCATCACCTAGGTGAGCATTTTGATATTCATGGCGGCGGTCAAGACTTGCAATTTCCGCATCATGAAAATGAAATTGCACAATCAGAAGCCGCTCACAGCCATAATGGTGAACCTTGTCAAATGGTCAATTACTGGATGCATAACGGTTTTGTGCGGGTGGATGACGAAAAAATGTCTAAATCTTTAGGCAACTTTTTCACCATTCGTACCGTGTTGGAAAAATACGATGCTGAAGTCGTTAGATTCTTCATTTTGCGCGCTCACTACCGTAGTCCACTTAACTATTCTGACCAGCACTTAGATGACGCAAAATTAGCGCTCACACGCTTGTATACTTCATTACGTGGACACGTAGTTGCCGATGTTGCGATTGATTGGCAGCAGCCTCATTCAGCACGCTTTAAGGAGGCGATGGATGATGACTTCAATACGCCAGAGGCGATGGCAGTATTATTTGATTTGGCGAATGAAGTGAATAAAACTAAATCATTAGAAGTTGCTGCCTTACTCAAAAGCTTAGCTGGCGTTTTGGGTCTATTGCAACGTGATGCGGATGCGTTTTTGCAAGGCGATGTGGCAGCACAATTGGCAGGTACAGAGCTTAAAATTGACATTGATCAACTGGTGATTCAGCGTAATGAAGCCAAAAAAACTAAAAACTTCGCAGAAGCTGACCGAATCCGCAAAGAGCTTGCCGATGCTGGGATCGTACTAGAAGACACTGCATTAGGTACTACTTGGCGTAAGGGGTAAGTTCCGATTTTGTCCGATAATCAAACATTAACGCAGTTGCCACATGACGATATTGTGATGGCGCTGATTGAATTGTTTATGACTGGGCAGTATTTAGCACTAGAGCAACAGTTACTTGCATTATTGGATATTCATCCACACTGGTTAATCGGCTGGAAAATGCTGAGCGACACCTACATGGTGCAAAAGAAAGATGCTACGCACGCCGCATATCAAGCCTTGCAGCTAAATCAACTCGATCCGCAAGAGCATTGCTATTACGGATTAGCATTAAAAACTCAACATGATTTAATAGGTGCGGCTCAAGCTTTTGAGCGTGCAATTGAGTTAAAGCCAGATTATGTAGCAGCCATCAATAATCTAGGCATCGTTAAAAAAGATTTGGGTGATATTGAACAAGGTATCGCATGCTTTCAGCAGGCTTTGCAGTTAAAGCCGTCTTTTGCTAGCTGCTTTAGCAACTTGCTGTTTTGCTTAAGCCATGATGATGCAAGTACAGCCGAAATCCTATGGCAAAGACATTGCCAATTTGCGCAATATTATGAGAGCGCAACTAAAGCGAACATCAAAAAACATACTAATTTAAAAGCTCAAGGTAGAACGCTTAATATTGGATTTGTGTCAGCAGATTTACGTGAACATTCACTGAGTAACTTTTTTGAACCATTACTACCTTACTTACAGAAAAATCCTGAGCTCAATTTGTATGCCTATGCCGCAACCGCCATCGAAGATGCGACTAGTGAACGGCTAAAAGTTTATTTTAAGCAATGGCAAGTGGTCGATCAGATGAATGATGAAGACTTAGCCAATAAGATTCGCCGTGACGCAATTGATATTTTGGTGGATTTAGACGGACACACCTCAGGCAACCGACTCACTATGTTTGCACTTAAACCTGCGCCGATCCAAGTGAGTTGGCTGGGTTATCTAGCTACCACAGGGCTAAATAACATGGATTATTATTTAGGTGACGAATATCTGCTTCCACAAGGGCTGCTTGATAAACAGTTTACTGAAAAGCTAGTGCAACTACCCATTAACGCGCCATTCTCTCCTGTAGCAGAGTCGCCAGAAGTTAACTCACTTCCTGCTTTAAATAATGGCTATCTCACATTCGCGTGTTTTAACCGCACCAACAAAATAACACAAAGCACTGTGCAATTATGGAGCTCAGTGCTAGTGCAATTACCTACGTCCAAATGCTTGCTGATTGGCGACGCGCAAAGTGGTAATCATCAAAAGATACTCGATTGGTTTAAGCAGTATGGCGTTGATGCTTCTCGCTTAGTCTGGACGCCTAGAACTTCGATGCAGGGCTATCTCGCTTTGCATCATCAAGTAGATGTTTGTTTAGACACCATGCCTGCTAATGGCGTCACAACCACATGCTATGCTGCGTGGATGGGGGTGCCTACTTTGTGTATTGCAGGCGATCGAATGATAAGCCGAGGCGCTCAAGCTGTTATGCGCCATTTGAGCTTAGATGACTTTGTCGTCGCAGATGCTGCTGCGTATCTTGCAAAAGCCAGTTATTTTGCTGAGAATTTTGTTGAGCTTGCAGACGTTAGGCAGCAATTAAGATCTCGCTTTAAGCAATCATTATTCAGCCAGCCTGACATCGCAGCTAATGCCTTATACATAGCCTTTAGACAAATGTGGAAACGCTGGTGTGCCGGTAAACAAGCTAAAGCTTTTGTTGTTCGTTCATAACTCCTCGGCAAAGCAGTCGCTAATTTCTACATTAGTGTTGTGCTTTACACAATGGCATTTGGTTGGCGTAGTGATGAATGTTAATATTGAAATATATTGATTGACTCATTCATTCTCAACGCGTTGCTTTTAAATAAATCAGGTGCCACGCTTTGCATCTGAATACGCCGTTGTTTCTGGATTACCGTAAAGGTTATTGATGATGGGTAATATAGTGAAAGATTCGTTTTCTGAGCGCCTTGCAGCGATGAATAGTCACTGGAAGCGATATCTGCTGGAAGGTAAGTTTGAACAGTCTATTGAGTTCATCGTGGCGGTTAATAGTTTGGTGGATAGCTTCAATCGGTTGCGTATGTCTGGTTTAGTACGTTTGTGCGAAGGGCTTGAAAATGATGCTTTCGCCAAACTGTCTACTGAGAGTGCGCACCCAATTTCAGGTGGCGATCAAGAAAGCATACAAAAGAAAATTGACGTGTTAAATAGCACAGTTGAGTCTATGTTTTTATCACAAGAGGCATGCCGCCATCAGGATGGATGGCGTACTAAGGTGCATATTGATGCTAGGGGCGATCAATGGATAAAACCACGCAATGTCTTAGTGGTGGCTGATAACCATGGTTTTGACGTTGCGAATGAACTCAAAACACAATTGTCTTTTTTTGGATTTAAGATTGAAATTGTCGCTTGGGAAGACCAGCCTGCAATCAACAATACGCCTTTAGCGGTTATTTTTATGGGCGTTAATGTCGATGCGACTGAGCAGCAACTCGCAGTTATCGCTCACTTACACCAACAGTTTTTCTCTAGCCAGATGCTGTACTTGGGCGAGCCATTAAAGCCTGAATCGATTGTTAAGTTGATGCGTGCTGGAGTGGACGCGACTATCCCCATTAAAAACCACTCCACCATGGTACTCAGTCGTATCTTAGATTTAGTACAAACTGCCCCACAAGAAAAAAGCCACGTGCTGGTCGTTGAGGACTCTAGAGTGGCTTTAGCTTCGATAGAGAGAACGCTGGCTCAGTATGATATTGATACTTTTTCTATCAATAGCCCAGATAAGTTATTTGATGCACTTGAGGTGTACAGGCCAGATTTGATCCTGATGGATATGCACATGCCAAAATTCAATGGTGTGGAAGCTACGCGGGTGCTACGTCAAACAGAGGCTTATGCGACAATTCCTATTGTGTATTTATCCGCGGATTCTGAAGTCAGTATGCAAGTTGAGGCGCTTAGGTTAGGTGGCGACCAGTTTTTAATGAAGCCGTTTAACCCAGTGCTATTAGCCGCAGTGGTAGAAGCTAAAATTTCACGCTTTCGCGAGATGCAGCGTTCTACACAAATGGACGGTTTAACAGGTTTGCTTAACCATGCAAGTTCCAAGACTAAATTGGCCGCGATGTTGCGTGATTTACCGCTAGGCCAGGAAATGGCGATAGTCATGCTCGATATTGACCATTTTAAATCCATCAATGACGCCTATGGGCATCCCGTAGGTGATTTGGTGATACGCACCTTAGCTTATTTACTCAAAGGGCGTTTGCGCTCAATTGACCTGATTGGGCGCTATGGCGGAGAAGAATATATTGTTGGTTTGCCAGGCGTTGATGCCAGCCAAGCTGCAGTCATTATTGACAAGATTAGGCAAGATTTTGCACGCTTCACACATCACTATGCTGGCGGCGTCATTCACGCTACATTTAGTGCAGGAACAGCTTCTTATCCTGACCTAGGCAGTGTTTTTGAGATTATTGAAGCTGCAGACAATGCATTGTTGCAAGCCAAGCGCTTAGGTCGGAATCGCGTAGAGCAATATCAGTCTGAATCACAAGAAGCTGTTGGGCTTTGAGTTTCATTCATTAATATTTTATATACTCAAAACCCTGCCTGATATATTCAGTACAAACTCACTAATACGTTAAAATATTCAAATCGATCATTATGGAAAATTGCTATGCCCGTTAAATTAAACTCTCCAGAAGCCGCATCACTCTTGCCAGTTAAAGGCGTTCAATTAGGTTTTGCAGAAGCGCATGTGCGTAAACCAAACCGTAAAGATGTATTAGTGATGACCTTGGTTGAAGGCAGTAAAGTGGCTGGCGTATTTACCTTGAATCAGTTCTGTGCGGCACCGGTGATTTTGTGTAAAGACTTTCTTGCGCAAAAGTCAGGTATTCGCGCTTTGTTAGTGAATACAGGCAACGCAAATGCAGGTACTGGTGAAGAAGGCTTGAATCGTGCCAAACAAACTTGTGTAGCATTAGCCGGATTATTAAATTTGCAGGCTAACCAAATATTACCATTCTCAACAGGCGTAATTTTAGAGCCATTACCCGTCGATAAAGTCATTGCAGGCTTGCCCGCGGCGATAGCAAACCTAAAAGAAGATAATTGGTTGAATGCGGCTGAAGCGATTATGACGACGGATATCGTTGCCAAAGGTACATCGCGTCAAATTCAGCTTGGCGGCAAAACTGTCACCATTACTGGCATCAGCAAGGGTTCTGGCATGATTCACCCTAACATGGCGACTATGTTGGGTTATATTGCCACCGATGCTGCTGTGAGCCAGTCTGCGCTAGAAAGCATTATTCAATATGCTGTGAATAAATCATTCAACTGTATTACTGTGGATGGTGATACGTCGACCAATGACAGCTTGATTTTGATGGCAACTAATCTAGCTGGTAATACAGAAATTAACGAAGACGATGTTAAAAGTGCTAGTGCAGATTTTATTGCTCTGCGTGATGCGATGACAGATGTGGCGATTGAGTTAGCTCAAGCCATCGTGCGTGATGGAGAAGGCGCAACTAAATTTATGACCGTTAAAATTGAAGGCGGTCGCGACGAAGCTGAGTGTCGTAAAGTGGCTTATGCCATTGCCCACTCACCATTGATTAAAACTGCGTTTTTCGCATCTGACCCAAATTTAGGCCGTATCTTGGCTGCGATTGGCTACGCAGGTGTCGATAAGCTTGACGTCAACGCACTAAAGCTTTATCTAGGCGATGTGTTAGTGGCTGAGAATGGCGGCAGAGCTGCGGCTTACCTAGAAGAGCAAGGTTCAGCTGTCATGAAAGAGCCTGAAATTTTAGTACGTGTAGATTTAGCACGTGGCGATGCTTCATGCACAGTTTGGACATGTGATTTTAGCTATGACTACGTCAAAATCAATGCTGACTATAGGTCTTAAATGAGCGATTTTAGCCAGTTAATTCAACGCGCAGAAAGCTTATTAGTGCGGTTAGAAGCTTTTATCCCAAGCGCGCCCAGCGAGCCTGATTGGTCCGCCATCGCATGGCGCTGGCAGCACAATAAAGGACATGGTTATTTGGAAGTGATTCCTCATCCGCACCTTATTCAGTTGGATGATTTGCATAATATCGACCAGCAAAAAGCTGAAATTGTCCGTAACACCGCTCAATTTGTTAGAGGCTATACCGCAAACAATGTGTTGCTGACAGGCGCACGCGGCACAGGTAAATCCTCTATCGTTAAAGCTTTGTTAAGCCAGTTCTCGCAAGATGGACTGCGCATTTTAGAAATAGATAAGCAGGATTTAACGGATTTACCGCAAATTACAGCTCTGCTGCGTAACCGTTCTGAGCGATTTATCGTGTTTTGTGATGACTTGTCTTTTGAAGTTGGCGATGCTGGCTATAAAGCGCTAAAAGTGGTGTTGGATGGCTCGATGGCAGCGACTTCAGATAACATTTTAGTCTATGCCACGTCTAACCGCCGCCACTTGTTACCGGAATTTATGGCAGAGAGCTTAGAAACACAGCACTTAGGCGGCGAGATTAGACCGGGAGATACCATTGAGGAAAAAACCTCTCTGTCAGACCGATTTGGCATGTGGCTAGCTTTTTACTCGTTTGATCAAGATGAGTACCTTGCCGTAGCCGCGCAGTGGTTGCGTCATTATGGAACCTCAGTATTTGACGAAGCAGCTCGCACAGCAGCCTTACAATGGTCGCATACACGCGGCTCGCGTAGTGGTCGAATCGCTTACCAATTCGCACGAGATTACGCGGGTAGAAAACAACTTGCTGCCACGCATTCCGCTTGATACTTTAAACGCATGAATACAACAAAACGCAAAATTACGCACGCTGCGGTAGGTGTTATCCAGCGTGAAGATGGCTGGGTATTATTAGCAGAACGACCTGTTGGCAAGCCTTGGGCTGGATATTGGGAGTTTCCTGGCGGTAAGGTGGAAGAGGGCGAAACGCCACAGCAGGCGCTAAAACGTGAGCTGCAAGAAGAGCTTGGTATAGCGGTAGCATCACTCTACCCATGGCTAACGCGTAGCTTTGACTATGAGGCCAAATATGATGCGACAGGGCAGTTAGATTCACCAGCTAAAACCGTTAAGCTACATTTTTTTATTGTTACAAAATGGGATGGCGAACCACGTGGCTTGGAAAATCAGCAGCTAGTCTGGCAGCCGCCTGAAAACATTGAAGTTTCGCCGATGTTGCCAGCAAATGCGCCTATTTTCGCTGCGCTGAGTTTGCCGTCAAATTACGCCATTACAAATTTAAGTGAACTAGGGGAGGATTTGTTTTTTGAGCGCCTTAAAATTTCCTTAGATAATGGGCTGAAAATGTTACAGTTGCGCGAAAAGCAGCTCTCAAATCAAGCCTTTCAGACATTCGCCGAACGTGTAATTCAGCTGGCAAAACCATATAAAGCCAAGGTACTGATTAACTCCGGCAATCAATCTGCCTCAGCAGCTTTGAATGTTGCGGGCATACATTTTAACTCTACTGATTTAATGCAGTTGCAGGCAAAACCTGTAGGAATGCTATGCGGCGCCTCTTGCCATAATGCCGAACAATTAGCGCACGCAGCGGCACTAGGTATTGATTATGTGATGTTGTCTCCAGTAAAAGCGACACGTAGCCACCCTGATGAGGAGCCTTTGGGATGGAGTCAGTTTGCTAATTTAATTTCGGACTATGCTTTGCCGGTTTATGCACTTGGCGGTATGAGGCCACCAGATTTACACGAAGCAAAATCGCATGGCGCACATGGCATTGCCATGCTACGCAGTGCTTGGCTTAGTGAGTAGCGTTTTCGGGCGGTGCTTGTACTATAACGTTGATGGTTTGTTTGTAGTTGGGAGTATTTTTACTAGTTTTAATTTTGCTGTTAGATTTAAAGTGGAGCGTAAAATTCACTTGCTCACCCACAGTGAGTGGTTTTTTTAAATCGAATAGCATTAAGTGATAGCCACCAGGCGCAAGCTTGTAAGGTTCTCCAGCTTTTAGTGCTAAGTTTTCTAGCATGCGCATTTTCATCACACCATTTTCCATGGTCATATTGTGTATCTCTACACTATCGGTAACGTTACTTTCTATACTGACAAGCGTCATGTCCTGCTTGCTCAAAAACGTCATATAAGCGGCGCCTACTTCCTGCCCAGGATTAGTTGGCCGCACCCATGCATCTGTTATTGACACAAGATTTTTTGGCGCAACGATCTCTTTAGCATACAGTTGTGTGCCAGTAAGCGTTAGTATTAACGCTAAAGAGAGGCGGACAAAATATTGGTAGAAAGTATTTAGCATATAAATTTATTGCCTTGAAAAGTTGACGTCAGAAAACTCTTGTTCAAGATCATCTTCTTTAATTTCGACTGGAATCGCATACTGTTCACTTGCCCAAAGTCCTAAATCTATCATTTTGCAGCGTTCACCACAAAACGGCCTAAAGGCATTGCTAGGCGAAAATTCAGATAATTTTTTACAGTTAGGGCAGGCGACTAGTCGTTTCTTTGTGGTTTCCATATTGCTGAGCCGTGTTTCTTAGTTGATGATAATGCGACACTATTCAATGAATTTTTTTATTGAGAGTTTTGGTATAAAGCTCGCTAAAGATATAGCAACTTTTATTAGTCTTTTGCAGAGGTTATAAGTTGCACAACGTTAATGTAAAGTTGACATCTTCGTCATATTTTTGGGGCTTTTGAGTAAAGTCTAAAATATTGAAGCGGATATTGATCGCGTATTTATTCGCACTCACTTCAGGAAAACACGTGACGTTATCTGGAATATCAATTTTTAACATTTGGGCAGGTTTGCTGCCGCCAAGCATTTGCTGGTATGCGCCGTTAACAGCTACCAATTTAGTTGTCGATCCGCTACCACGCAATATACGCATAATAATCACAATGGCATCGTGCATAGGCACTAATGGACTAAGCCAGGTTTTCAAATCTTGTTGACGTCTATCTTCGCCCAGACCAAGCCAGTAATGGTAAGAAGGGACATCAAACTCACAAACGCCGCCAGGAATGCCAGCTCGCTGTTTGATACTCATCAACCATTCATTAGTGCGTAGCGTTTGACCTAGCTTAGTGTTTTCAGAGCGAAGTGATTCTGTAGCTGTATCAATTTCATTTAGAATTTCCGCTAGTTTTTGTGGCGCAATCGCGGGGTTGCCTTGTAGTGCATCCATCACCGCTCTTTGGCGACTGAGTTCTTGCATCAGGTCTGATCTTAATTCTGAGCGGTCAATAATATCTAATATTTGCAGTAGTGTAAGTAAAGCACAGTGGTGTTGGTACTCGTGGCTACCTTCAATGTTGTATAAAACTTTGGCGAATAGATCCTCTACACGTAAAAATGTGCGTATGCGTTCATTAAAAGGATAATCGTAGCTAGGCATGAATAATTTAACTAATCGTTCATTTAATTACTAGCAAAAAGGTGCCGTCTTAATCATGAAATTGTGTGCAAGTTAAAAGTTGAACTGAATTATCAAATTTATTTGCTAACTATGCAAGTTTTAATGAGTTTTTTATTAATTCGTATGACTTTTTCTTGTAGTTCAGCAAGTGTGCCGTCGTTTACGATAATTTCATCAGCGGATTTTAGCCGCACATTTCTAGTCACTTGTGCATTCATCATCTCTTTGACATCCGACTCGCTGATATTGCTTCGAGCCATAGCACGCTTGATTTGTAAGCTTTCATCGCAATCAATCACTAGAATCTTATCGGCCACTCCGTCGTAACGATTACTTTCAAATAAGAGTGGCATGACTAGAATTTGATAGGCAGGATGTAATCGCTTTTCATTCTCCGCGAGCTGCTTTAAAGCTTGATCGTGAATAGCTGGATGCATGAGCGCCTCAAGCTTCAGGCGTTCGGAAGGTTTGTTAAATATATGTTCGCGCAATTTGGCGCGATTCAATGATTCGTCAGCGTTTAAAAAATCTGCGCCAAAGATACGGGCGATTTCCTTTAGTATAGGCTGACCAGTCGCTGTGAGCGCATGGGAAATCACATCGGCATCGACAATAGGCACGCCTAGTGCTTCAAATTGTCTGGCAGCTTCACTTTTGCCAGAGCCTATACCGCCTGTAAGCGCCAAAATCATAGTTTTAAGTTAAATAATAACTGGCAAGTTGCGGCCCTAAAAACAGCGCTGCAATACCGCCAATCGCTAAAAATGGACCAAACGGCATGGGGATTTCACGCCCACGTTTTGTAAACACAATCAGACTAATACCGATGACAGCGCCCAGTACTGAAGACAGTAAAATCACTGCAGGTAGTAATTGCCAGCCAAACCAAGCGCCGAGTGCCGCGAGTAATTTAAAGTCGCCATAACCCATGCCTTCTTTACCAGTCACTAATTTAAATGCCCAATAAACTGACCATAAAATAAGATAGCCAGCCATCGCGCCAATCACCGCAGATTTTAAGTCAGTAAAGCCATTGTTAAGGTTGAGTAGCAGGCCCAGCCATAATAGTGGCAGTGTGATGTCATCAGGTAATAGTTGAGTGTCGAAGTCAATAAAGGTCAGTGCTATCAGTGCGAAAGTGAATATCCATGCAAATAAAGTCAGGCTGGTGTAGCCGAATTTCCAGCTGACTAGGCCAATCAATAAGCCTGTCAGCGCCTCAATTAGAGGGTAGCGCACGCTGATAGCGGTTTTGCAGCCGCTACATTTACCTTTCAGTAAGAGTAGGTAGCTAATGACTGGAATATTTTCTAGTGCGGTAATTTTATGCCCGCATTTTGGGCAAGCTGAACGAGGGTGGGCGAGGGTGTATTTGGTCGCCTCTGTAATCTCTTTGCCTTGCAGTTCAAGGCAGTTGTTATGCCATTCGCGCTCCATCATCTTGGGTAATCTATGAATCACCACATTCAAAAAACTGCCGACCATTAAGCCAAAAATAACGGATATGGAAATAAAAAGTGTGGTGTTCCCTTGTAGCAAACTAGAAATATCAGAAAATCCGCTGAACATAACAATCCTTAAAATTAAAAATACATGCTTGCCACTGTAAACTTATCGCATCATCGCACCGTTAAATACTTGTGGCAATAAAACTGGCTGGAATTCATATAAATTTTATATGGAAAATTTAAGCACTTGAAATTGCAGCAAGCCGTCACAAGTATAAAGGTCATATTATAATGTTTGCATCAAGATCTATTCGATGGCTATATTTGGCGTAACGGCCAAGAAGGAAACTAAATGACAGACACTAATCAACAAAACACCATTGAGTTATTACAGGCTGAGCTCAATCATCCTGCATGGGATGAGCCTATTGTTTGCCGTGTAGAGGTTGATTTGCCCACATGGCTTTCACAGTTAGCCGGCGGCCGCGACTGGGAAGTGTACTCTGAAGAAGAGGAAGAAAATTGCATTAGCTTTGCAATGCGTCAAGGCTCAACTCGCGACACAAAACATGTGCCTAAGTTAGCCGAGGTTACTTTGTACCATAACGGCTACGCCATTGTGGATGTTGATGGTAAGTCTTTGTTTGATGGGTCGTTAACTTCAGGTGTAAACGAGTGTGCGCACTTGAGCTATTATCACGCCGATAGTGGAGAGAAAATTACATTGAATTAATCTTGAGTTAGTAATGTTCAATCAAATGGGATAAGTTGCCATTTAATAATTTCGAGCTACGGCAAACTCCGCTAAGGTTAACATGGCCTGCTTATAAGGCGAATCAGCAAAATGTGCGATAGCCGCGCAGGCTAACTCAGATTCTTTAGCGGCTACCTTACGCACATGATCCAGTGCGCCAGTTCGTTCAACAGCACTTAATACGGTAACTAAGTCCTCTAAACCGCCATGTTCGATGGCGCGCTTTATTGTTTCTGCCTCATCGGCTGTCCCGTTGCGCATGGCATATAGCAAGGGTAGTGTGGGTTTGCCTTCGCTTAAATCATCGCCTAAATTTTTGCCTATCTCTGAGGCATTGCCACTTAAGTCTAGCACGTCGTCAATGAGCTGAAATGCTGTGCCAATATGCATACCATATTGACTCAATGCTTCTTCATCGCTGGGTGAGGCGTTGCTGATAATGGCACCTAAACGCGTAGCCGCTTCAAATAATTTAGCAGTTTTGTAATGAATGACTTGTAGATAGGCTCCATCTGTCACATCGGCATTGTGTATATTTAATAATTGCAGCACTTCGCCTTCGGCAATAACGTTGGTAGCATTGCTTAATACCTCCATTACGCGCATATTTTGTACAGCAACCATCATTTGGAAAGCCCGTGAATATACAAAGTCACCCACTAACACACTGGCGGCATTGCCAAAAATAGCATTGGCAGTATTTTGTCCGCGACGTTTCGATGATTCATCCACTACATCGTCATGCAGCAATGTGGCGGTATGAATAAATTCAACTACCGCAGCTAATTGGTGATGCTCAGGTTTCACTTCTCCAAAAAGCCCGCCTGAAAGTAGTACCAATATAGGACGTAAGCGCTTGCCACCACTATTAACAATGTAATGAGCAACCTGATTAACTAAGGTCACCTCAGAGTGCAAAGAGTGAGTGATGACTGTATTCACCGCCAGAATATCAGCGGCGATGCAAGATTGAATAGTGTTTAAAGGCGAGCTACTAGAAGAAGTGTTGCTTTGCGTCACGATAATGAACCTTAAAAAGTAGCGAATATTTTATCACAGCCACCTTTTAAGGTTGAGTTATAGCTGTTTTTATATCCTAGCAATAGCCATATAAATCGTGAGATAATAGCCGACTGACATTAATGCTGCAGTTTTTTGAAATTGCATGCGATTATGGTTTGCTTTGCTAGATTATTTGCGTATAATGCCGAGTTCTTTAGAAAGCGTAATTTAAGGCTCAATCATGTATGCTGTAATTAAAACTGGTGGTAAGCAATATCGCGTAATTTCAGGCGAAAGATTAAAAGTTGAAAAATTAGAAGTTGAAGTTGGCGGTACTGTAACGCTAGATCAAATTTTAATGGTTTCAGATGGTGACAACACAACCATCGGTTCACCTATCATTAACGGCGCAACTGTAAAAGCAACCGTGCTTTCACATGGTCGTGGTGACAAGGTAATGATTTTCAAATTCCGTCGTCGTAAACATTATCGTAAAACACAAGGCCATCGCCAAAGTTTTACTGAAATCCAAATCGGCGAAATTTTAGCTGCAGGTCAAGCTGCTGCAAAGCCAGCAAAAGCAAAAGCCGCTAAAGCTGCAGAATAATTGAAGCAATAAATAAGACTTAAGGATTAAATCATGGCACACAAAAAAGCAGGCGGTAGTTCACGTAACGGTCGCGATTCACACTCACAACGACTAGGTGTTAAAGCATTTGGTGAAACAGTAGTGACAGCAGGTAGTATTATTGTTCGTCAACGCGGTACAAAAATGCACGCAGGCGAAAATGTTGGCATGGGTAAAGATCATACTTTGTACGCAAAAGCGGACGGTAAAGTATCATTTGCAATTAAAGGCGCTTTAAAACGCCACACTGTAAGCATTATTGTTGCAGTTTAAGTTTAAATAACTTTATTAAAGCCTCATCGTTTGATGGGGCTTTTTTATTTGGTAAACTCTCACGTGTGAGCAACCAGCTTAAACTGGTTAACTCTACTGAAAGACCTTTACAGGCATACAGGAATGACGGGATTGCTTTAATTTTATAGCTGCTTTAAAAGATTAAAGTATTTCTACATTAGGTCAAGAAAATGAAATTTATAGACGAAGCAACAATTAAAATCTACGCAGGCGACGGTGGTAACGGCGTTGCTACGTTTCGTCGCGAGAAATACGAACCGATGGGTGGCCCAAGTGGCGGTGACGGCGGCCGTGGCGGCTCTATCATCATTGAAGCCGATCGCAATATTAATACCTTAGTCGATTATCGCTATACGCGTACATTCAGAGCGCAACGTGGCGAAAATGGCCGCAGTGCTGAGTGCTACGGCGCAAAAGGCGAGGACATGGTATTGCGTGTGCCAGTCGGTACTGTGATTTCAGATAAAGCCAGCGAGCAAATGTTAGTGGATTTGAGTGAGCATGGTCAACGTGCGCAGATGGCGTCCGGAGGCAAGGGTGGTTTAGGTAATGTGCATTTTAAATCAAGCTTGAACCGCGCGCCACGCCAATGTACCAAGGGTGATGTAGGTGAAGAGTTTGAGCTTTATTTAGAGCTTAAAGTGTTAGCTGATGTTGGCTTGCTAGGCATGCCAAATGCGGGTAAATCTACATTTATTCGCTCAGTTTCTGCGGCAAAACCTAAGGTAGCTGATTATCCTTTTACCACCTTGCATCCTAATTTGGGTGTGGTTCGTGTGGATACGGAACGTAGTTTTGTGATTGCCGATATTCCAGGCATCATTGAAGGCGCTGCTGAAGGCGCAGGACTAGGCCATCAGTTTTTACGCCATTTGCAACGTACTTCTTTGCTATTGCATTTGGTCGATATTGCGCCATTTGATGAGGCTGTTGATCCAGTTTATGAAGCGAAAGCGATTGTTGAAGAGCTTCGTAAGTATGATGAAGCGTTGTATGATAAGCCACGCTGGTTGGTGTTGAACAAAATCGATATGTTGCAGGAGTCACAAGAGGTCGTAAAACAGTTCGTTAAAGACTACGGCTGGAAAGGTCGCGTATTTGCGATTTCGGCCATTAGCGGTGTTGGCTGTAAAGAGCTGACGTACGCAATCATGCAGCATATCGAAGAAAATAAGCGTGAGGCTGAAGATGCTTTGGCTGATACAGGCTTGGTTAATGAGAGCGCAGCAAGTAAAACTGTGACAAAAAAAGACGATTAGAATGACTGCTGTGGAATCACAATTGCTAGCTTCACCATCATCTAATTCATCGTCACTTTTGCTTGAAGCCAAAGTGATCGTAGTGAAAGTTGGCTCTAGTCTTGTCACCAATAATGGTAATGGTTTAGACCAAGCGGCAATTGCTGCTTGGGCGGCGCAAATTGCCGCTTTGGTGCAACAAGGCAAGCAGATTGTATTAGTTTCTAGTGGTGCAGTTGCTGAAGGTATGCAAAGATTGGGTTGGAAAAAACGCCCAACGGCTGTGAATGAATTGCAAGCTGCAGCAGCTGTAGGTCAAATGGGTTTGGTGCAGATGTACGAGAGCTGTTTTACTGAACATCAGTTACATACTGCGCAAGTGTTGTTAACCCATGATGATTTGGCTGACAGAAAGCGCTATTTGAATGCGCGCAGCACTTTACGTACTTTGCTTGATTTAAAGGTGATCCCTATCATCAACGAGAATGATACGGTAGTGACTGATGAAATTCGCTTTGGTGATAATGACACTTTAGGTTCATTGGTGGCTAATTTAATCGAAGCTGATACTTTAGTGATTTTAACGGATCAGCAAGGTTTGTATTCTGCTGACCCGCGTAAAGATAAAGATGCCAAGTTTATACAACATGCTACTGCAGGTGATGTAACACTAGAGCAGATGGCCGGCGGTGCTGGTAGCAGTGTTGGCACTGGCGGAATGTTAACCAAGATTCTTGCTGCAAAGCGCGCTTCCAGAAGTGGTGCAAATACTATCATTGCCTCAGGTCGTGAAAGAAACGTGCTGGTTCGTTTAGCCGCTGGTGAAGTAATTGGTACTCATCTGCAAACCACAGAAATGAAAACGACCGCGCGCAAGCAATGGTTAGCCGATCATTTACAGTTACGCGGAAAGTTAACGTTAGATGCAGGCGCGGTAAAAGTCATCAAGCAAGATGGCAAAAGTTTATTGCCAATTGGCGTAACAGCTGTTGAAGGTAGCTTTGAGCGCGGCGAAGTCGTTGCTTGTTGCGATGAAAATGGCGTGGAGTTGGCGCGTGGTTTAGTCAACTACTCAGCCATGGAGGCGACTAGAATCATGCGAAAATCTAGCAAAGACATTGAGAAAATATTGGGCTATGTGGAAGAGGCGGAATTGATACACAGAGACAATTTAGTCTTGTTGTAACGCTCAGCCAAAAATACTTATATTTTAATTTTTTGTGAATTTGATACATAAAGAATAACAAAGGAATGTTAATGAATAAACAACCTTTAGTAGCGATTATTATGGGCTCTGATAGTGATTGGCCTATTATGAAAGCTGCTGCCCAGATGCTAGCTGACTTTGATATTGCTTATACTGCAGACGTGGTTTCAGCGCATCGCACTCCTGATTTAATGTTTAGTTTTGCCGAAACTGCTGCACAAAAAGGTTATCAGGTGATTATCGCTGGTGCAGGTGGCGCCGCACATTTGCCTGGTATGGTAGCGGCTAAAACTACTTTGCCAGTGTTAGGCGTGCCTGTGCCTTCTAAACATTTACAAGGCCAGGACTCACTTCTTTCTATCGTGCAAATGCCTAAAGGCATCCCAGTGGCTACCTTTGCAATTGGTGAGGCTGGTGCGGCGAATGCTGGTTTATTTGCAGCATCGATTTTAGCGAATCATGATGCGGCTTTAGCTGGTAAATTAGCCGAATTTCGCACTAAGCAGGCTGCAAAAGTGCACGCTATGGAATTAAGTGATAAGCCATAAATATCATCAAGTGAAATATTATTAAGTTCTAACATCAATCAAACAGTATTCAATATATGAACCATCATCAAGAGCAAACACCAGTCATTCTTCCACCTGCAATGCTAGGCATGCTCGGAGGCGGTCAACTCGGTCGTTTTTTTGTAGTCGCGGCCCACGAAATGGGTTACAAAGTCACGGTGTTAGACCCTGATGCGAATAGCCCAGCAGGCAAGATTGCCGATGTACATATTTGCGCAGCATTTGATGATAAAGGCGCTTTATTAAAGCTAGCTAACACCTGCGAAGCAATTAGTACTGAATTTGAAAATGTACCAGCAGATTCACTCTCTTTTTTGGCTGAAACTAAACCTGTGCGTCCAAGTGCTTATAGTGTTGCGATTGCGCAGCATCGTGTAAGTGAGAAAAACTTTCTTAAACATGCTGGCTTGCCAGTTGCGCCATTCGAAGTCATTAATGAGGTAGAAGATTTACCGAATGATGACAGTGATATTTACCCAGCTATTCTAAAAGTTGCACGTTTCGGTTATGACGGTAAAGGTCAGGCTAGAGTCAAAAATCAACATGAAGCACAAACTGCATTTGCGCAATTTGAGCGCGAAGAGTGTGTGTTGGAGAAAATGTTGAAACTTGATTATGAAGTTTCAGTCGTGTTGGCGCGTGATGTGCAGGGCAATGTTGCTACATTCCCAACATCAGAAAATAGTCATCTCAATGGAATACTGGACGTCTCAATCGCACCCGCGCGTGGGCGCGATGCGATTAGCCATCAAGCGCAAAAGTTAGCGATTCTTGTGGCTGAAAAATTGGCTTATACAGGCGTGCTGGGAGTAGAATTTTTTGTTTGTAACGGTGAATTATTAGTGAATGAGATTGCGCCTAGACCACATAATTCTGGGCACTATACAATTGATGCTTGTGTGACGAATCAGTTTGAGCAGCAAGTGCGAGCAATGACCGGTTTGCCATTAGGTAGCTCAAGGCAGCATAGTTCAGCTGTGATGGTCAATCTATTAGGTGACATCTGGCCTGAAGATGCAGACTCTGCGCCTGAGTGGCAAGTTGCATTAAATAACCCAATGTTGAAAATGCATTTGTACGGTAAGCAGCAAGCACGTGCAGGCAGAAAAATGGGGCACTTTACCGTGATTAATGTGAGTCGTGATGAGGCGATCAAGCAAGCAATGCAAGTGCGTGCGGAATTAAAAATCGGAGAGTAATAGAGATGTGTAGTTAGCGCTCTAAATTGATTAAGAGTTCTTAGGTTCTGGAATTCTTAATCACAGAAAATAAAAAAACCTCGCATTGCGAGGCTTTTTTATTAAATACAACGATTAAGCTGTTTTAGGTGCGGCTTTAGCTTTAGGCGCAGCTTTTACTTTCGCTGCTACAGCTACTGGAGCTTCAGCAGACATCGCTTTAATCGCAGCATTTAAGCGGCTTTTATGGCGTGATGCTTTATTTTTATGAATGATGTTTTTGTCCGCAATGCGGTCAATCACGCTTACATTCTCGCTATACACAGCAGTAGCGGCAACTTTATCGCCAGCTTCTACAGCTTTAATAATTTTTTTAATCGCGGTACGCAAAGTAGAACGCAAACTTGCATTGTGAGCGCGTTGCTTAACTGCTTGACGAGCACGTTTTCTTGCTTGTGCGGTATTTGCCATCTATGTTTCTTTCCTAAAGGGTGCTAAAAGCTATTCAAAATACGAAGCCCATAATCATAGCTATTTTCTAAACACATTGCAAGTTTAAATGAAGTAAATATCATCGCTATTTGCCGCATGATGTCTGTTGGCATGATAAAATCGCTTAATATGTTGTTAATAAGCCAAATTTCCCCAATTTAAATTATGAATCTACTCAAAGCATTAGCCAAAGTTGGCAGCATGACTTTTGTGTCTCGTATATTGGGATTTGTGCGAGATACCTTGATTGCACGGGTGTTTGGCGCGGGCATGTTGAGCGATGCATTTATCGTTGCGTTCAAAATTCCTAATTTATTACGCCGAATTTCGGCTGAAGGTGCTTTTAGCCAAGCTTTCGTACCTATTTTGGCTGAATATAAAAGTCAGCGTAGTTTTGATGAAACGCATAATCTCATTAGCCGTGTTGCTACGTGGTTAGGTCTGATTCTAGTGGTTGTGACTTTGCTTGGTATGTTGGCCGCGCCGTGGATAGTTTCGCTTATTGCCCCTGGTTTTACCGCTGACCAACCGAAAATGCAGCTGACGGTTGAGTTGTTGCGCATTACTTTTCCTTATATTTTCTTTATCTCGCTAGTTTCAATGGCGGGTGGAGTGCTCAATACTTATAATAAATTTGGCATACCAGCATTTACGCCTGTTTGGTTGAATGTCAGCATGATTGCAGCGGTATTGTTTTTTGCCGATCATTTTGCTGAACCGATTAAAGTGCTGGCGTGGGCAGTGTTTTTTGGAGGATTTCTACAATTAATTTTTCAGATTCCGTTTCTAAAACAAATAGGCTTGTTACCTAAACTTGATTTTCATGCAGGCGATGATGGAGTGTGGCGCATTTTAAAGTTGATGGGTCCAGCAGTGTTGGGTGTATCAGTGGCGCAGATTTCTATGATCACGAATACGATATTTGCATCATTCTTAAAAACAGGTAGTGTGAGCTGGTTGTATTACGCAGATAGATTAATGGAGTTTCCAACAGGCGTGCTAGGTGTGGCCCTGGGTACTATATTGCTACCTAGTTTATCTAAAGCCTATGCGGGTAAAGATGAGAGTGAATACTCACAATTATTAGATTGGGGTTTGCGCTTAACCTTTATTTTAGCTGCACCTGCTGCTGTAGCATTAGCCGTACTCGCAACACCTTTAGTGACGGCTTTATTCCATTACGGAAAATTTACTCCGATTGATGTTGTGATGACGCAGCAAGCACTCGTAGCCTATAGCGTTGGTTTGCTAGGTTTGATTTTAGTGAAAATCCTAGCGCCAGGTTTTTATGCGCGACAAAATATTAAAACACCAGTTAAAATTGCTGTTTTCACATTAGTGATTACGCAATTGATGAACGGTTTGTTTATTTTTGTATTGCCTTTGCAACATGCTGGCTTGGCCTTGGCGATTGGCCTAGGCGCTTGTATCAATGCATCATTGCTTTATTATCATTTGCGTCAGCATAATATTTTTCAGCCGCAACCTGGCTGGACAATCTTCTTGCTTAAACTCTTTGCTGCGCTTAGTGTGATGGGTATCACGCTTTATTTTGCCATGGGTGATACTGGTGCTTGGCTGCATTATGGATTAATGAAGCGACTTATTTATCTTACTGGCTTAGTCGTGCTTGGAGGCGTGAGTTATTTTGCAACGCTAATGTTGCTAGGATTTAAGCCACGCGATTACATTCGTAGAGTTAAGCACTAAATGCAAATATTTCGCCATATTCCTGCACAGCAACAGCAGCCTTGCGCGTTGGCGATAGGTAACTTTGATGGCATGCACTTAGGGCATCAGGCTTTATTGAAAAAACTGAATGAGACTGCAAAAGCGCTCAATCTGACTTCTGCCGTAATGACGTTTGAGCCGCATCCACGTGAGTTTTTTGCACCAGAAACAGCGCCGGCACGATTAAGTTCGCTGCGTGAAAAGCTTGAGCATTTTGCAGAAGCTGGTGTTGAAACCACTTATGTATGTCGCTTTAATCGACGTTTAGCCAAGTTAACACCACAAGAGTTCATGCAAAATATTTTGCGAGACTCATTGAATGCGCAAGCTATTTTGGTGGGCGATGATTTTAGATTTGGCGCCATGCGCGCTGGCTCTATATTAGATTTTTTAGAGGCGAAGTTTAATCTCATTAGTTTGCCGCAAGTTGATTTAGATGGTGCGCGCGTTTCTAGTACCCGCGTGCGCTCTGCATTGGCCACGGGTGCGTTACATGAAGCCAGTGTGTTATTAGGTCGCCCTTACAGTATGAGTGGCAAAGTGGTGCATGGTGCTAAGCTGGGGCGTCAACTTGGTTTCCCAACGGCTAACGTGCATATGCGACATGAGCGTCCTGCGTTAACGGGCGTGTATGCAGTAAAATTAGACGGTATGAACAGTGTGGCAAATTTAGGTGTGCGGCCGACAATTGCTGGCGTTTCAAAGTTGATGTTAGAAGTGAACGTATTAGATTTTAATGCAGACTTATACGGTCAACATGTACACGTGGAGTTTTTGCATAAAATTCGCGATGAGCAGAAGTTCGATGGCTTAGACGCCTTGAAGACACAAATTGCGCTGGATGTTGAATCCGCCAGAGATTTTTTTAAGAAATAAATATTAATCAGTAATCTATTAAGAAATAAACCATGACTGAAGAAGCTAAAGATTCAAAGTACAAATTAAACTTACCAGAAACCACGTTTCCTATGCGTGGCGATTTAGCTAAGCGTGAGCCAGCTTGGCTTAAAGAATGGCAAGATAAACAGCTGTATCAAAGAATTCGTAAGACCCGTAAAGGCGCTAAGAAATTTATTCTGCATGATGGCCCACCGTATGCTAATGGCGATATTCATATCGGTCACGCGGTCAATAAAATCTTAAAAGACATCATTATCAAATCTAAAACCATGAGTGGTTTTGATGCACCTTATGTGCCGGGCTGGGATTGTCACGGCTTGCCAATTGAATTGGTCGTTGAAAAAAATCACGGTAAAAATATAGATCCAGCCAAGTTTCGTGAGCTTTGCCGTGAATACGCGGCAGAGCAAGTCGCGCGCCAAAAGAAAGATTTTATCCGTCTAGGTGTGTTAGGCGATTGGGATAATCCATATTTAACAATGGATTTCAAAACTGAAGCCGACATCATGCGCGCTTTGGGCGACATTCAAAAAAATGGTTATTTATACCAAGGCAGCAAACCCGTACATTGGTGCGTGGATTGCGGTTCAGCTTTAGCTGAAGCTGAGGTTGAGTATGAGGATGTGAATTCGCCTGCGATTGATGTTGGGTTTAAGGTTGTTGATAACGCCGCATTGGGTAAAGCATTTGGCTTAGAGGTGACAGGCACTGTTTATGCCGTGATTTGGACGACTACGCCTTGGACGCTGCCAGCTAACCAAGCCGTTTCTGTGAACGCAAATTTAACTTATGACTTAGTCAAAACAAGTCGTGGATTGCTAATCTTAGCGCAGGACTTGGCGAAAGCAACTTTAGAGCGTTACGCTGAAACTGATGCAGTCGTGCTTGCTAGCTGCCTAGGCGCTGCTTTAGAGAAGCTAGTTCTACAACATCCATTCGACAACCGCCAAGTGCCTATCATTTGTGGTGATCACGTCACAACCGATGCGGGTACAGGTTTGGTCCATACTGCTGCCGCGCACGGTAACGATGACTGGCTGGTGATGAAAGCAAACTTCCCAAATGAAAAGCCACGTATTTTAATGGGTGGCGATGGCAAGTTCTTTAATAGTGACTTGGTTGAGTTTGCAGCGATTCGCGGCCTAGACCGAAAAGAAGCTAACAAGGTGATTTTGGCTGCCATGACAGAAAGCGGCGCTTTACTTGCAAGTGCACGCTTGAATCACAGTTTCCCACATTGCTGGCGCCATAAAACGCCATTGATGCAACTGGCTACGCACCAATGGTTTATCGGTATGTACGCGCAAGATGCCGTTGGCATTAGCTTGCGCGAATATGCCAATAAAGCCGTAGATGCCACTGAGTTCTTCCCAGCTTGGGGTCGTGCGCGCTTAGAGGCGATGATTAAAAATCGTCCTGATTGGTGTGTATCTCGCCAACGCAACTGGGGCGTGCCTATGCCATTCTTTGTGCATAAAGAAACAGGTGAACCGCATCCACAAACTGCAGACTTGCTTGAAGCAGCAGCATTGCTGGTAGAGAAACGCGGTGTTGAAGCTTGGTTCAGCTTAGATGGCGCAGAGTTCTTGGCCGAGCATGCAGCATTAAATGCGGCTGATTACAAAAAAGTGACGTATACCTTGGATGTTTGGTTTGATTCTGGCGCAACGCATGCGGCAGTATTGAAGCGTCGCCCTGAATTGGCATTTCCCGCTGATTTGTATCTTGAAGGTTCAGACCAACATCGTGGCTGGTTTCAAAGCTCATTGTTAACAGGTTGTGCGATTGATGGTCGCGCGCCATACAATGCCTTGCTGACGCATGGTTTTGTAGTGGATGGCGCTGGCCACAAAATGAGTAAATCCAAAGGTAACGTGGTTGCGCCGCAAAAGGTGATGGATACCTACGGTGCAGATATTCTGCGCTTATGGACGGCTTCAACGGATTACTCTGGCGAACTCACGATTTCAGATGAAATTTTAAAACGCGTCGCAGAAAGCTATCGCCGTATTCGTAACACCATGAAGTTTTTATTGGCAAATATCGCTGATTTTGATGCAAATAAAGACTTGCTGCCAGTAAATGAATGGTTAGAGATAGACCGTTACGCGCTGCATCTAACGCAAAAGCTACAAACAGAAGTATTGGCTGATTATGACCGCTACGAATTTCATTTAGCCGTACAAAAATTTGTGAGCTTCTGTTCAGAAGATTTGGGCGGTTTCTATTTAGATATTCTTAAAGATAGACTCTATACAGCAGGTGAGAACTCGCCAGCACGCCGTGCGGCACAAAGTGCATTACATCACATTACGCATTGCATGATGCGTTTGATGGCGCCGATTTTGAGTTTTACCGCGAATGAGATTTGGCAAACTTTAGGTTTAGAAACTGATAAAACGGTGTTTGAGGATGTTTGGTATGAGTTGCCTCAACATGGGTTAAGCTCAGAACGTATCAGCGTTTGGGAGGCGGTTATTGCTACACGTGGTCAAGCTGCAAAAGAGATTGAAATATTACGTGCAGCAAGTCAGGTTGGCTCTTCGTTACAAGCAGAATTGGAACTCTATTTACCTAGTGTAACTTTTGATGCTCTAAATAGTTTAGGTGATGATTTACGTTTTGCGATGATTACCTCTAGTGCAAAAGTTTACAAAGTAGCGAGTAATGTTGAACAGAAAATTTTAGTGAGTCCAAGTGCTTACAAGAAATGTGACCGCTGCTGGCATTACCGTGCTGACGTAGGCTCTGATGCTGAACATCCACATATTTGTGGTCGTTGTGTTAGCAACTTGTTTGGCAATGGTGAGGTGCGTAAATATGCTTAATTTCTTTGCTTCTGTCATTCCCGTGGAAACGGGAATCCATTTTTATGCTTTTTTAAAACATAACGTCAACATGGATTCCCGTTTCCACGGGAATGACGGGGTTTGAAATGGTGGCTATTTATAAATGGTTAGGCATTAGCGCCATTGTAGTGGCGCTTGATTTATACACCAAGCATTTGATACAAGGCGCTTTTGCTTACGGCGAAATGCTTACATTTACCAGCTTTTTCGACTTAGTACATTATCACAACGAGGGTTCAGCTTTTGGCTTTTTGCATGACGCTGGCGGTATTCAGCGTTGGTTCTTTGCTGGTGTTTCTGTCATTGCCATTATTGTGATTAGTTATCTTATTCAGAAGCATCGTACTGAGAAGTTATTTTGTGTGGGTTTAGCTTTGGTGTTGGGTGGGGCAATCGGTAATTTGTATGACCGCGTAACATTAGGTTATGTCATCGATTTTCTAAATTTTCATTACCAACAAATGTATTGGCCTGCTTTTAATGTGGCGGATAGTGCGATTTGTGTGGGCGTAGGCTTGTTACTGCTGGATAGTTTTAAAAAACCAAACTAAAGATAATCAATATATTTTTAAGCTAAATTGTGACTTAACATGATAGATATAAACTTTACGTTTATTGGTAAATGTTGGTTGTGGCAGGGCAAGGGTACGTGGCACTTCATCACTTTGCCGCAAGATAAATCTGAAGAAATAAAGTTCTTTAGCGATAACCATTTTGGTAAACGGCGCGGTTGGGGCTCGGTGCGAGTCTCTGCCAATATTGGTGGAACTATTTGGGAGACTTCGATTTTTCCATCTGGTAGCTTAGAAGCTTATATCTTACCTATAAAAGCTGAAGTGCGTAAAAAACAGAAGATAGTAGCGGGTGATGATGTAGAAGTGTTACTGCAAATCAGTATTTAACTTGATAGCGGTTTGCTTGCTGGTAACTAGCTGGCTACTTACTTTTAAACCACCTCACAATTTCTGCTGCAGGCAACGGTATTGAATAAAAGAAGCCTTGCACAACCTTGCAGCCACTGGCTTTGACAATATCTGCTTGAAATTGATTTTCAATTCCCTCGGCAACTATATCTAGGCTGAGAGCGTCTGCTAAAGCAACAATCGCTTTCACAATCACCCGATCTTCCTCGCTATTTTGTAAGCCGTCGATAAAAGTACGGTCAATCTTTACCTCATCCACCGACCAGCGTTTTAGATACATGAGCGATGAGTGCCCCATGCCAAAATCATCTAAAGAGATATTAAAGCCAGCTTCTTTAATAAAGCGCATATTTTTCTTTACTATATCAATGTCATCTAGCAAAGCGTGTTCAGTAATTTCAATGCACAGCATATTCGTTGGAATTTGATATTTAGCCGGTACCGTTTTTAATGCTTGGATGAGACTATCCGACCGTAGATGGCGTGCTGAAATGTTAATGGAAACACGCGGTACTTGATACGCTTGGTCTAGCCATGTACGAATTTGCAGGCACACAGCTTCTAGCACCCAATCACCAATTTGGTTGATCAGGGATGACTGCTCGGCAATTTTGATGAATTCTAATGGCGAAATTAAGCCACGTTCAGGATGCTGCCACCTTAACAATGCTTCTATGCCGATGAGGTTCTGGTTTGTATTTTCCACCTGAGGCTGATACTCTAAAAAGAGCTGGTTTTCTTTTAGAGCGTGGCGAATTCCGTTTTCCATGTCCAACCATTGGTGGGCAATGAAATTCAGGTTGGTGGTATAAAACTCAAAACAATTACGGCCGTTCTGTTTGGCTCTGTACATGGCAAGATCAGCAAAGACCAGCAGTGACTGCGGGTCTACAGTATCATCTGGGTAAACGCTAACACCTATGCTTATGGTGCAATAAACACGTTGCTGATACAGCTCAAATGGCGTTGTGAATTTAGCGATAATGTCGCGGACCAAGCGATGGGCATCTTGCGGCGATGCATCCTCCATAATCATTACAAACTCATCACCACCCAGCCGGCAAAGCGTGTCAGAGGCGCGTATGCACTCTGAAATACGTTTGGTTGCCATCATGAGTAGTAAATCGCCAGCTTCGTGACCAAGTGTATCGTTGACTAATTTAAAATGGTCTAAATCAAAAAATAGTAATAAGACTTGGCTATTTGTTCGGCTAGCTTTTACAACCGCATGACTCAGTCTTTGCTTAAATAGATTGCGGTTTGGCAAGCCTGTTAGCTCATCATGTGAGGCTAAAAACTCAACACGACGATTGAGGGCTATCATCTCGCTTACATCGCGCCCAACGCCTCGGTAGCCAATAAAGCGTTTATCTGCATCAAATATGGGTTTGCCTGATACGCGTAAGTAAACCAGTTTGCCTGATTCATCAATAAAATGTACAACGTAGTCAGAAAAATGTTTATGCGATTTTAGCGTTTCAAGCATTTCACTGGGTGAGTGGCTATGGCAGGTTTGTGCTAAATCTACTAGGCTGTAGAATCCAAGCCCAGCAGGACTTCCAGCTAGAGCCTGGATTTTTAATTGAGCATCTGACTCCCAAAACCAATCGGCTGAAGCTTCGGCAAAGTCTCTGAAGCGAGCTTCGCTTTCAATCAACTTTTGCTTTTCTTCATTCAGCTCAATCAACTTCTTATCTAGCTTGATACGCATAATGTCAGCATGCTGCTTGTCTAAGCGCAATGGACCAAAGTGCGATTTCCCACTACTTTCTTGAGGACTGGCTTGATCACCTGCATGAATGACTTTAGCAATTACAGGTAGTAAATCTTCCATCATCATCGGTTTAACCAAAAACTTGGTTGCCCCTAAAGACATCGCGAAACGCTCGTCTTGATCTGAAGTATAAGTAGCTGTGTAAAAAATAAAGGGAATTTTTTGTAAATATTGGTTTTGCTTGACCTCACGACACAGGCCATAGCCGTCCATTTCAGGCATTAGAATGTCAGAAACGATTAAATCGACAGGATGAGTTTTTAAGTATGCTAATGCCTTTAAGCCGTTGTCAAAGCTTGCCACTTCATAGCCTTTACTCGTGAGTACTACTTCTAGTAAATGCCTTGAATTTTCGTCATCTTCAGCGACTAATATTTTCATTAATAATATTCTCTTGAGCTATTGACCGCTTATTTAGCAATCGCTTTTTGTATCTGACCAATGACAAGTATTGGGTCTATTGGCTTTTCTATGTAGGCTGTACAGCCTGCTGCTAGCAGTTTCTCTTTATCACCAGACATGGCGTACGAAGTCATGGCAATAATAGGAATATCTTTACCTACAGGATGCGCGCGGATTCTTTTTAACACTTCCAAACCATTAATGTCAGGGAGTTGTATGTCTAAAATAACAAAATCAGGCGGCATTGTAAGTGCTTGTTGCACACCTTCCAAGCCCGTCATGGCAAATCGTGTTTTATATTGCGATTGCTCAAGAATGAAGCGAATTAACTCTAAGTTATTTTCATTGTCTTCTATTATCAGTGCAGTTGTCATAAAGGCTGATCTTCTAAAATTGACTGATTATTGAGTAATGTCTGTTCGGATATTTTAACCGGCACTCGGATGGTAAACGTACTACCTACACCCACTTGGCTTTCTACTTCAATACTACCGCCCAACAACTGCGTTAGAATTTTTCGTGTTAAATATAAACCTAATCCAGTACCTAATGTTTTTATTTTGAGGTGTGATTCGGCTCGCTCAAATGGTTTAAACAGTTGCTCTAGGCCAGACGGGCTAATGCCAATGCCAGTGTCTTGAGTAGTGATGATTAACTCTTCATTGATTATTTTTGCTTCAACAGTTACTGAGCCTGCTTCTGTGTACTTCACGGCATTGCTTACGACATTTAAAATCGCCTGATAAAGTCTTTTGCGGTCTGTTTCCAGAATGATGTCTTCGCTACAGTCAATCTGTAAATTTAAATGTTTACCGTCAGCGATATGATGTATGACATTCACCACCTCATTAAACATAGGTTTTAAAGCAAACGATTCGGTATGTATTTCTAAAAATCCAGCTTCTATTTTTGAGATGTCAATCACATCAGAAATGAGCGAGAGTAAATGTTTGGCGGAGTGGTAAGCACGGCCAAGTTGATCTTTTTGTTTGGTGTTAAGGTCGCCAGACATGCCTTGCAGCACTACGCCTAGAAAACCGATAATTGAATTGAGCGGCGTTCTGAGCTCATGCGACATTGAGGCTACAAACATAGATTTAATGCGGTCAGCAGACTCAGCGCTTTCACGTGCTTTAATTAAGGATGCTTGTAATACTTTTTTCTGCGTAATATCTTGTCCAATCGCAATCATCTGCCCAACATCGCTAACGCCATTTTTACCTGCTTTAACGATAGAGCATTCAAACTCTATTTTTCTGCCATCAGCACATTTAAAAATCAATTCTACATTACGGAAAGCTTCACCTCGTTTTGTGCCAATGCCGATGCCAATCGCTTTTTTGAATGATTCTTTTACAACAAATATATCAATAAAATTCTTACCTATGGCTTCAGATCGGCTAAATCCAGTGACTCTTTCTGCTTCTGGATTAAACTCAATAATCTCGCCATCCATTTTGATGGTGAGTATAGGAATAGGTGCGTATTTGATGACGGAAGTAAGACGCTGTTCACTTTCTTGTAAGGAGAGCGTTCTGGCTTCTACCATTACTTCTAATTCTTCACTATGTTGCAGCAGCGCTTGCTCTGCGCTACGACGTCGATCTGTTTCTATGGTAAGGCGCACCACATCACAGATAGAGCCAACAAAGCCTTGCTCGTCTAAAGTCCATTCACGGCTATCAGTTGTATGTTCACAACACACGGCGCCTATCATGTTGCCATTCAGCCAGATGGAACCATCAAGTATTGCACCAATATTATTTTCTTGCGCATAACCCTGTCGAAACTCCACAGTCGAAGGGTGTGCAATGACATCGTTAGCTGCCAGCACTCTATTTTGTGAGATGAACTGAAAGTACTCAGGTAGTTCTTTAGCTAATAGTGGGTTCGCAGTGGTGTGTAGACTTTTAGTTTTTAAGTATAAATCTACACATTCCAACATTTGTTTATCAGAATCTAGCAGCCAAATGCTGACTCTTTCAACATTCAATGTTTCAGCAGAAACTTGGGTAATTTCTTTGAAAATTTCTTCAGTAGTTTTTTGGGTTTGAGTTTGGGTTAAAATTTGAATCGCTTTTTGTTGCTTAAACAGGCGTAATGTTTGTTCTTTGGCAGATTTCTCAGCCATTTGTCGTGTTTTAATTTGACTGGCAAGCTGTTCAAAAAGACTTTGATTTTCTTCATTTCGTCTAATGCTGCCTAGTTTGTAGCCGCCAAATAGCATCACTAACATCAAAGTGGCGACTAAGACACCTAATAAAACTCTATCTTGATGGCTTACCCATTGCTCAGTAGTGATAAGCGTGCCGAGCAGGGTTAAAATAATGCATAGCAAAATTAAAATACGTGTCGTTAAGCCGCTGCTAACATCCGATATCTGCTCTAGTTTTTTGTCATCATCTGAGACGTTTGTAATTCTGTGCAGTACATTGCTTTGCATATTGCTATCCCACACGTACACTCTGATAAGCGCAGATAGCAAAAGAAATAACACAAGTGCAATAAGCCATACTCGATTTGAATACATCCAACTTTGTTCAAATGCTCCTTGATCTAACCAGCGGTTCTGTAGAGCCTGTCGCTCACTCTTGCTGACCGCCTTCATGCCTTTTTGAATGATGGTAAATAATATCGGCCAGTCATTTCTAACGGCTAGACTCATTTCATATTTGAATTCAGATTGGCCTGCGACTTTAATATCAATTAGACCTTGCGTTTTTAAGCACCAACTTGCCACGGGGAGGTCGGTCAATATTGCAACGCTTTCGTGAAAGGCAACATGTTGTAAACCTTGGCAGGTGTTATTCACTAGGTCTAGTTTTATCTGCGGGTAATTTTCTTGTACAAACTCCTGACTCGCATAACCTTGGACTACGCTTAGTTTCATATTGTTAAGCTGCGATAAGGTCAGGTCTTTTGGGGCATCATTGCGCGCAACAATGTTTAAAGGAAAGCTAAGTAAGGTGGGGGTAAAGCTCCAATATACACGGCGATCTTGTGTGTCAGCTAAGAGTGAGATGACGTCTTCATGCGCACTACGCTTGCCGCTACTGTGAGATTCTTCTTTAGTCGGAACAACTTGCTTGAATTTGTAATTTAACTTTGATTCTAATAGCTTAATGTAGTCTGGCATGAAGCCCTGTAACTTGCCATCTTCACCTTTAAAAGAGATAGGGGCATAGTCATCCCACATGGTCAGAGAGATGTTGGGGTGAGCGTTTAACCACGCACGCTCATCAGCTGAGAGCAAGTTTCCAGCGGATTGGGTGCTTTGTCCTGATAGCAGCATCCACATTGTTAAAATGCAAAGTATGGTGTGCCTAAAGATGCTGCTTTTGACCAAAAAACACCCCTGCAAAAATAACCGTGCGTTATTGTTTAAATCTTTTTACAAACTATATCATTTAATTTAACAAAGTAACATTGCTTGAGATTTCTATCATTTAGCTAATAAAGCCATCTACAGTCGATATAGTAGTATGATAGTCTGACTAAGCTTGCCTCTATTGGAGGCATGATAAGCTGTATTAAATACATGCATTCTTAAAACATCTGCAAAGGTTGTTATGATGAGTATGTTGCAACGGTTAAGACAGAGTGAGCTCATCATTCATGTTCTTACTATAAATAGTCCTTAACTATCATGAAATTTAAGGACTATTACGAGGCCTTAGGTGTTGCTCGTACGGCAACCCAAGACGAAATTAAGAAAGCTTATCGCAAGCTTGCGCATCAATATCACCCAGATGTTTCAAAAGATCCTGCAGGTGAGGAGAAGTTTAAAGAAATAGGTGAGGCCTACGCTACGCTTAAAGATGTTGAAAAGCGTGCTGCTTATGATGAGTTAGGTCGCCACCCCGCAGGTGAAGAGTTCCGACCTCCACCAAATTGGGGAGCAAATCAAGGTCACCAACAAGGTGCACAAGCTTATTCTTTTGATGATGTTGATCTATCCGATTTGTTCGCTAGCTTTTCTAAAGGCAGGCAAGGTGGGCAACATCAAGGTGGTCGCATGCCAATTCCTGGGCAAGATTACGAATTGGCAACTCAGATTTCACTTGATGATGCTTTTAATGGCACCACAGTCGATTTGAGTTTCACAGTTCCTGAATATGATGCGCAAGGGCAATTAAAGCGTATGCCCCACACCTTTAAAGCACGTATTCCCAAAGGTGTGACTGATGGTCAAAAAATGTTATTGCGAGGTAAGGGTGGCAAAGGCGCGCATGGTGGGCCTGACGGAAACCTATATTTAAATATTAGTTTTACGCCACACCGATTATTTCGTGTGGTCGATCATGATCTGTTTATTGACCTGCCGCTCACAGTCTCAGAAGCCGCTTTAGGCGCAACGGTTAAAGTGCCAACCTTAGAAGGCGCGGTGAATCTTAAAGTGCCCGAAGGCATTACCAGTGGGCAAAAGCTGCGCATTGGCAAGCGTGGTTTGCCTAGGCAAGGTCAAGATAATGGTGATCTTTACGCAATTGCACAAATTGTAGTGCCAGCAAAGCCAAGTGATAAGGAGCGCGAGTTGTTTAGAGAGTTGGCAGAAGTGTCAACATTTAATCCACGTGCGCATTTTGATTAGGAGTGATGCCATGAATATAGATTTCACTGAATTAGTTTGGCTAGACAAGCATCATGAAGTGTCATTAGATGAGCTTGCAGAGTTGTCGGGACTGGCTGAAGAAGACTTGCGACATTTGGTCGATAGTGGTGCGCTTATCCCCACAAATCCAGACGAGGAACGTTTGCATTTTAGTGGGCATTGCGTTGTCTCTATACGAACATTGTCGCGTCTCAAGCAGGATTTTGAGTTAGAGCCAAATGCTTTTGCTTTAACTCTCGTTTTTTTAGAGCGCATTAGAACGCTGGAGTCAAAGTTGCGAGCAGTTAATCCTGGCAGTTCTGAATAAGTAAGTTTCTCTTAATGCTTCTTAGGTAAGATTTTATTGCCGATTTCAAATAGCGCTACGCAAATTGCGCCTATCGTTAAGCCAACTATTGCATAAATTAGCATAGGTAATACTATTGCTGAGAAGCTGCCAATGAACGGCAACGTGTGCAAACTTTCAGCTTGATGTTCACTAAAGTGATGCAAAGCTGGAATGCCGTGGCCGATAATGCTGCCGCCGACAACAAACATAGCCGCAGTGCCAAGTATCATTAAAAGACGCATTAAATAAGGCGCTGCGGCTAATAGTTTTTCGCCAACTTTACGCAAAAGTTGCTTGTAAAAACTACTACCTTTTTTAAGCATTAAGTGTAAGCCAAGGTCATCAAGCTTCACTATGCCCGCCACCAAGCCATATACGCCAAAGGTCATGATGATCGCGATGGCTGAAACGACAATGACTTGTTTAGTAAAGTCTGCCGCTGCTACAGTACCTAATGCGATGACGATGATTTCTGCCGATAATACAAAGTCAGTACGAATAGCACCCTTGATTTTATCTTTTTCTAGTGCGACTAAATCGACTTTTGGGTCGGCAACTGCTTTTTCTAATGCATTGTCATGCGCCTCTTCTTCATGTGCGCTATGCAGAAACTTTTCGGCAATTTTTTCAAAACCTTCAAAACATAAATAAGCGCCACCTACCATTAATAGCGGTGTAATTGCCCAAGGTGCAAAATAGCTAATGGCGAGTGCAGTGGGTACCAATATTAGCTTGTTGACCAGCGAGCCTTTTGCCACCGCCCACACGACTGGCAATTCGCGCTCTGCCGCAACGCCATTGACTTGCTGGGCGTTTAGCGCGAGATCATCGCCCAATACCCCAGCCGTTTTTTTTGCAGCCATTTGCGTCATGACTGAGACGTCATCCAATATGGTTGCGATGTCATCTAAAAGTGCGAGTAAACTGCCTGCTGCCATGGTAATTCCTTAATTTATTCTTTGATTTTTACTTAGGATATTTAACTGAATTTGTTACTTAGTATAACTGCTAGGATGCTTGTTTAGCTTTCTTTGCAGGGTGCGTCTATGCATATTCAAACTGCGCGCGGTGGCTGAGATGTTTCCATCATGCTCGGCTAAAACGCGATGAATATGCTCCCACTCTAAGCGTTCTATAGGTAATGGATTGGACGCTAATTCTACCTCATCATCGCCTGTTTGCTTTTCAAAAGCGGCGACAATTTCATCTGCATCTACTGGTTTAGCCAGATAGTGCGTTGCGCCCAGTTTGATTGCTTCTACCGCAGTCGTAACGCTAGCAAAGCCTGTGAGCACGACTATGCGTGTGCCAGCATTCAGGCTGGCTAGTTGTCGAACCAGCACTAGGCCTGAGTTGCCTGACATTTTTAAATCGACTACAGCAAATTCTGGCGGGTCATTTTTAGCCAGCTCAAAAGCGCTTTCTGCGCTATTGGCTAAGCTTACTAAAAAGCCACGTTTGCGCATGGCAGGTGCCAGTGCGTTTAAAAAATCTTGGTCATCATCCACTAAAAGTAATGTGGCTTTTTCGACCGTGTCATTTTCAGTGCCATCATTTTCAACCATATTATTAACAACGTTGTCTTTTGTATCTAGAGGATTCATTTAATGACTCACATTTTTTCTAAGAATAATTTTTTAAGTGGTAAGTTGAGCGTCGCCAATACACCACCTTCTACATGGTTATTCAGGGTCAGTTCACCATCATAGCGCGCGAGAGTGGTTTGCGTGAGATACACGCCCAGCCCCATGCCTTGTTCATTTTTAGAGGTGAAAAATGGTGTGCCTAGCTTTTTTTTAGTTTCCGCACTCAAGCCTTTGCCAAAGTCTCTAATTTGAATGCTCAGTATTTTGTCATTCCATTCGGCATGAAATAGCACGCGTTCAGGGGATTCATCCGCTGCGTTATCCAGCATGTTTTGTATCGCCTGCGTTAAGGTTCGGTCCATCACAATCATAGGGTCAATCATATTGCTTGGCGTCGTCACCACAAGTTCTGTGGCAGGGCGGGTATCACGCCAGCGTTGAATGGCATCTTGTAAAAACTCTCGCAACGGTAAGCCTTGCCCCGCGTCAGCGCGTGATTGCCCTGCATTACGTGTGATGCTTGATAAGATTTCTTTGCAGCGCGACACTTGTTTCTGCAATATGTTGAGTTGCGTTAGTAGCTCAGGCTGATTAGCATATTCCTGCGTAAGTTCTTTGCTGACTATCGCCATAGTTGCTAGTGGCGTGCCTAGTTCGTGAGCGGCGCTGGTAGCAAGTGTGCCTAGGGCTAACATGCGTTCGCTTTCCAGTGCTTTTTCGCGGACTTCTGCAATTTTTTTATCATAGTCACGTAAATTTTGCCCAATACGCGCAATGAATATCGCCACAATCACCGAGCTTACAACAAAGCCTATCCACATGCCGACCAAGTGGATATCTAGTTTTTCATCGCCATGTGTGTGCATGTGCAGGTGTGAAAGCGGCACATGGTAAAACATCAGCAGGGTGTAGCAAGTAATGCTCAAACCAGCAATCAGCCACGCGTAGGCTGCCCTTAGTGCAACCGCAGCAACAGTTATTGGCAGTAAGTACATCCAAATAAAAGGGTTGCTATAGCCACCACTAAAGTAAAACAGCAGTGATAGTGCGGCAATGTCACCTAGCAACTGCATGACTAATTCACGTTGTGAGGTTTGCGTGGTTTTTCTTAAGCGCCACCATGCGATTAGGCTAAGCAGCCCCAATGAAGCTATCGCTAACATTACTGGCGCGTAAGGCAAGGGGATAGACGCTTGATATAAAGCCAGTAAAACGAAACTTAGGCAAGCCATCACCACGCCGCGCAACATCACTAAACGCTGCATGTTGAGGCGTGTTGCGTTGCTGATGGATTGTTGTGCTGGTTGCATGCGTTTATGGACGTTTATTCAAAGTTGGTTTCATTATAAAACGGTAATGAAAATAATACCTTAAGCCTGTCGATAATTCACCTGTGACAAATTGTCGCGCGGCAATATGCCACATTCCGCTGTAAGAATTTCTCTAATACAATTTGGCGATAAAAATACTTCAGGGAGAAGGCTATGTTTAAGAAATTAACATTAGCGGTGGTTTTGGCGTGTAACAGCGATTTGTTGATGGCCGAAGAGGCCGCGGTTGAAAGTAAATCTAAACAAATGCAGGTAGATGCTGAAACTCAAATTGAGCTAGATGCGGTTGTGGTGCGTGCACCGATGATTGATAGTCGTATTCTTAAACATCCAGCCACGGTTGAAACTTTCGATAAAAAACAAATTGAAGAGAATCTCAATGCGGCAACTTCCTCACAAACCTTGAAATATATGCCTAGTATGCAAGTGCGTGAGCGTTTTATTGGTGATCGCAACGGCAATATTGCCACTCGTACTGTAGGTTCGCTAGCTAGCGCACAAAACATGTTGTATGCAGATGGCGTGTTGTTGTCTAATTTTTTGCAGGGCAATTTTGGTTCTCCGCGCTGGGGGATGGTGACGCCAGAAGAAATTGAAAGCATCAGTATGATGTACGGGCCTTTTTCTGCATTGTATGCGGGTAACTCGTTTGGCGGTGTGATTACCCTAGTGACACGCATGCTAGATAAATTTGAGGCGCATGCTAGTGCGCAGGCTTTTACGCAAAGTTATGAACATTACGGCACGAACGAAAGCTTTAATGGAAATCATTTAACAGCATCGTTTGGCAATAAAGTGAATGATTTTTCTTTTTGGTTTGGTGTGGATAGGCTGGATAACCGAAGCCAGCCTATGGGGTTCTCAACCGCCAATCGCTCTACTACGGCTCCCGGAGTAAGCCCAGTCGTGACAGGTGCGTATCAAGACAAAAGTGAAGTGAACAAAGACCGTGTCATTTTTGGGGCTAACAGCATTGATGACTCTGAGCAAACCAACATTAAATTCAAAGTGGCTTATGACATCACGCCAACCATTAAGGCGGCTTATACCTTGGGCGTATGGAATCTGGATAGCAAAACAGAGGTGAAAAGCTATGTTAAAGATGGCGCTGGAAATGCTGTCTATAACGGACAGGTTAACTTTAATGGTCAACGCTATGATATATCTGGCATGAGTCCGGCAGAGGCCGACTCCCTGCACATCATGCAGGCGCTAGATCTAAAGTCAAACAATAAAGATTTTTTTGATTGGCAACTAACTTTATCCGATTATGACTTTCATCAAGATAAAAATAGTTTCTCTAACACGCCAACAAGTGGAACGACTACAGCGGGTAACCCATATCTCAATCGAATTGGTCGCGTGACAGACCAAGCAGGCACAGGTTGGACAGTATTTGATGCGCGTACCACTTTGCGTCCGCAAAGAAACTATTCAGGTCAACACACGATTGATATTGGTTACCATGTTGATCAATACGAATTACGTAGTGAGACAAACGACACTGCGGATTGGTCAACTGGTGCTAAAGGCGGTTTGTTTTCTGCGGCGCGTGGTGACACTCGTACTCAAGCCCTTTATGCACAAGATAAATGGCAGATTAACCCACAATGGGCGTTGACTTTTGGTGGTCGCGCCGAGCATTGGGAGGCCAATGATGGACAAAATAAAATTACCATCGGTGGCATATTAAACACTGCTAATTATAAAGATGTGTCAGTGAATAAATTTTCGCCTAAAGTTTCCCTGAGCTTCGAACCTCAACCAGAGTGGGGGTTTCGTGCTTCATTCGGGCAGGCATTTCGCTTTCCGACTGTTGGTGAGTTATTTCAACCTTTGCAAAATGGCGCTGTTCCTTACTTTGTTCAAAGTAATCCAAACTTGAAGCCAGAAGAAGTCATTGCCGGTGAGTTTTCTGCAGAGCGTCGTTTTGATAACGGTTTAGTTCGCGCGAGTTTATTTAGCGAGAATAAATTTGATGCGCTCATTACACAATTTCTTGCTGTGGGTAGTGTGATTCCCTACGATACAGGTACTTGTACTAGAGCAGCAGGGTGTAGTTATACGCAAAACGTGGAGCATATTCGTGCGCGTGGTCTTGAATTAGCAACGCAATGGCAAGATGTGCTGATAAACGGCCTAGACTTATTGGGTAGCGCAACCTTCACTGATGCAGAGGTGTTACGCAACGATAATGCACCTAGCACGGTGGGTAACAAACCAACTCGCATTCCAAGAAGTATGTTCAAAGCGGTGGCAACATATCATCAAGGTAGCCATCTAAGCTACAGCTTGGCAGCACGTTACAGTGGCAGGCAATATAATGCTTTAGATAATAGTGATAGCAACCCTGACACTTACGGTGCAGCGAGCAAGTTTTTTATTATGGATGTGAAAGCTAATTATAAGTTTGCAGATAAATTAACGGCGAGCATTGGCGTAGACAATTTAAATAATTACAAAGCTTATGTGTTTCACCCTTACCCACAGCGTACCGGCTATCTACAACTGAAATATGACTATTAACTGGCTCATCAAGCTAATGCTATCAAGTCTGCGAGTCTTCAGCGTTCGATAAGTCCACATCTATAAAATAGCTGACTCGCTTACGTGGGTTCAAGTATTCAAGCACGTCCGCTGGTAATTGACTTGGGCGTAAGCAGGCGTTGATGCTGATGCTAGGCTCTTCGCGTAAGTCTATTATTTGCGGTTCGTGTCTGGCTGTCAGCGGGTCATGCACCATCACAAATGGTCTGAGCGGTTTGTTGGGGTTCACAGAAATAACTGTGGCATAGCTACCTGTGGAAAGCTGCACAATACTACCAGGTGGATAAATGCCCAGCGATTTGATCAAGCGTTTGAGTAGAGATTCATCGTATTTAGCACGCTGGCTGGCGTACATATGCGCGAGTGCTTCATACGGTGTTTTGGCTAGCGCAATATTGTTTGGGTTACATAAATTGTCATAACCATTCACTATCGCAATTAATCTGGCAAACGGGTCAGTTTGCTCTCCACGCAGATGTTTTGGGTAACCTGAGCCATCTGCATGCTCATGGTGCTGCATAATGATCTTACCAATACGCACGGGTAAGCCAATCTCTTGTGCCATACGCGAACCTATTTCACTATGCTGTTCAAAATGTGATTGTTCTGACTTTGTGAGTGGGTCTTTTTTAAGCAAGATTTTATCGGATATTTCTGCCTTGCCAATGTCATGAAACAACGCCGCCATCCCTAATAAACGCGCATCTTCTTTTGACATGTTGACAGACTTAGCCATAATCAGCGCAAGTACAGTCACATTGAGCGGATGGATGTAATTGGCATCACTGGAGCGGTTGCCATTGAGCGCGTGAACCGCCACATCACCTTCCATTAACGCTGTGTCGACCATATCATTGATAATCACAGCCGCTTGTTCAATTGAGGCTTTAGAGTCCGATAGAATATTGTGTGTCACTTGTCGGGCAATATTGCTGGTATTGATAAACTTTCTTTCACACACATTAATAGCTTGATGTAGCTCTTTAAGGCGTTGTTTTGCATTGTCTACGCTGCTTATTGGCGCTGGAATGGGGTGAGTTTCCTTCTCGATTATTTCTACAGATGGCGCCTCTGTTTTGATTGGTAATGGCTGACAATCACTACGCTTGGGGTCGTAACGCAATCTGGTAAGCCCCGTTTTTTTAATAATGGAGATTTGCTCTTCATCTTTCACCTTAAAGTTACTTAGCGTGAATGGGTGATCCATCCATCCTAAATCCAGATGCACATAGATACCCACTTGTAATTGTGAAACGTCCATAAAGTGATGTTCATTATTCATATGCTTTACCTCTTTGTTCTTAATTCTTATTTTGTTAATAGTTTTGAGAATTCTGTGGCAGTAACAGGTTTACTATAGAGATAGCCTTGTCCTTCTTTGCAGCCCATGGCGCTTAAGAAATCGGCTTGCGCTTGGGTTTCTACACCTTCGGCAATCACGCTAAAGCCTAAGCTGCCAGCCATCGCATAAATGGCATTGGCAATCGCGGCATCATCTAAATCATCAGGTAGATCACGTACAAAAGATTGGTCTATTTTTATTTTGTCGAGTGGTAATCGTTTGAGATTAGAGAGCGATGAATATCCTGTGCCAAAATCATCGATGGCTAATTTCAAGCCAAGTTGCTTGATGCGATTGAACGTATCAATCACATACTCAGTATTTTGCATTACCGTACTTTCGGTAATTTCAAGTTCCAGCATGTGCGGATTGCAATCCGTTTCCATCAAAATGCCATAAACGGTATCGGCGAAGTTGCTGCGCATAATTTGCACGCCAGAGACGTTGACTGCAATCCATTGAATAGCATGACCAGCTTTGTGCCAACGTACTATTTGGTGGGCGGCCTCACGCAGTACCCACTCACCGATTTGTACAATTAAGCCAGTTTCCTCAGCCATCGGAATAAATGTGGCTGGGGACACTAAGCCTAATTTAGGGTGGTTCCATCGTATCAGCGCTTCAGCACCTATAATCTCGCCAGTTATCAGCGAGACTTGTGGTTGATAGTAAACCTCAAACTGTTTACGCACTAAGGCATGGCGTAGCTGGCCTTCCAAAGTAAAGCGCTCGACCGCGCTTTTACTCAAGTCATCAGAGTAGAAGCAGTGGTTGTTTTTGCCTTTATTCTTAACTTGATACATTGCAATATCAGCGGCTTTAATTAAACCTTCTACATCCGCGCAGTCTTTCGGGAATGTAGAAATGCCGACACTCGCGCTGATGTAAATTTCATGGCCATCAATATTAAATTCAATTTGTAGCGCATGAATAATTTTTTTAGCTACCAGTGATGCGTCGCTAGGTTTGCTGATCATATCCATCATCACTACAAACTCGTCGCCGCCTAGCCTTGCCACTACGTCGCTATCACGCATGGATAAGCTAATGCGCCTAGAGGCTTCGAGCAATAGTTTATCGCCTACTTGATGCCCAAGGGTATCGTTAACAGCTTTAAATCGATCTAAGTCAATAAACAATAGAGCGATTTTATGGTTATCGCGTTCAGCTCGTTTAATGGAATGTTCCAACAGCTCATTTAGTAGGCGGCGGTTAGGCAGACCTGTTAGAGGGTCGTGATTCACTAGCTCATGCAACCTGTTTTGTGAGCGCTTAACATCGGTAATGTCAGCAAAAACGCCGACGTAATTAACGACTTGTCCGGCATTATCTTTCACAGCGGTAATGGTTAGCCACTCATAATAGTTTTCGCCAGATTTACGTTTATTGAATACCTCACCATGCCAGCGCTCTTCTTTTTTTAAGATGGCCCACATGTCTTTGTAAAAACGATCATCCTGATTGCCAGATTGAAGTATTTTAGGAGATTTCCCCAGTACCTCTTCTTCGGAATAGCCAGTAATTTCAGTAAAGCCTTTGTTAATAGCGACAATGCGTACTTTGTCATCGGTGATCATGATGCCTTCACTGGCGCTATCAAAGGCGATTTTAGCTTGGTGTAATCGCTTGCCTGCATTCTCTCTTTGTATTGCGACGCCTAAAGATCGACCTATCGCCATTAACGAGCCAAGCTCTTGCGGTGTGGTCTTAATTAAGTCGTGGCAACGCTCGATGATGATATTGCCCCACCATACCTTGTCTGAGAAAAGCGGGACGATGGCAATAGATTGCGTATCATGTTGCTCAAGTATCTGGCGCTCTGAACTTGGCAGATCACGAATATCACCAAAAACAGGGTCACCGAGTTGAAGCGCATCTTTCCAACGATTTAAACGCACATCATTAAAATCAATCGCTTCAAGTGCATTATCAGCATTGCTGAAGCCTGGCACTGACCATCTGTAAAGTATTTTTGAATGCCCTGATTTGGCTGCATTAGCCACTTCTTTATTACTAGGCTCCACATTTTTAAGTATGGTTGCGCGAGTAAAGCGTAAAGCAAGGCATAACTGTTGCAACACAGTCACTGCTACTGTTTGCCAAGATTCGGCGGAGTGTAATAACCAGTCGCATGAAATAAGCGCATCTAGAATAGCGCTGCGGTCGCGCAGATGGCTTTCAGCCATTTTGCGCTCTGTGATGTCGCGTCCTAGCGTGACTAAGCCATGGCGGCTGCCATCATCGTTAAACAATGGCACTTTAATGACATCTAGCACTTTTGCGCCACCGTGTGGCAATGAAATGACTTCTTCATTTCTGATTGAGCGACCTAACTTCCAAGCTTGATCATCAGATACTTTTGAGTGGCGAAAAGCTTCTTTAAACGCAGGGCTAGATAGAGTGGCAAGCTCCATATCAGTTTTGTGTTGATAGTCCAGTTGATCTAGTTGAAAAAGCTCTATGCTGCTAGCATTCGCTTCTAACCAGCGGTTTTTCTCATCTTTGAAGCAAATCAAATCAGGGCTTGCATCAATCAAATTGCGTAGTAGTTTTTCGGTATGTCTTAATTGTAATTCTGTGCTGACGCGATCGGTCACGTCATGCATGTGCAGCACATAACCTGAATGCAAGTCTTCAAAATCTTTGTTGTGTGATGTGAATACCTGCAAGGTGCGTAACTCATCTCCTGCGGCGTACTGCAATACAAAGCTAGTACTGGCTTTTTTTAATTCGGTAACGATGCGTTTATGTACGGCTTTAGGTAGTTGACCAGTTCTGGCCGCAACATGTTTTACATTCAGGTTGAAAATATCTCTGGCATACGGGTTTGCATAACTGACGTTACACTTTTCATCTATAGCAAGAATAGCAACGCCTTGCAATGAGCCTAGTAAATGCCAGGCGAGTGCAAGTTCTTTAGACATGAATCTACTCAGATGGCTTGCGCTATCTGGAGCAGATTGCAACTGATCTAATTTATTTAACTTTTTCAATTACTTTTACATTCTAAAAAAGGCCTATTAATATTTACCTAAAACATACCAACTAGCAAATTTATTCAACATTAAGTGCAAATATGCTGAATATGAGCGATATGTTTTTATCGACCATAATGACT